>JACREH010000014.1 GCA_016218345.1 Gammaproteobacteria bacterium | reverse complement strand
TCAACCGTGATCACGCTCTTCGACTGGGCCGAGACGCCGTTGACGGTGCACTGCGAGCTGAAGCTGTAGGAAGCCCCGCTCTTGGTGGCTGGGGAGAACTTGCAGCCGGCTTTCGCGAGCATCTCGTTCTGCTTCCGCATGTCGTCGGTCGGACTGGCGCACTTCTTGGTCGTGAGCGTTTGCGGCTTGCCGGCGCCGCTGTCGACGGTCCGATTGAATTCCCAAATCCCCTTGCGGAAACTCGGCAGTTCTTGAGCGGCGACGGCGGTTGCCAGCGCAGCCAGACTGGCCGCCAGTGTTCCACCGATCAGCAATCCCTTGGCGATATGGGAAAGGTGCAATGGTTGTATCGGCATGTCAGTGTGAGCTCCTTATTGAGCGGTGAAAGGCCGAAGGGTTGCGGAGAAACCTGAATTAGATCGCGATCTTCTTCGCGTGACAACCGCCTTGCGAGGAAAATCGCAGTTCCACGTCCTGCGCATTGCTGTTGCGTAAGGATGACAAAGATTGTCCACTCACGGCTAACCCGTTCATCCGACAAAACAATCCGTTGGGTCGGGTGCGCATTTCGGCCACCCTGGGGGCGGAGCGAGACGATGCGTAACATTTGACGGTCGGATCGGTAAACGGATAGCATGATCGCCTGACGATAAAATGAAGGAGATGGACCGATGAGAACGAGATTATTTCTGGTCGCCGCAGTGCTGCTGTTGGCCAACAACGCGGCATTTTCGCAGCAACCCCAGAGGCCGCAGGTCGAGTATTCCGCCGATTCGACGATGGAGACGGCCGAGGGTTCGATGAAAGGACGCGTGTATTCCACCCCGACCCGGGAGCGACGCGAAATGATCCAAGGTGGCGAGAAGATAATCACGATTCAGCGCCACGACAAGAAGGTCATATGGATGCTGATGCCCGAGCAGAAGATGTACATGGAAATGAACCCCGACCAGAAGCGCACGCAGGACGATCTCTCCGGCTACAAGATCGAGCAGACCACAGTTGGGCCGGAAACGGTGAATGGCGTGAGTACGACCAAGTACAAGGTCATCATGACCGACTCCAAGGGTGCCAAGATGGGCGGCTTCATGTGGACCACCCGGGACGGGATCGGCGTCAAGACCGATGTCATCGCGGTGGACAAGAGCAGCAAGATGCGCGTAAAGATGGACCTCACCAATCTCAAGGTCGGCCGCCAGGAACCCGCGCTGTTCGAAATCCCCGCCGGTTACACAAAGATGGACATGGGCGGCATGATGGGGCTCGGGGGCATGGGTTCTCGCAAGTAGTCCGGCTATCCGCGAATAGCCCGACGCTTGCAGAAAGGAGAGCGAATCTATGACAAATAAAAGGGCGCTGGTTTTTTCACTGTTGTTGGCCGCCGCGCCGGCCGTCCTTGCCGACTCGCTCTGCCCGAGCGCGCAGGACCAGAAACGGGCCGAGGCGTTGCTCGCCGAGGCCGAGCGGAGCGCGAACGCGGGCAACGCGCGCGCGGCCAGCGCGAGCGCGTCGAAGATCGAAACCGACTGTTTGAGCGGCAACGGCGATCAGCGGTTGCGCGCCCTGAATCGCAGGATCGGTAAGCAGATCGGCGACGAGGAGGAAAAGAACGGCCGGCTCAAGGAGGCGTTCACGTGGTTCGACGGCACGGGCAATACCGCCGACGCGGACCGGGTGATGATGAAGCGTGTCCAGGCCAAACCGGACGACCGCTCGATGTTCGGCGGTGCCTTCGATTACTTCAAGCGTCGCGGCGCAGCCGCGCAGATAAAGGAGTTGCGCGACCTGGCTGCGAAGCACGCGGCGCAGGCGCTCGCCGCCGAAGAAAAGCGTTTTGCCGCGACCCGCGATTCGCTCGCCGATTTGTCCAAGGCCAAAGAATGGCTCCACTACCTGGAGGCGCCGGAGAACCGCAAGGCCGCCGAGCGCGCCGAGAAACGCGGCGATACGCTCGCGGCCGAGACCACGCGTCACCTGCTCCGGCAGGCCATCGCCTACTACCAGTTCGCGGACAAGCCGCAGAAAATCAAGACAGTCCGCGACAAGGCCAAGACCCTGGGCGACGCACATGCGCGCAAGGGCGAGGGCGAGGTGGCGGCCGAATACTATGAAATCGCCGGTCTGCAGGCCGAGGCCGAGGAACTCAAGAAGCGCACACAAGCAAAGCAGCGCCAGGACGAGGGCAAGCGTCAGCAGCAATTCAAGAAGGATCAGAGCGATCTCGAAAAGCAGCTCGGGTTGTAACATCCCAACGGCCTACATGACCGGCGGCTGAGCGCCGGCGTTTTCAGTTATCCGCGCTTGCCGGCACCGGTCGGGCTGCCGGGTCGCTGGTTGCGCGCCGGGCGCTTGGAGGCTTTCGGCGAGTTGACGCGCGGCAGGCCGGTGTGCCGGGTTTTGAATCGTTTTCCCTGGCGCGGAGTTTTGTGCGCTAGCCCGGTGCCGGGCGGCTGGTAGGACGGGATCAGTTGGTGTCTGGCGTTGCCGATCAAATCGCCGCGGCCCATGCGCCGCAGCGCGGCGCGCAGCATCGGCCAGTTGTCGGGATCGTGGTAGCGCAGGAACGCCTTGTGCAGGCGGCGTTGCTTCAGCCCCTTCGGGATATACACGTCCTCGCTCGTGGCCGTGACCTTGCGCAGCGGGTTCTTGCCGCTGTGGTACATGGCGGTGGCGACCGCCATCGGGCCCGGCAGGAACGCCTGCACCTGATCGGCGCGAAAACCGTTTTGCTTGAGCCACATCGCCAGTTCGAGCATATCCTCGTCGGTGGTGCCGGGATGGGCGGCGATGAAGTAGGGGATGAGGTATTGCTCCTTGCCGGCCTCTTTCGAGAATTTGTCGAACAGCTCCTTGAACTTGTAATACGCGCCCATCCCGGGCTTCATCATCTTGGACAGCGGGCCCTCGCGCAGGTGCTCGGGGGCGATCTTCAGGTAGCCGCCGACGTGGTGCGTGACCAGTTCCTTGACGTACTCCGGCGATTCGATGGCCAGGTCGTAGCGCACCCCCGAGCCGATCAACACCTTCTTGATGCCCGGCAGGGCGCGCGCCCGCCGATAGAGATGGATGAGCGCGCCGTGGTCGGTATCGAGGTTGTGGCAAATTCCCGGATAGACGCACGACGGCCGGCGGCAGGCCGACTCGATCGCGCGCAACTTGCAGGCGATGCGGTACATGTTGGCGGTCGGCCCGCCGAGATCGGAGATCACGCCGGTGAAGCCGGGCATGTCGTCGCGCACGGTTTCGATCTCGCGGATGACCGAGTCCTCCGAGCGGTTCTGGATGATGCGGCCCTCGTGCTCGGTGATCGAACAGAACGTGCAGCCGCCGAAACAGCCGCGCTGAATGGTGATCGAGAAACGGATCATCTCGTAGGCCGGAATCCTTTCCTTGCCGTAGACGGGATGCGGCACGCGCCGATAGGGCAGCTCGTAGATCGCATCCATTTCCTTGGTGGCGAGCGGCAGCGGCGGGGGGTTCAGCCACAGGTCGCGATCGCCGTGGCGCTGTACCAGCGCGCGGGCATTGCCGGGATTCGATTCCATGTGCAGGATGCGCGAGGCATGGGCGTAGAGCACCGGGTCGGCCGCCACGTCGTCATACGACGGCAGGCGGATCACGGTACGTTCCGGGTCGAGCCGCGGTACGCGCCGATGAAACTGCACCCGGTTCGCGGCCGGCGCGGAGCCCGCGGCGGGGCGCCGCTCCTGTTCCGGGGCATAGGGATTGGCGGGCGGAGCGAGCGATCCGGGCGTGTCGAGATGCGTCGAGTCGATTTCGCTCCAGCCCTCGGGCAGCCGGTCGCGGACAAACGCGGTACCGCGCACATCGGTGATGGCGCTGATCGGCTCCCTGGCGGCGAGGCGATGGGCGATCTCGCTGATCTGGCGCTCGGCATTGCCGTACACCAACAAGTCGGCCTTGGCGTCGAGCAACAGCGAGCGCCGCACCTTCTCCGACCAATAATCGAAATGGGCGATGCGCCGCAGCGATGCCTCGATACCGCCGATGACGATCGGCACGTCGCCGAACGCCTCGCGCGCCCGCTGCGCGTAGACGATCACCGAGCGATCCGGGCGCTTGCCGCCCGCGCCGCCCGGCGTGTAGGCGTCGTCCGAGCGCATGCGCCGGTCGGCGGTGTAGCGATTGACCATCGAATCCATGTTGCCGGCGGTGATGCCGAAGAACAGGTTCGGCCGGCCGAGCGCCCGGAAGGCCTCGGCGCTTTTCCAGTCGGGTTGGGCGAGAATGCCGACGCGAAAGCCCTGGGCCTCGAGCACCCGCCCGATGAGCGCCATGCCGAAACTCGGGTGGTCCACGTAGGCGTCGCCGGTGACCAGGACGATGTCGCAGGAATCCCAGCCGAGCGCCTCCATCTCGGCGCGCGTCATCGGCAGGAACGGCGCCGGCCCGAAGCGTTTGGCCCAGAACTTACGGTAGGAAAAGAGATCGCGCGCGGTTTGCATGGGGAAGGCCGCGGCGGCACGACCGCCGGGCTGTTTTACAGTGTAACCGTCGGGGACGATGGATGCCATGCCGAATCCCGGTCCACCTCCCGCAGGCAGGTCCGATAACGCCATAAATCCTCGGGGCGGTGCGTGCTTTCGCCGAGTGAGCGGTGTTAGACTTTTCGCGAAGCGATAACAGCCTTACCCCCATCGACGGCGGAGAACCGACCATGAAACCCAGCCGGATTACCCTTTCCCTCGCCGCCGCCGTGTTGACGGCGGATTTCACTGTCACGGCTGTCGCGGCCCCGGCCATCGACATGCCCAAGCGCAAGTCCGGGCTGTGGGAAATCAAGACGACCATGAAGGACCGGCAACCGACGACCCGTCCGGCGGCCCAGCACTGCATCGACGAAAAGACCGACGATCTCATGCGCCAGTCGGCCAAGGGCGAGAGCCAATGCACCCAGAAGGACCTGCGGCGCGACGGCAACCGGCTGGTCATCCACTCGGTCTGCAAGTTCGGTCAGACCGTCGCGACCAGCGAAATGGTGTTCGCCGGCAAGTTCGACTCGGATTACCGCGCCGACATCCACACCACCTATGAGCCGCCGATGATGGGCATGAAGGAGGCGAATATGCTCATCGAGGCGAAGTGGACCGGGCCGTGCAAGCCGGGCATGAAGCCGGGCGACATCATCATGCCCGGCATGCCGGCGGGGATGCCGGGCATCAACATGAACGAAATCATGAAGCGGCAGCAGTAGAACGATGGTCCTGAACCGCCAAGGCCGCCAAGAAAGGCTGTGCATTGAAAATTTCCATCTTGCCGTCTTGGCGGTGGCTTTCATTTTTAGGGGCTGTTAGGCCGTGAACGTCGTTCATTCTTTCACACCCGCTGGCCTGCGCGAATTCCTGGTCCCGAAGCTGCGCGCGTTCTTGCCGGCGGCCGCGCTGCTGACCGCCGACGAGGAGCTGCGCCCGTACGAATGCGACGGGCTCTCGGCCTACCGGCGCGTGCCCGGGCTGGTGGTCATGCCCGAAACCGTCGAACAGGTGGCGCAGACCCTTAAACTCTGCGCGCACCACCGAGTTCCGGTGGTGGCGCGCGGCGCCGGCACCGGGCTTTCCGGCGGCGCGTTGCCGCACAGCGAAGGCGTGCTGTTGAGTCTCGCCAGACTCAACCGCATCATGGAAATCGACGTTTTGAACTGCACCGCCACGGTCGAGCCCGGCGTGCGCAATCTGGCGATCTCCGAGGCGGCCGCCCCCCACGGTCTGTATTACGCGCCCGACCCAAGCTCGCAGATCGCCTGCTCGATCGGCGGCAATGTCGCCGAAAACGCCGGCGGCGTGCATTGTCTGAAATACGGGCTTACGGTGCACAACGTCCTGGGACTCAAGTTTCTCACCAGCGACGGCGAGTTGATCCGACTGGGCGGCAAGACCCTCGACGCCCCGGGCTACGATCTGCTCGCGCTCCTGACCGGTTCGGAAGGCATGCTCGGCGTGATCGTCGAGATCACCGTCAAACTTCTCCCCCGGCCGGAACGCGCCCAGGTGATGCTGGCGGCGTTCGACGACCTCGAAAACGCCGGCGGGGCGGTGGCCGCGATCATCGCCGCCGGCATTATTCCGGCCGGCCTGGAGATGATGGACCGGCTGGCGATCCGTGCCGCCGAGGACTTCGTGCACGCCGGTTACCCGGTCGGGGCGGCGGCGATTCTATTGTGCGAGCTCGACGGCACCAACGAGGAAGTCTCTGACGGCATTTTGCGGGTGCGCGAGCTGTTGCTCGAACACGGCGCCACCGAGGTGCGCACCGCCCGGGACGAGGCCGAGCGCTTGAAAATGTGGGCCGGGCGCAAGGCGGCGTTTCCGGCGGTCGGCCGGCTGGCGCCGGATTACTACTGCATGGACGGCACCATCCCGCGGAAACATCTGGCCGGCGTGTTGGCGCAAATCAGCGCGCTGTCGCGCGAATACGGCCTGCCGGTCGCCAACGTCTTTCACGCCGGTGACGGCAACCTGCACCCGTTGATACTTTACGACGCCAACAAGCCCGGGGACCTGACGCGCACCGAGGAATTGGGCGGCAAGATCCTGGAGTTGTGCATCGCGGCCGGCGGCACCATCACCGGCGAGCACGGCGTCGGCGTCGAGAAGATCGACCAGATGTGCGCACAGTTCGGGAGCGCCGAGCTGGCCCAGTTCCACGCCGTGAAACGGGCATTTGACCCGCACGGCCTGCTCAATCCCGGCAAGGCGGTGCCGACGCTGGCGCGCTGTGCCGAGTTCGGGCGCATGCACGTGCACGGCGGCAAGCTGGCGTTTCCGGGTATCGAAAGATTCTGAAAATAGATCATGAAGGGAGAGTTTGTATGATTTTTTAACGCAGAGGCGCAAAGACGCAGAGAAAACATTTTTCCCGGTTAAAACCGTTAAATGAACAACACTGACATTTCGATAACGCTTGCCGAAACCGTCCGCGAGGCGGCGGAACGCAATAAACCGCTCGCCATTCACGGCAACGGCACGAAGCGCTTTTTTATCGGCGACCTTGGCGGCGAACCGCTCGATGTCACCGGCCACCGTGGCATCGTAAGCTACGAACCGACCGAACTCGTGGTTAGCGCGCGCGCCGGCACGCCGCTGGCCGAGATCGAGGCGCGCCTCGCCGAACACAACCAGATGTTGGCCTTCGAGCCGCCGCATTTCGGCGCGGACGCGACACTCGGCGGCACTATCGCCTGCGGGTTGTCCGGGCCGCGCCGGCCGTATGCCGGGGCGGCGCGCGATCACGTGCTGGGCGTGAAGATGATCAACGGCTGCGGTGAAATACTCGCGTTCGGCGGGCAGGTGATGAAAAACGTCGCCGGCTACGACCTCTCGCGCCTGATGGTCGGCGCGCTTGGCACGCTCGGGGTGCTGCTGGAGGTGTCGCTCAAGGTGTTGCCGAAACCGGCCAGCGAAATCACCCTGATGTTCGAGCTGCCCGCCGACCGGGCGATCGTCGCCATGAACACCTGGGCCGGCCGGCCGCTGCCGCTGTCGGCCGCCAGCCACTCCGGCGATACGCTGGCCATCCGCCTGTCCGGCGCCGCCCAGGCCGTTCAGGCCGCGCATGCCAAATTGGGCGGCGAGGTCGTGGAGAAAGGCGAGGAATTCTGGCGCGAACTGCGCGAGCACCGCCGCGGATTTTTCCGGGACGACGCGCCGCTCTGGCGGCTCTCGGTGCCGCCCGCCGTGCCGCCGCTGAAGCTACCCGGCAAGTGGCTGATCGACTGGGGCGGCGGACAGCGCTGGATCAAGACCCAGGCACCCGCCGCCGAGATCCACGATGCCGCCGAACAGGTCGGCGGCCATGCCGCCATGGTTGGCGCCGCCGAAGGGCGTGGGACCGGCCCCGGCCCCGCTGCCTTGGCGCCCGAGCTTGTTCCGCTGCACCGCAACCTGAAACAAGCATTCGATCCGCACGCTATTCTGAATCGAGCGATGGTTTCTTGAGGGTCTGGCGGTAAAATTACCCGACCAACAAACCTGATAACCGGGAGATCGTGAATGAAACCCCTGGAGACATCGTTCAGCCTGATCGAAGAGTTCAAGAAATTCGCCCTGAAAGGCAATGTCATCGATCTCGCCGTCGGCGTGATCATCGGCGCGGCGTTCGGCAAGATCATCGAGTCGCTGGTCAAGCACTTGATCATGCCGGTGCTCGGCCTGCTCCTGCCCGGCGAGCAGGGCTATCTGGGATGGAAGCTGGTCATTATTGGTCAGGAGATTCCCTACGGGCTGTTTCTCGGCGAGGTGGTGAATTTTCTGGTCGTGGCGCTGGCGGTGTTCCTGTTCATCGTCAAGTTTCTCGGCTGGGTGATGAAGACCAAGAAGGGCGAGGCCACGCCGCCGCCCAGCCGCGAGCAGGAGCTGCTCGCGGAGATTCGCGATCTGCTCAAGGCCGGGCGCGCCTGACGGCGAGTCGCTAGTCGGCGAGCAATTCCACCCAGTGCCGCACCGGCGTTCCCGCCGATTGCTGCAATTGGGTCAGGCAGCCGATGTTTGCGGTCACGATGACATCCGGCCTTCCGCTTGCGAGCGCAGCGAGCTTTCGTTCCCGCAACCGCCGCGAGAGTTCCGGCTGCAACAGCGCATAGCTGCCGGCCGAGCCGCAACAGGAATGCGGCTCCGGCACCGTCGTCAGCTCGAAACCGAGGTCGGCCAGAATCGCCTCAACCACTCCGTTCAGTCGTTGGCCGTGTTGCAGGGTGCAGGGCGATTGGAAGGCGACCTTGAGCGTTGGCCGTACGTTGGTCTTGAGTCTCGATAAATCCTCTCTCGCCAGCACCTCGCCGATGTCTTTAGTGAGATCCGACACTCGCCCGGCCTTGTCCGCATAGACAGGGTCGTGCTTGAGTAGTTGTCCGTAGTCCTTGACGTGCACCCCGCAGCCGCTCGCGGTCGCGACGATCGCCTCAACGCCGGTCTCGACATGCGGCCACCAGGCGTCGATGTTGCGGCGCGCGAAATCGAGTCCCTCGTTCACCCCGGAGGTGTGGTGGCAGAGCGCGCCGCAGCAACCGGCACCGGGCGCGGTCAGCAACGAAACGCCGAGCTTGTCCAGCACGCGCGCGGCGGCGCTGTTGATGGCGGGGGCGATCGCCGGCTGCGCGCAGCCTTCCAATAGCAACATCGTGCGCGCCTGGCGCGCCGCCGGCCGGTCGGCCGCGGGTTGATACGCCGGTATGCGACGCTCGAGGCCGGCGGGCAGCAGCGGCCGCAGAACTTGCCCGAGGCGCAGCAGCGGCGTGAAGCGCGCGGGATAGGGGATGATCTTTCGCAGCAGCCAGCGCGCCAGCCGGTCGGCCGGTGGGCGCTCGACCTTGGCCTCGATCAGCTCGCGCCCGATGTCGAGCAGCCGCCCATAACGGACGCCCGAGGGACAGGTAGTCTCGCAGTTCCGGCAAGTCAGGCAGCGGTCGAGGTGGGCGAGGGTGTGGCGGGTGACGGCCGCGCCTTCGAGCAGCTGTTTGATGAGATAGATGCGCCCGCGCGGACCGTCGAGCTCGTCGCCCAGCAACTGGTAGGTCGGGCAGGTGGCGTTGCAAAAGCCGCAGTGCACGCAGCTACGCAGAATCGCCTCGGCCTCGCGGCCGCTGGCGGTGGTGCGAATGAAATCAGCCAGCGTGGTTTGCATGCAACATTTTTTTAATTCCCTCTGCTCGAAGGGTTATTGTTTGGGCGCGGCCACGATACACGATTCGCGGGTGGCAGCACACCGGGCGCGGCGGTTGCTCGCGGGATTTTTCTGCACGTATACTGTCGCGTCCGCGTCGCCAATTCGCTCGCTAAACATAGGGGTTTTCATGACGATCCAATCGTTTGTTCCGCCGCTGCGCACGCTCATGGGGCCAGGCCCTTCGGACGTGCATCCGCGCGTGCTCGCGGCCATGAGCCGTCCGACCATCGGTCATCTCGATCCGGCGTTCGTGGCGATGATGGACGAGGTCAAGGCGATGCTGCAGTACGCCTTTCAAACCACGAACGCGCTCACCATCGCCGTTTCCGCGCCCGGTTCGGCCGGCATGGAGACTTGTTTCGTGAACCTGGTCGAACCGGGTGACAAGGTGATCGTCTGCCAGAACGGCGTGTTCGGCGGTCGCATGAAGGAAAACGTCGAGCGCACCGGCGGTGTGGCGGTGATGGTCGAGGACGCCTGGGGCACGCCGATCGATCCCGACAAACTGGAGCGCGCGCTCAAGGCTCATGCCGACGCCAAGATCGTCGCGTTCGTGCACGCCGAGACCTCGACCGGCGTTCAGTCCGACGCCAAAACACTGGCCGCGCTGGCCAGCAAGCACGGTTGTCTCACGATCGTCGATGCCGTGACCTCGCTCGGCGGCACGCCGCTCAAGCTCGACGAATGGGGCATCGACGCCGTGTATTCCGGATCGCAGAAGTGCCTGTCGTGCACGCCCGGGCTGTCGCCGGTGAGCATCAATGAGCGTGCCGCCGACAAGATAAGGAATCGCAAGTCCAAGGTGCAGAGCTGGTTTCTGGATTTGAATCTGGTGATGGGTTACTGGGGCAGCGGCAAACGCGCCTATCATCACACCGCACCGATCAACCCGTTATACGGCCTGCACGAGGCGCTGGTGATGTTGCAGGAGGAGGGCCTGGAAAATTCCTGGGCGCGTCACCAAAAGTATCACCTCGCGTTGCGCGCCGGCATCGAGGCCATGGGCCTCGGCTTCTACGTAGCGGAAAAACATCGCCTGCCGCAGTTGAACGCCGTTACCGTGCCGGCGGGTGTGGACGAGGCCGAAGTGCGCGCACGGCTATTGCAGGACTACAACCTCGAAATCGGCGCCGGCCTCGGCGCGCTCGCCGGCAAGATCTGGCGCATCGGCCTGATGGGTTACGGCGCCAACCTGAAGAACGTGCTGTACTGCCTGGGCGCGCTCGAGGCGGTGCTCGCCGACATGCGCGCGCCGGTCAAGCAGGGCGTGGCGGCGAGCAGTGCCAGCCGCGCGATCGCCTGATAAATCCATCTTGAACCGCCAAGAACGCCAAGAATGACGATTTTCTTGGGTTCCCGCCTTGGCGTCCTTGGCGGTTAATTCACAAAGGTAAACCCCCGGCTCAGCCGGGGGACTCACTGAGGTTCGACCCCCGCCTTCGCGGGGGCAGGCTCTGTGCGACGGTCGCAAAAAGTATTTCCCTCCCCCTGGAAGGGGGAGGGCAAGGGTGGGGGTCGAAGCGTGAACGGCAGGCATAAGCTGACGCATCTCACCCCCATCCCAACCTTCCCCCTTGAAGGGGGAAGGAGAAAAAATCAGCCGCCGAGCAGTGCCTTTTTAAGCTCCTCGGTCACGGGCTTGTCACCCAGCCAGATCTTGAGCAGCGCCTTGTTGAAATCCTCGCCCGGGATCGTGCCCTTGGCCTGGCCGTTGTGACTCACGCGCGTGCCCTCGCCCGGCAGGTAGTCGAGCGCGATGACATCGCCCTTCCGGGTGGTGACGAAGAGCGCGTTGAATTGACCGATGCGCGTGCGCAACGCCGCAAGTTCGGCGTCGCTGGTGTTGGCCGCAAACCCCTCGTTCCAGGCGTCCACCAGTTTTTGGGCGCTCAGTTCGTCGTACACGAAGTGCAGCAACATGCGCTTCGGCCCGGGCTGGGCGAACACCTCCTGGGGAGTCACGGCCTTCGCGGGCAGGTAGAGCGCGCCGACATAGACGCTCATGAAGAACTTCTTGCGTACGCCGGAGCCGTTCAGCGTCAGCGCCGGTCCGTTAGCGCTTACCTCCGCGGTCGGCGCGATCGGCACGCCGCCCACGTCCACGGCGTGTGTCGGCAAGGACAGGGTCGAGAGCGCGAGCAGAATAATCAACAGCCGGGTTTTCATGGACGATCCTCCTGGTTGGTGGACGAGCGATCAAGCGCCGGCATGGCGCGGCCGCATGACCGTGACGGTGCACGGTGCCTGGGCGGTGACTTTCGAGCACAGGCCGCCGAGAAACCGGCGCGCCGCGCCGCTCCCGCGACGTTCACCGATGATGATCTGGTCGACGACATGTTGCCGGGCGTATTCGACGATTTTGTCGGCCGGTCCGCCGGCCAGCGCGTGAAATACGATTCGCTCCGGCGGCAGGCGCAGCGGCTTGGCCCAGCGACGCATGGCGATCTGGTGCTCGAGCAGCGCGTCGGCGTTGGTCTCGAGTTCCTTGCCGGTCGCGACCGCCAGGCAGGTGAAGTAGCTGTGTTTTTCGTGGCGTGCGATTCGCTCGACCGCGCGCCGCATGGCCTCGTCGAGCGCCGCATTGGTGCGCGCCGGGTCGAACGCCACCAGCACATGCGGGCTGGACGCCAGCCGTTCGTGCGGATGCAGCGGCGGGGTGGTTTCGAACACCCGATAGAGCGAGCGTAACCACAGCCACGCGCGCGTCCAACGATCGTCCGGGCGCAGGCGATGGGCGCGGCGCGTGAGCGCGACCGCCTCCGGATGGGCGAGCAAGTAGGCGACCCGCTTGGCGGTGGGGTAGCGATGATCGGGGCGGATTTCCAGGCAATGCAGAACGATCTCTTGCAGCCAGGCGGGAAGCTGGGGGTTGTAAAAGCGCGGCGGCAGCGGCGGCTGCACCAGGCGGCGTTTGAGCGAGATCATGTTGGGCCGGCCGAACGGGTAATGGCCGGTCGCCAGTTGATAGAGGATCGCGCCGAGCGCATAGATGTCGCTGCGCGATTCGCTGCGCAGGTGGCGGATCTGCTCGGGCGCGATATAGGCGACCGTGCCCTCGTCCTCGCCGAACGCCGCGTCCATCACGTCCGGCAGCGCGGCGTGATGGGCCAGGCCGAAATCGATCAACACCGCTTCGCCGTCGGCGCGGTTGCGCAGGTTGCCGGGGTTGAGATCGAGGTGGATCACGTTCTGGCGGTGCAGGTCGTGCAGCGCCCGGCACACCGGCATGGCCAGCGCGGCCAGCTCCGCGACCGCGAGCGGCGCGCGCCGCGCGGCCTGCGCGAGCCGGTCGCCCTCGATGAACTCCATGACCAGATACGGGCGATCGGCGTTGTCGTCGGCGGCGATGACGCGCGGCACGTGCGGTCCATGCAGGCGTTGCAGTATCCGGCACTCGTTTTCGAAGGCGTTCAGGGTCGAGACCGGCGCCTCCGGTTCGAGGCGCGGCAGCTTCATCACCATCGGCAGCGAATGGCGCGGATGCGTAACCCGGTAGATGCGCGCCATGCCGCCCTCGTGCAGCAGCGCGTCGATCCGAAACCCGGCCAGGCGCGCGCCGCGGCGGACGGGCGGCGCGCGCCTGCCGGCGGGCGTAGATCTGCGGCGGCGCGCAGTCATGGGATCGGCAGCAGGCCGAACCGGTTGCCGCGCTGCCGGGGTGGCCGTGGGAAAATCGTCCGCTTGTCGCGCATAACCATCGTCGTGCCTGGAGCCGGGGCCGAACGGTCAATGTAAAACCGACGCGCGAATTTGTAAACGAGCGCGTGAAGTCGCCGCCGTTCGCCGCCGCCCGGGTCTGCTGGTAAGCTTGGCGGCGCCAGCCTACCCCGGAGCCGTTCGATGATAACGATAAAACACCTCGGCCTGTATGCCGCGCTGATTGCCGCCTCGGCGCTGTTTTTGGTTCTCCAGCAGCTCACGCACGTCGAGTTTCTCCTGCACCTCGCGGCGATCCCGCTCGAGATTCTGCTCGGTGCCCTGTTGGTGGAGAGATTCCTCGAGCGGCGCGAAAAGGCCGAGCGCCGGCGACAACTCGTGCACATCAAGAGCTATCACTTTCGCGGGGTGATGTGCGGGCTGTTCATCGCCGATCTCCAGGCGCTCAAGCAGCCCGTGCTGGCCATCCCGGAAATCCGCCGGGCCGGCCTGGCCGAGTTGCGGGACATGCGTCGGCGCGCCGAGCATGTCGAGTATGGCTCGGATGAAAAGGTGGAGGCGGTAGTCATGGAATACCTCAAGGCCCGGGATGTCTTCCGTGACTTCATGGAATGGGCGATTACCCACGATTTCGAGACCATCTTTCACGGCATGATTTACGTCCTCAACTTCATTCAGGACGTCGAGTTGTTCAAGCGGCGCCACCCGGACGGCCTATTCGTCGCCGAGGCCCAACGTCGCCGGGAGTTGGGCGAGAAGCTGTACAAGGTGCTGGGCGACGGCGTGCGCAGTTTCCTCGATCACGCCATCGAACTGAAGGAACAACACCCGGAAATGTTCGAGGAGTTGCTGGCGGACTACGAGTTGTCGGCGAGCATGGCGTGAACCGCGAATAGCGCCCAGCCCGACGGAGCGGGCGGGCGGTTGACGGAGGTGGAAGCGGCCGGGCGCGGTCGACGGCCCCGCGCCGCGGAGGTCAGGCCAGGCCTTCGAGGCGGATCACGTCCGGCGCGGCATCGTCGTGGCTCAGGATCTGGTTGATGCGCTCGGCCTTCAGTTCCAAGGCCTTCTCCTGCTCGCGGATGCCGTCGCGGATGTGCTTGAGTTCGTTCAGGCGGTCTTCCAGGGTATCGCTCGCCTGGTGGATGCGCTTGATGCTCTCCAGACGGCGGCGCAACTGGATTTGATGTTCGCGCACTTGCGATTCCATCGGCGACATGATGGTCTTCAGCCAGGCGTCGGCGTCGCGGTTGGCGAGCACGTACACGCCGCGCACCTTGGCCACGACCGACTCCAGGAATTTCTTGACGACCGCGCGCTGCTCGGTCTTGAACAGCGTCATGCCGTTCAGGAACTGCTGATTCTTGGCCTCGATGCGCTTGATCTCGCGCAGGTATTTCATCACCGAGAAACCGCTCGGCTTGATGTTGGACAGGCCGTGCTCGTCCTGGAACTTCTTGTACACGCCCTCCATGAGGTCCTTGATCTCCTGGGCCTGGTCGGTGACCTTCTCCATGGTGCCGCGCACCTGCGTGAAGAATTTGTCCATGCTGGTTCCCAGCCCGGAGGTGGTGAAGCTGATCTCCATGTCGCGCTTGGTTTCGGCGATGATCTTGTCCAGCGCCTGCATGTCCAGGTGGGTGTACAGGATATTGGTCTGCTTCGAGAAGATGCTGCGGGTCGCCTGGAAGCGTTGCAGGCTTTTCTCGAAATGTTCCTTGTCGACGCGCACCTTCTTCATCATGTGGTCGATCACGTCCATGTTCTTGCCGTTCAGTCCGCCGAGTTCGTCCATGTGCTCGTACACGCCTTTCAGACGCTGCATGATGACGATGCGCATGCCCTTTAGGATCTCGGCCATGTCGGCGCTGATATTCTCGCGCACGATCTCGCGCTTGGATGGCACCAGCTCGTTGGCCAGCGCGTCCTCGAGGGCATCGATGCGGCTGCGCTCCAGAACCTTGCGGTCGCCCTTGATCTTGCCGAGCAACGCCTTCTGCGCCGACACCGGGTAGATCTGGCTGTCGTCGATGTTGAGCTGGCGGGCGGTCTCGCGGATCTGGCGCTGAATCTCGTTTTGTACCTCGTTCCAATCGCGCAGTTCGTCCCACAGCCCGTCGATCTTGTTGAGCACCACCAGCCGGCCGCGGCTCGGGCCGCCCTTGCCGTTGCTGATGTGGTTGTGCCAGACCTCGATGTCGGATTTGGTTACGCCGGCGTCGGCCGCGAGCACGAACAGCACCGCGTGCGCGCTCGGCAGCAGGTTCAGGGTCAGCTCCGGTTCGGCGCCGAGGGCGTTGAGCCCCGGGGTGTCGAGGATCACCAGGCCCTGTTCCAGCAGCGGATGCGGGAAGTTGATGATGGCGTGCCGCCAGCGCGGGACCTCCACCAGGCCGTCCTCGGTGAACTGCACGCCGGCCTCGGTTTCGGTCTGGGCGATGTGCAGACCGAGCGATTGGGCGACTTCCTTGGTGACGTGCTTGACCTCGACGATGTGTTGCAATGTCTGGGCGAGATCGTCCGGCGAGCGGGTATTGAGCGGGATCGCGGTCCACTCGTCGGGGAAGCCCTTCAGTTCCGAGACCGCACCGCCACCGGCGCGGGTCTCGATCGGCAGCAGTCGCAGCACCGGCTCGCTGCCCGGTTCGTACATGAGCTCGGTCGGGCACATGGTGGTGCGGCCGGCGCTCGACGGCAGGATGCGTTGGCCGAAGTTGGCGAAAAAGATGGCGTTGATGAGCTCCGACTTGCCGCGCGAGAACTCGGCCACGAACGCGATGTACAGCTTGTCGTCGCGCAGCGTCGAGAGGATCTGCTCGATGCGCTGATCGATCTGGACGTTCGAGAGCTCCTGGGCCTGCAGCCAGGCGCGCAGGTCGCTGATCGAGGTGAACAGCCCCTGGCGCCAGTCGCTGTAGGCGGAAAATTGCGCTTCGATGCGGTTGTTGGTCATGTCGTCCCCTTGCGCTCCCGAACTGTCTGTCACCACTGCTTGATCGTAGCCGTCGAGTAATTGGCCGGAAACGGATAAACGCTTCATTCTCCCCGACCGACGGTGGCGCCCAGGGAAGTGAAGGTTCGGTTCAATGTTGCCGGAAAACCAATCTAATCAAGGTAGTAATGACAGCAAGTTATATGCCACCTTAAGTCTAGACTAGTTTTGGCAATGTGGGCAGTAAAACACCCGGCGCTGGCCGAGCCGGGCCGCCCGGATCGGCCGCCGGCAACGCCGACAGGGTTGGTGTTCGCGGCCGTAAACCGTCAATTTCTGCCGAAAATAGCCGGGCTTGCCGTCGGCCTGCTGGAAGTCGCGCAACGTGGTGCCGCCGGCGGCGATCGCCCGGGCGAGGGTGGCGCGCACCGCCTTGATGAGGCGCGCGCAGCGCGCCCGGCTGAGGCGGCCGGCGGGCCGTTGCGGGCGGATGCCGGCGGCGAACAGCGCTTCGTTGGCGTAGATGTTGCCGATGCCGGCGACGATCCGGCCGTTCAACAGCAGATCGCGGATCGCGACCCGGCGGCCGCGTGCCGCGCGGTGCAGGTAGTCGCCGTCGCAGGCCGGGTCGAACGGCTCGGGCCCGAGGTGTTTGAGGAGCTTGTGGTGCGCGGCATCGCCCGCGGTCCAGAGCAGCGCCCCGAACCGGCGCGGGTCGCGCAGCCGCAGGCACGCGCCGCTTTCCAGTACCAGGTCGACGTGATCGAACTGCTGTGGCGCGCTGCCGGCCGGCGCCACCCGCAGGCTGCCGCTCATGCCGAGGTGAACGATCAGCGTGCCGCGCTCGAGCGTGAGCAGCAAATATTTGGCGCGGCGCGCGACCGCCTGGATGCGCTGACCGGCCAGCTTGGCGCCGAGACCGGCCGGAATCGGCCAGCGCAGCTTGCGGTTGCGCACCACCAGCGCGCGGATTCTCCGGCCGCGCAGGAACGGCTCGATCCCGCGGCGTGTGGTTTCAACCTCGGGCAGCTCGGGCATTGTTTAAAAGCAGCGATAAGTTATAAGTGATGAGTGATGAGTGATGAGTTAAAGGCGGTCGGCTATCAACACCGTCGGTACAACTTTAAACTCATCACTCATCACTCATCACTTTTCACTGATGTTCAAGATGCGCGTGGCGGCGTCCGCGGGGAAATGGTATTGCAGGCCTTCGTCCTTGCGCGCCAGGATCAGTTGCGGGGTACGCGCGACGATGCCGATTTCGAGCGTATGACGCTTGTCCGGCTCAGCGGTGGCGAATTCGATGGTCACGCGCTGCTTGGCGGGTTTTCCGTCATAGCGGCTCACGCTCAGCGCGCGCGCGTGCTGCCATTCCTTGACGAACTGCATGACACGGTCGCTGCCGATGTCCCTGTTTTCCGGCGCGAGTTTCCAGCGGCCGTCCACGCGCGTGAGCGTCAGGCCCGGCAGGCGGAACGCCGTCGGCTCGCGCCCGTCCTCGAAGAGCGCGGTGTCGATGAAATCGGTGAATCCGGCCGCCGCCGCTTGCAGGTAGTGCGCGCCGATCAAATGAACGCCGTCCCGGTAGCGGACGTATTGCTGTTGGTTGAGCGGATGCAGGCCGCCGAACTGGATGAGCTCGTCGTCGAGGCGCACACTCACCAGCGGTTTATCGAGGCCGTATTGGCCGAGCGCCGCCTCGTCGAGCGGCAGGCGTGCCTCGCTCTCGGCGCCGGCGATGCGCGCCAGGTTCTCGACCCGGTAGCGGCTGGCGCGCGCGCCAAGCGGCGCGGTCAGCCGCCACTGCTCGCCGGCCTTTTCCAGGACGACCGGCGGCTGGCCGGGACGCTCGATCGAAATCTTCTGGACGGCCTCGGCGCGGAGCGCGGTGAGCGCCGGCTTGGGGATAGGTTTTTCGGTACCGGGCTTGAATACCGCGATCGCCGCCAGAATGCCGATCGCGGTCAGCAGGCCAAGATTCAGCCACCAGCGCCGGTTCATGCGCGCCGCCGGCGCCACCAGATGAACACGCCGGCGCCGACCAGCGCGAGCGGCAGTACGATCAAAAACCCGAGTGCGATCGCGATCTGCGCCGGTTGCGACAGATCGAGGCGTAGATCGGTCGCGATGCGTGCCGGCAGATTCAACTGGCGGTCGTCGCTCGCCGCCCAATTCACCAGATTGTTGCCGAGCTCGAGATTGCCGCCGTTGGCGAGGAAGGTGTTGGACAGAAAATCGCCGTCGCCGATCACCGCCACGCGCTGCTCGCTGTTCTCGAGTTTATGGGTGAGCGCGACGCCGAAGGTCAACGGTCCGGGAATGTCCCTGGCCTTGTCGAACTGGATTTTGTCGGTGAGCGCGCCGGTTTCCGACCAGGCGTTGGTGCCGGTCTGGAGAAACTCCTGGGCGCGCCAGTCCTTGGGGGCGCGTGCAACCAGCGCGACCGTGTCCGGGAACAGCGTAGTGAGGGTGAACTGCTGCACGATCGGGTGGGGGCCGTATTCGGTCGCGGCATAAAACGTGGCGGACGCGCCGGTGATCGCCTGCGACACCGGATCGACGATCACGCCGCGCTGAAATTCCACGCCCAGCCGCTCGGCCAGCGGCTCCAGGCCGTGCAGCGGTCCGGGGTCGGCGAGCCACAGCAGATTGCCGCCGCGACCGATATAGTCTTCGAGTTTTCGGACCTCGCCCGGCAGAAACCGGGCCTGCGGCCCGGCGATCACCAGCACCGCGGTGTTCTGGGGAATCTGCGCGTCGCCGCCGAGTGCCAGGCTGCGGGTCTTGATGCCGCGCTTGGCGAGCTCCCCGGCCCACAACGACAGGTCGTGATTGGCCTGGCGCTCCGGGCTGCGCTCGCCGTGGCCGGTCACGAACACCAGCCAGCGTTCGCTGCCGCGCGCCAGACGCGCGAGCGCATTGGTCAGGCTGTCCTCACTGTGGCGCTGGAGGTTCTCGCGCGCCTGGCCGTATTCGACGATCAGTTCGCCGTCGAGCCGCACGCCGGCAGCGCGCACCCGCGCCGGTTCGGCGTCGGGGCTGACGAATTCGAGCGCGATGTCGGGCTTGTGACGCTGGTAGCGCCCGATCAGCTCGCGGATCGCCTTGCGCAGGTCCTTGCGCTCGCTGGCATAGGCGGTGATCGTCACCGGCCGGTCGAGGGTCGCGAGCAGCGCAACGCTCGCCTCCGACAGGCTGTTGCGTCCGGCGCGGCTCAAATCGATCTGCGCGTGGTAGTCGCGCGTCAGCCACAGCGCCAGGCCCACGGCCGTCAGGAACAGCAGCGCGAAGCTCGCGCCGGCCAGGCGCAGTTGCAGACGGGATTGGCGGGTAATCTTCACGTCAGCCCCCCAGCCGGTCCATGTCCAGGCGCCGCACCGCGAACGTCAGGAAGGTGGCGGCGAACAGCAGGTGATAGGCCAGGTCGGCGGTGTCGAACACGCCCTTCAGGAACGGCTCGTAGTGATTGAGCAGCGACAGCTGGCCCAACACGCCGGCCCCGGCCAGGCCCTCGCCGGCCCAGTCCAGTATCCAGAACAACAGCAGCATGCCGAAGGTCGCCACGGCCGCGACCGTCTGGTGCTGGGTGAGCGTGGACATGAACAGCCCGACCGCCGCGAAGCCGGCGAGCAGCAGCATCAGGCCGAGCAGGCCGGCGGCCAGCATGCCGAAATCGAGGCTGCCGCCGAGCAGCAGCGCCAGCGGCATGAGCGCGATCAGCGCCAGCAGAATATACAGAAACGCCACCAGCCCCAGGTACTTGCCGAGCACGATCTCGGTCATGGAGATGGGCGCGCTGAACAACAGGCTGAGGGTTTTATTGCGGCGTTCCTCGCTCACCAGCCGCATGCTGACGAGCGGCACCACCAGTAACAGCACGATCGCGGCGTTGCCGAGGAGCGGCGCGACCACGATCTCGGTCAGGCCGGGCGGGTTGTCCATGCCGAGCAACTGCGATTGCACCTGCTGGAAATACTCGATGTGGCCGAGAAACAGGAACGCCAGAATCAGCTGCACCACCGCCAGGATCGTCCAGGCGAGCGGCGACAGGAACATGCGCCGCAATTCGTGCAAGGCGATGGTGACAATCACGGCGGCGCCGCGGTCGCCGCGTCCGCGGCGGTGAGTTTCACGAACAGGTCCTCGAGGGTGGCGTGTTGCGGGCTGAGTTCGTACAACCCCCAGTCGTGGACGTGCGCCTGGCGGGTGAGCGCCTCGCTCGGGTCGTTACCGGCTTCATAAAACACCCGCAGCCGGCCGTCGTCCGCCGCCTCGATCGCGGTCACGCCGGCGATGGCCTGCAACGCCGCCAGCGCCGGCGGGCGGCGCAGGCCGAGCAGCAAGACCGAGGACTGCATGCGCCGCGACAGGCCGGCGATATCGTCGCTCAACACCAGTTCGCCGTTGTGAATGATCTGCACGCGATCGCAACTGGCCTGCACCTCCGGCAGGATATGGGTCGAGAGGATCACGCCATGGTCGCGGCCGAGCGCGCGGATCAGGCCGCGCATCTCGCGGATTTGAATCGGGTCGAGTCCGGCGGTCGGTTCGTCCAGCACGATCACCGGCGGCAGGTGCAGGATCGCCTGCGCCAGCCCGACGCGCTGCTGATAGCCCTTGGACAGGTTGCCGATCAACCGCCGGCCGACGTCGGTCAGTGTGCATTTCTGTTTGGCCGCCTCGCAGGCCGCGGCGCGCCGGGCGCGCGGGATGACGCGCAGCGCCGCGCAGTACCGCAGGTATTCGTCGACCGTGAGGTCGCGGTACACCGGCGGCTGTTCGGGCAGGTAACCGATAGCGCGCTTGGCGGGCTTGGGGTCGTCGAGCAGATCGTGGCCGGCGATGGCGATGCACCCCTCGCTCGGGGCGAGGTTGCCGGTCAGCATCTGCATGCAGGTGGTCTTGCCGGCGCCGTTCGGGCCGAGGAAGCCCAGCACCTCGCCCTGGCGCAGGCTGAAACTGACATGCTTCACGGCCTCGATGTCGCCGTAGCGGCGCGACACGCCGTCCACCTGCACCAGGATCTCGCCGCTCATGTGTGGGGGATGACGCAGAAATCGAGCCGATAACGCATGGGCCGCCATTAAAGGCAGACGCCCCGACTTTGTCAATGGCGGGGCGCTTTTGCGCGCGCCCCGCTTCGGCGACAATGGCACGCCTTCCTCACGCGAGACCGGCATGACTTATAAAATACATGTGCAACCGAGCGGCCACGAATTCACCGCCGAGGCCGGCGAGACCGTGCTGGCGGCGGCGCTCCGGAACGGCGTCCACCTGCCGTACAGTTGCCGCAGCGGCCTGTGCGGCACCTGCAAGGGCGCGATCGTCGCCGGCGCGGTCGATTACGGCGACTATCAGCCACAGGCGCTGAGCGTTTCTGAAAAAGCGCGCGGCCAGGCGCTGTTTTGCCGCGCCAAGCCGCTCGCCGATCTGACCATTCAAGTGCGCGAGATCGCCGCCGCCAAGGACATCCGCATTCGCATCCTGCCGTGCCGCGTGGTCCGGCTGGCGCGGCTCGCGCCCGACGTCATGGGCCTGTCGCTCAAGCTCCCGCAGAACGACCGCCTGCAATTCCTGGCCGGCCAGTACATCGATATTCTGCTGCGCGACGGCAAGCGCCGCAGTTTCTCGCTGGCCAACGCCCCGCACGACGATGAATTCCTGCAACTGCATATCAAGCACGTGCCGAACGGCCTGTTCTCCGGGCATGTGTTCAACGCGCTCAAGGAAAAAGACCTGCTGCGCTTCGAGGGGCCGTTCGGAAACTTTTTTCTGAGAGAAGATTCCACGCGGCCGGCGATTCTCATGGCCGGCGGCACCGGCTTCGCGCCGATCAAGGGCATCCTCGAACACGCGTTTCACCTGGGCGTGACCCGGCCGCTGCATTTATTCTGGGGCGGGCGCGCCAAGCAGGATTTATACCTGCATGATCTCGTGCTGGATTGGGAGAAGGCGCATGCCAACTTCCGCTACACGCCGGTGCTGTCCGCGCCTGCGCCGGACGACCGTTGGACCGGGCGCGGCGGCTGGGTGCACGAGGCGGTGGTCGGCGACTATCCCGACCTGAGCGGCCACGAGATTTACATGAGCGGCCCGCCGCCGATGATCAAGGCCGCCAAGCAGGCGTTCAGCGCGCACGGCCTGCCGGAGGAGTGTTTGTTTTACGATTCGTTCGAGAATGCCGTCGGATAGTTTGCATCGCCGCAGGCAATGCAAAACAAATCGGACACTGGGTGAAAGCCCGCGTTAGTAAAGATTCGGTATTTTATAGAGAGCCGGCCGCGCCGCCGGCACGGCGCTGGCTGGCGGTGGGCGTAACGGCGCTCGCGGGCTCCTGGCCGTGGCGTTCGAGCGCCTGGCGATAGCAGTCCAGGGCCTGCTCGCGCTCGCCGGCCTGTTCCAGCAACTGCGCGAGTTCGAACGATGCCTCCAGGCCGGCGCGTAGCGCCACGGCGCGCTCGAGATAGACGCGCGCCTTGCCGTCGAGCTTGGCGCGGCGCGCCAGACGCCCGAGTGTCAGCAGCAGCTCCGGATTGTCGGTGTGCATCTGCAGCCAGGCCTCGGCGGTTTCGAGTTGCGCCGCCGGATTGGCGGTGCGCGTCAGACCGTAGAGGCGCGCCAACTCGTCGCTCCAGCCGCGCTCGAGCGCGGTACTGATGAGCGCCTCGCCTTCGTCCATGGCCTCCTGGGCGATCAGCTGGCGCGCGTACAGCGCGACGAATTCGGACTTGTGGCGCAACGGGTTGGGCACGGCGTTCCAGGCTTGTTTGAGCACGCCGCCGCCGCGTGCCGGCGGCGGCAGCATCAGCAGTTCGCGATGCGCCTGCCACTCGAAGGCCTCGATCTCAGAGGCGCTCGCGGCCTTGGCGCGGCGCAGGTCGGGAATCAGATTGGCCAGACTTTCCCAATCGCGCAGTTCGCGGTAAACCGTGGCCAGCAGAAAAAGCGTGTGTGGGTGCTTGGGTGAATTCACCCGCAATTGCGCCAGACTGGCGAGGGCGCGCTCGTATTGGCGCGCCTGGAATTGCAATACCGCCTGCAACATGCCGATCGCGAGACCCTGCTCGGGCGCATGCTGGTGGGCGAGCGCCAGGTATTCGTCGCGTTTCTCGGTCTTGCCCTGTTCCTGGGCGGCGCAGGCCGCGCCCAGGTAGTTCAGCAGCGGCGTCGCGCCGTCGTGCAGGCCGGAGAGCAACTGTTTTTCAGCCTTGGCCCAACTGCCCTCGGCGAGATTGATCAGACCGCTCACCAACGCCGCGTGCGCCCGGCGGGCCTTGCGCCGCTGGCGCCACTCGGCGACCTCGCCCGGGGTCTTCCAGATGCGCACCAGCAGCAGCCAGAGCAGGTACAGGCCGAGTACCGCCAGCACTAGCAGCGCGACGAACACCACCAGCGTCATCTCGATGCTCCACGGCGCGCGCGCGATCAGCACATAGCCGGGATTGTCGAGTGCCAGCAGGGCCAGCGCCGCCGCGACGAACAACGTCAGAATGATGAAACCCAGTATCTTCATGAACCGGTGCGGCGCCCGGTGATGCGCCGCAGGGTTTCGAGCGAGCGCGAGATGTCGGGCAGCGTGCCTTTGATGTTCGCCTTGAGCATGGCGTCGAGTTCGTCCTGCGCGGCGACCACGACTTGCGAGCCGGTGTCGTAGTAATCGCTCAGCCACTGGCGGGCGGACTTGGTGTTCTGCTCGAAGGTCGCGGCGTCGCCGTGCAGCAGCGCTAACTGCGCGCCGTACAAGGTCATGCGCAGGTTTTCGCGGGCGAAATATTGCTGTTCCGGGGGCAGTAGCGGTTTGCGCGCCTCGCCGTGGCTGCGGATGCGAACCAGGCTGATGAGGTCCTTCCACAACTCGCGCGGAAACACCCGGCCGCCGTCGCCGTTGTCGGCGGCCGGCGCCTCGCTGTAGTGGGTCGGCGTGGCCAGCGGCAGCCGCTCGACGCGTGCCGCCAGCGCGCCGAGGCGCAGCGCCATGCCCGAGATGTCGACGCGCGCCAAGGCCTCGAGCGCGCCGATTTCCTCGACCAGTATCTTGCGTACCGGCAGCATCGCCGGGTTGGCCAGATCCTTCAATTGCTTGTCGGCGGCGCGCAACGCGGCCAGCGCCATGCCGATCTCGCGCGCCAGTTGCAGGCGGTTGTTGGCGATGATCAGCAACTGCTCGGTCTCGGTCAGCACCCAGTCGCTGCGGCCCTTGCCGAGGTCGCTGTAAATCTTCTCCATGCCGGTCTTGAGCGTGTCCTGGGTTTCCTGGAGCGCGTCCAACTGTTGTTCGAGGGTTGTCTGGTTTTCGCGCAACTGCGCCGATTGCTTCTCGGCCTCGCCCAGGCGCGCGGACGCCTCGCTGGTGAACAGCCCCTGGCGCAACGTCAGGCTGTACCAGAGGTAGGCGCTGATCCCCAGGGCGATGCAGGCCAGAATCAAGGCGAGCCCGCCGGTCAGCGCGCCGCTCGCAGGTACGCCGGTTTTTTTGGATTTGGACGCGGCCTTGCCCGGGGTATCAGTTTCGATCTTAGCCATGATATGTCTTAGGACATGTAACGATATGAATGTTAAACCACGGGGAGCACGGGGTAAGTGCAAAATTTCTCCGTGGCGACATAGGGGCAGACCGCCCCAACAATCAAGATCGGGTTTTTGCGCATCCCGATTTTCCCCGTGTCCCCGTGGTTCGCGATTTGGCCTGTTCTGCCCGGCTTAAGGATTCGTCGGACGCAGAAATGGGGGCAGGCGGTTCATTATAGGGAATTTTGCGAGGCACGCCATGCCCCGAGCGCCGCCACCAGCGAGGCATCGCCGGCGTCACGTGCGAGCTGAATCGCGCCGCTAAACCCCAGTTCGCGCGCGTGCTCGGCCAGGCGCGGGCTGACCACGACGAGCGGCGTGGCCAGCAAGGCCGCGCGGCCGGCCGGCCCCACGGCCGCGACCAGATTGCGCAAGGCATCCGGGCTGGCGGCGATCGCGACTTGCACCTGGGCGTCGGTCCACAACCGCCGCAAGGCCGCGTCGTCGACCGCCGGCCGGATGCGCCGGTAACACTCGGCGTATTCGACGCGCGCGCCGCGCTCGCGCAGCACCGTGGCCAGCAGCTCGCGTCCGCCGTGGCCGCGGAAGATCACGATGTTTTTTCCGGCCACCCGGGTGAACTCCTCATGCGCGAGCAGCCCCTCGCTGTTGAAGCGCGTGCGCGGCAAGACGACATCGGCATGGCCGGCGTCCGCCAGCGCCTGGCCGGTGCCCGGCCCGACGCCGGCGATCCTCACCCGCGCCGGCCAGGCGCGCCGCGCGTGGACGAGCGCCAAGCCGTGGCGCACGGCGTTGGGGCTGATGAAGATGGCGAAATCGAATTCATCGAGGCGGTCGATGAGCGCGCTCAGTTTGGCGGGGTCGCCCAGCCCGACGATCTCCACCATCGGGTAGTGCCAGGCGCGCGCGCCGGCGGCTTCGATCATCTGGATGAGCGCGCCGGCCTGGTGGGCCGGGCGCGTGACCAGTATCCCCAGCCCGCGGAGCAACTGCTCAACCACGGCCGTAGACGCGATCCAGAATCTGCTTGGCGCCCTGGGCGAGCAGTTGCGCGCCGAGTGCGCGCCCCAGTTCCTCGGCCTGCCCGGCCGGGCCGCGAATCTCGGCGCGCAGGATGCGGCTGCCGTCGGGCGCGCCGACCAGCCCGCGCAGATGCAATTCGTCGCCGGCCAGTTCGGCGTAGCCGGCGATCGGCACCTGGCAGCCGCCGTCGAGCGCCGCGTTCAGGGCGCGCTCGGCGCGCACGCAGCCGGCAGTCGGGGCGTGATCGAGGCGCGCGAGCAGGGCGTTCAGTTCGCGGTCGGCGGCGCGCGCTTCGATGCACACCGCGCCCTGGCCGACCGCCGGCAGGCTGTCGGTCGGCGTGAGCCGGGCGCGGATGCGCGCCGCCAAGCCCAGCCGCTCCAAACCGGCCGCCGCCAGGATGATGGCGTCGAACCCACCGGCATCGAGCTTGGCGAGGCGGGTGTTCACGTTGCCGCGCAGTTCGACGATGCGCAGCGCCGGAAAATTGGCGCGCAACTGGCATTGACGGCGCAGGCTCGAGGTGCCGACCCGCGCCCCGGCCGGCAACGCATTCAAATCCGCATGGCTGTTGGAAACAAACGCGTCGCGCGCGTCGGCGCGCGCGCAGATCGCGGCCAGGTGCAGGCCGTCCGGCAGCGTCACGGTGACGTCTTTCGTGGAATGAACCGCCAGGTCGATGCGTCCATCCAGCAACGCCTGTTCCAGTTCCTTGATGAACAGCCCCTTGCCGCCGACCTTGGCCAGGCTGGTATCGAGAAGCTTGTCGCCCTGGGTGGTCATCTTGACGAGCTCGATGTCCAGACCGGGCGACAATTGCATGAGCCGGGCGCGCACGTCCTCGGCCTGCCACAAGGCCAGCTGACTCTGACGGGTGCCGATGCGCAGGGTTTTCAACGGGACCGGGCGATATGCGGAACTATGGGCTAAAATCGCTATCCTAAAGCAAACTTGAGCGGGGCGCACCCGCGGGACTCACGCATGCGACGAGTGGTGGTGGCGTTACTGTTATGGCTGGCGGCCGGGCCGGCGATCGCGCTGGCGGCGGAGCTGCCGGTGGCCGCGGATCTGCGCATGGACGGCGACCAGGCGCGGCGCGAGCGCCTGCCGATCCTGGTGTTTTTCGCCTCGCACAGTTGTCCGTATTGCTACGAGGTCGAGGAACTGTATCTGAAGCCGCGGCTGGCGAGCGGCGAATACCGGGACAAGGTCATCATGCGGGTGGTGTACACCGACGGCGCGCTGCCGTTGCGCGATTTCCGCGACCGCCGCACCGACCATGGCGCGTTCGCGCGCCGTTACGGCGTGAGTTTCACGCCGACCATCAAGATGCTCGACGCCGACGGGGTGGAATTGGTGCCGGGGCTGGTCGGGCTGACGACCCGCGATTTCTACGGTGCCTACCTGGACGAGGCGATCGGTAGCGCGCTCACCAAACTGCGCGCCCCGACGACGCTATCTGGTCTGCAGAAGAGATTTTGAAATAGTTTTTGCCGCGGAGGCCGCCGCCGCGCGTCCTGCGCTTACGCGGCATTCGTACATCCCTGTACATCACGCAGAGAACGCAGAGGTTTAAATATGAAAAAAGCTTTTCTTTGCGTCCTCTGCGTCTCTGCGGCAAGAAATCATACCCGGTTGAATTTCAAAAGAGCCGAGTTTAGCGCCTCGCCCAGCGCCGCACCGACGATACGTGCCGGCGGCTGACGTCGAGCTTCTTGTCGAAGTCCTTCAACCCCACCTGCCAGGTGCCGGCCGGGGTCTTCTCGATGCCCTTGATGTGGTCGGTGGACACCAGCGCGTTGCGGTGAATGCGTAGAAACATCTTTTCGCCGAATTCCTTCTCCAGGTTCACCAGCGAGTCCTCGACCAGGTGTTCCTCGCCGGCGGTACGGATCGTGACGTATTTGCTGTCGGCCATGAAATAGATGATGTCCTTCACCGGCACCAGGCGGATGTTGCCGCGCATGTGCACGCTGATGTGGCTGCGCACCATCGGCTCGTCCTGGGCCTCGTTCACCTGTTGCAGTTGCTGGAGCGTGAGCTTGTGGGCCTTGGACAGGGCGTTGGCCAGGCGGTCCTTGCGGATCGGTTTCAACAGATAGTCGACGGCGTTGAGCTCGAAGGCGTCGAGCGCGTGCTGATCGTAGGCGGTGGTGAAGATCACGCTCGGCGGGTTTTCCATGCCCATGATGTGCATGGCCGCCTCCAGGCCGTCCATGGTCGGCATGCGGATGTCCATCAAGATCACGTCCGGGTTGAGCTCGATGGTGCGCTCCACCGCCTCATTGCCGTTGCGGCCTTCGCCGACAATGACGTGATTGCCGATCTCCATCAACAGTTCGCGTAAACGATCGCGCGCCAATTTCTCGTCGTCTACGATAAGCACCCTCATGGGTTACCTCCACGCATTGGCAATGTCACGGTCACGGTGAATCTCCCGTTGTCTTCGATGATTTCAAGTTTAGCAGAATCGCCGTAGTGGCTGGCCAGGCGCTGGCGGATGTCATCCAACGTGCTGGGACCGGTTTTTTTAGGCTTGGGCGCCGCGGCCGGCGTCGGGTTGGTGACGCGGATGGCGATGTTGTCGTTCTCCTCCCACAGGCGCACGCCGATCGTCCCGCCCGCGGGCAGCGCCTCGATGCCGTGCTGGATGGCGTTTTCCAGGAGCGGTTGCAGGGTCAGGATCGGCATGATCGCCCGGAGCGGGACTTTACCGATATCCCAGTCGACGTTCAGGCGGTTGTCCAGGCGCAGCGCCTCGAGGCTCAGGTATTTCTTGGCCAGGGCGATCTCGTTCTTGACCGGCACCAGGTTCTCGTCGTCGCCCAGCATCATGCGGAACAGGTCGGCCATGTCCTCGATCGCGGCCTCGGCCTTGGTGGGCGCACTGCGCGTCAGGCTGGCGATGATGTTCATGCTGTTGAACAGAAAATGCGGGCGCAGGCGCGCGCGCAGCGCCTGCGCCTTGGCGCGCGCCTCGGACTGGGTGCGCCGGCGCAATTGCTGGCGCGCCATCAGGTAGCGCAACGCCAGCGCGACCACGATGGCCGCGACCGACAGGTTCTGGATATGGAAGTACGCGTACCATTCGGGGTGCGGGCTGGCGGTCTTGCCGAACAGCCACAGGAGCCAGACCGCCGCCTCGCCCACCGCCCAGGTGATGCACAGCAACAGCAGGTAGGCCATGCCGAAGGCGCGTGTGTTCGGCAGGCGATTCAGGTATTTGCGCAGCGCGCACATGGCGGCGGCGCTGCTCAAGGCGATCCATTGAACGAAGATCGAGATGAGAAACAGATCCTCGAACATGCTCGCGGAAATGCGGCGCGTCACCAGTGTGACCACGATCGCCAGCATTTCGGCGATCACGACCACGTTGAGCAGGGTCAGGCCGTTGCAAAAATCGGGCAGGAAGCCGCCGTCGTCGGCCTCGTCCTCCAGGCCCGGGTAGAGGTAGGCGCGCAATCGCGCCAGCATCCCGGTTATTCCCGCGCGCAGGCGCTCTTTAGTTAACTCCATCTCAGCCTCTTAGAATCGGAAGCCTGAGTTTGACGTGATAGTGATCGGCTTCCTCGAAGCTTTGCAAGTGGGCGGCGTCGCCGAAGTGGCTGGCGAGGCGCTGACGGATGTTATCCATCGCGATCTTGTTGCCGCGGTGATGGTCCTGCTTGCGCACCTCGGGCAACGGGTTGGAGATCAAGGCGTTGAGCGTGTCGCCCTCGCCCCACAACTCGATCTTGACGGTGCCGCCGCTGAAACGCGGCTCGATGCCGTGATAGATGGCGTTCTCCAACAGCGGTTGCAGGGTAAGCGCCGGGATCATGGCGCTGCGCGGCACGTTATTGACGTTCCAGACGACCTTGAGGCGGTCGCCGAGGCGCAGTTTCTCGATCTCGAGATATTGGCGGGCGATCTCGCGCTCGGCCGAGATCGGCACCAGCTTGCGCGCGTCGGCGAGCAGTACCCGGAACAGATCCGCCAGGTCCTGGAGCGCCGCCTCGGCACGCGCCGGATCGCTGCGTGTCAGGCTGGCGATGCTGTTCATGCTGTTGAACAGAAAATGCGGGCGGATGCGCGATTGCAGCGCCTGCATGCGCGACTCTTGTTCGGATTTGGCGTCCTTCTCGGCGCGGTGCGCGAGCACCAGGTAGCGCAAACTGAAGCCGCCGATGATTGCGCCGATCAACAGACTCCTGGCCAACGCCGACAGATGCCAGTCCGGCCAGCGCTTGGGTATGAGCCCGAGTTGGTGGAGCGCAAACAACAAGACCTCGGTGCCGATCGCGATTGCCGCCAGCAACACCAGCAGGATCGCGATCGATCCCAGGATCGGCGAGAGCCGGGCGATGAACGGCGACGCGAAACGCAGCACGACCAGTCCGAACAGCGAAATCACCGCGACATACAGCGACAGCAGCGTCAGGTCCTGCCAGGCCTCCTGGTTGAAGGTGCTGTTGCGGGCGATGGTGATGATGATGGCAATCATCACCGCCAGCACCAGAATACGGATGGCGACGCCGAACGAGCCGAAGTCGGGGAGGAAGGTTGTCTCTTGGGGCTTGGAGCTGGCCATGGGCCTGGAATCTTGCTATTTGCCAGGATACATCATAAGTTCTGGCGCGCGTGAAAGCGAACCCTCATGGCGTGACCGGCGGGGAAAAGGTTCCGATGAGCGGCGCGGGAATCCATATATATGCGGTGAACGGACGACGCGAACCGTGGCGGCGGGGTCGCTCGGCTCACCGCCCGGCGTTGAACCCGTCCGTGCTTATTCTAAATAGTCGGCCGTGCCCGCCGATGCAAGCCGAGCGTCCGGCCCGCGCATGAACTACCGTCACAGCCGCCATGCCGGCAATATCGCCGACGTGTTCAAACATTACGTCCTTACCCTGGCGCTGGCCGCCCTGCACAGGAAGGACACGCCGTTTTGCGCTATCGATACCCATGCCGGCGCCGGCCGTTACCGGCTCGACAAGGGCGGCGAGTTCGAGCACGGCATCGGCCGGTTGTGGCCGCGGCGCGCCGCCTGGCCGGACCTCGCCGGCTATCTCGACGCGGTCGCGGCGGTTAATCCTCCCGGGGCGCTCAAGTATTATCCGGGTTCGCCGCTGATCATTCAGAAATTTCTGCGTCCTCAGGATCGCGCGCTGTTTTTCGAGCTCAACCCCGAGGAATGCGCGCGGCTCGCGCGCGAACTGGCGCGCGCGCCGCGCGCGGCGGTCCAGGAAGTGAACGGTTGGAACGCGCTGCGCGGGGCGCTGCCGCCCCGCGAGAACCGCGGCCTGGTATTGATCGACCCGCCCTACGAACAGCCGGACGATTTCGAGGCGCTGGCCGGGGCGCTGGCCGTCGGCGCCCGGCAATGGCGCAACGGCGGCTATCTGGCCTGGTACCCGGTCAAGCAGCGCCGGCCGATCGAGCGCCTGCACACGGCGGTGCGCGCCCTCGGCCTGGAGGCCGCGGCCGTCGAGTTTCTGACGCTGCCGGCGGGTGTCGAGCAGCGCCTCAACGGCAGCGGCTATGTGCTCGTCAACCCGCCGTGGAAACTGCTCGATACGCTGCGCACCACCCTGCCGCCGCTGGCCGAATTCCTGGCCGGGCCGGCCGGCCGGCCGACGGTCCGGGTACTGGATTTATGCGGGCCGTGAGGCTGCGGACGGACGGCGGTTGGTTTTTTTTCCGGGTTGTGGGCACAATAGTTCGGCCGCAAGCCAACCGCATATTCGAAAAAACGGAGGACAGGCATGTCTTTTAAAGAAGAGGGTCGTATCGATCCCTGGGGCCATCCCGTGACGGCGGCCAACAATCCCCGACACATCGGCCCGGAGCGCCGGCACGGTCAGCGTCGCATCACCAACGATCGGCGCGATATGGTGCGCTGGGAGCCCGGCAAGGCCGACCGCCGCGCCGCCAGGGACCGGCGCACGACGGTCTCGGATCACTGGGGTCATAATTTCAGTCGCTGAGCGGTGTCGAGGCCGCCGCAGCGACCGTGGCTGGACGGGAACCTCTGACTTAATCAGAGGTTCCCTAATCGTTGACAGCGTCTCGCCGGCCGGTATGATTCGCTGCGCATTTCCCCCTAAACGCTATGATAGAGGAGACGACATGAAGCGTCAGGCAGCGATGGTGCTGGCAGCGGGCGTGTTATTGATTGGCCTTTCCGGTTGCGGTGCCAGCGAACGCGAGGAATTGAAAACCAAGGTGGCGAGCCTCGAGGCGCAGGTCGCCAAACTCACCGGCGAGCTCGCGACCAAGGACGCGACCTTGAACGAGTTGCGCACCGCGACCGACGCCGCCGAACAGAAGGCCAAGCAGGCGCAGTTGCAGATCGACTCCGTGACCGCCGAGCGCGACAAGCTCAAGACCGAACTGAACGCGCTCAAGAAGAAGAAAAAGTAAGCCCGCCCGGCGGCGTCGCTGAGCGTGTGCTCAGCGGCCGATACTGATGCCGATGCCGAAGCGCAGTTGCGGCTCGCTGTCATAGCCCCGCGGCCAGAGTTGCAATTGCTCGGCGCTCAGCACCGGCACGGTGTACTCACTGTCGTCGATGCGCAGTCGGCGCGTCTCCTGGATCGCGCCGACCGCCGTCACCGCCCGTCCGGGCGCGAAATCCACCGTCTCCAGATAACCCGGCCGCAGCAATAAAAACCGCCCGAGCGCCTCGCGCTTTTGGTCCGGCGCGCCGCCGTCGGTAAGC
>JACREH010000106.1 GCA_016218345.1 Gammaproteobacteria bacterium | reverse complement strand
TCCTGGCCGGCGGTTTCTACGCGGCGCTCGCCGGCTTCGCGATCCCGACGCAACGTGCGCTGGTGATGCTGGCGGTGGCGATGGCCGGCATCCTCTGGAGCCGGCGTCGCTCGCCTTCCTATATCTTGGCGGTCGCCTTGTTGTTGGTGCTGGCGATCGATCCGCTCGCAGTGCTGGCGGCGGGGTTCTGGTTGTCGTTCGCGGCGGTGGCGCTGATTCTGTACGTCATCCATCCCGGCCGGGCGCGCGCCACCTGGCGCGAGCGCTGGCGCGCCTGGACCGGCATGCAGTGGGCGATCGCCGTCGGCATGTTGCCGCTCATGTTGGTGCTGTTCCAGCAGACCAGCGTGAGCGGGCCGATCGCCAATCTCATCGCCATCCCGGTGATCGAATCGCTGGTGATCCCGCTGACGCTGCTCGGCGTGACGGCGCTCGTCGCCCTGCCGGAAAGTATCGCAGCGGGGTTATTCCTGGCCGCGGCCTGGTGCCTGGATAAATTGTGGTATGTGCTGGAAGCGCTGGCCGCGCTCGATCATACCCAATGGGTGCAACATACGCCGCCGGCCTGGACGGTGGCGTGTGCGGTCGTCGGGGTCGTGGTGTTGCTCGCGCCACGCGGTTTTCCGGCACGCTGGGTCGGCGCGCTGTGGCTGGCGCCGATGCTGTGGCTGCGCCCGCCCGGACCCGCCCCGGGCGAGGTGTGGTTCACGCTGCTCGATGTCGGTCAGGGGCTGGCGGCGGTGGCGCGCACCGCCACCCACACCTTGGTCTACGACAGCGGCGCGCGCTGGAGCAGCCGCTTCGACGCCGGGCGCGCGGTAGTCGCGCCGTTTCTGCGCCACGCCGGCGTGGCGCGCATCGACACCCTGATCGTAAGTCACGCCCATAATGACCATATCGGCGGCGCGGCCTCGCTCCTGGAGGCACTGCCGGTCGAGCGCCTCCTGAGCAGCGTGCCGGATCTTCTGGCCGGCGCCGAGCACTGCCGGGCCGGCCAGCGCTGGGAGTGGGACGGCGTGCGGTTCGAGATCCTCCACCCGCCGGCGGACGCGCCGTGGCGCGACAACAACGCGAGCTGCGTGCTGCGCATTGCCGACAGCCGCGGCGCGATCCTGTTGCCGGGCGATATCGCCTCGACCGCCGAGCGCGCCTTGGTGGCGGCGAGTGCCCGCGACCTCAACGCCGAGGTGCTGGTGGCGCCGCACCACGGCAGCAAGACCTCCTCGACCGCGGTGTTCGTCGACGCCGTGTCCCCGCGGCTGGTGCTGTACCCGGTCGGCTACCGCAACCGCCATCGCCACCCGCACCCGGCGGTGGTCGAACGCTACGCCTGGGTCGGCGCCGAGGCGCACGAATCGCCGCGCCACGGCGCCATGACCGTGCGGTTCGGGCCGGACGGGCCGGAATTGTCGGGTTACCGGGAACAGCGCCCGCGCTATTGGTGGCATCGGCCGAAAAATTCCTGGGAGGCGTCGCCATAGCGGCGGCTTTCAGGATCAGCCGGTGTTTGATAGATTACGCCCACATTTTCACTCCCTGCAGGTGGCCGAAACGTGTTTGAACTGGTGATGTCGGGCGGTTGGATCATGGTGCCGATCATACTGTGCTCGTGTGTGGCGGCGGCGATTATCGGCGAACGCTTCTGGTACCTGCGCAAGGATAACGTCAACCCCCCGCAGTTGCTGGCGCAGGTTCAGCAGTGGTTGCAACGCAAGGAGCTCGACGCCAACCGCGTCAACCTGCTGCGCAACAGCTCGCCGCTCGGCCAGGTGCTCGCCGCCGGCCTGGTCAACCAGCATCACGACCGCGAGATCATCAAGCAGGCGATCGAGGACGCCGGCCGGCACACCGCCCCGGAACTGGAACGCTATCTCAGCACCCTCGGCACGATCGCCGCGATTTCGCCGTTCCTCGGCCTGCTCGGCACCGTGTTCGGCATGATCAAGATGTTCGCCGGCATCGGCAGCCAGGGTCTGGGCGATCCCGGCCTGGTCGCGACCGGCATCTCGCAGGCGCTGGTCGCGACCGCCGCCGGCCTGCTCGCCGCCATCCCGAGCCTGATGTTCTATCGTTATTTCCGCAGCCGCGTGGACGACCTGTTGATCGACATGGAGAAGGAGGCGCTGAAGCTCGTGCAAATCCTCCAGGGCCGGCGCGAGAAGGACTAGTGAGGCGGCGCGAAACTACTGTGAACATATCGGACCGAATTTTCCACCGTAGCCCTGAATCAATGTCGTCTGGCCGCCTCACTAGTCAAGACATCCTTATGATTTTCGCTATTGACCCGGCACGTCCGCGTCATCACCGAGACTACGTAAGGCCCGTGGCGGGCTGTCTTCGTTCATTCACGATCGTGCCGGGTCAATAGCATGCGTTTCCGCGCGCGCCGCAGCGAAGAACCCGAGATCAACCTGATCCCGCTCATCGACGTGCTGTTGATGGCGCTGATATTCCTGCTGGTCACGACCAGCTTCGCCAAGTTCGCGCAGTTGCAACTGCAACTGCCCGAGGCGAGCAGCGACACCAAGCCGGAAGACGCCGCGCTGCGCGTCTCGATCGACGCCAAGGGCCAGTATTTCATCAACGACAAGCAGTTGTTGAACGCCACGCCCGAGGTATTGCGTCAGGCGATGCTGGAGGCGGTGAACACCAGGAAGGATCCGATCGTCGTGATCCAGGCCGATCGCCGTACCCCGCACGAGGCCGTGATCCGCGTCATGGATACCGCCCGCCGCTTGGGCCTCACTCACCTGACCTTCGCTACCCAGCAATCTGCCGACGGCAGCGCGCCGTGAGCGATTGGCGCGCCAGCGCGCGGTTGTACCGCCGCCTGCTCGGCTACGCCTGGCCGTATAAATGGATTTTTCTGGCCGCCGCGGTCAGCATGGCGGTCACCTCCGCCACCGAGGCCGGCTTCGCCTGGCTCATGAAGCCGCTGGTCGACAGCGGGTTCGTGGGCAACAACATCGAGAACATCGGTCACATCCCGTTCTTGTTCATCGGCATCTTTCTGGCGCGCGGCCTGTTCGGCTTCCTGGCGAACTACGGCATGCAGTGGATCGGCCGCAACGTGGTGTTCCATCTGCGCAACGACATGTTCGCGCGTCTGGTGCACCTGCCGAGCCGGTTTTACGACAGTCAATCCTCCGGCATCCTGCTTTCCAAGGTCATCTACGACGTAGAGCAGGTGATGAACGCCGCCACCAAGGCGGTGTCGTCGATCGTCAAGGACAGCCTGTCGTTCGTGGCGCTGGTCGGGCTGATGTTTTATCACAGTTGGCTCTTGACCCTGGTGTTCGTCGCGCTCGCCCCGGCGCTGGCGATTTCGATTCGCACCATCAGCCGGCGTTTCCGCAAGAGCAGCCGGCTGATCCAGCAATCGATGGGCGAGATCACGCACGTCGTGCAGGAGGCCATCGAGGGCCAGCGGGTGGTCAAGACCTTCTGTGCCCAGCGTACCGAGATCGGGCTGTTCGACCGGATCAACAACCTGAACCGCAAGCAGGCCATGAAAAAGGCGGTGGCCTCGGCACTGAACGTGCCGGTGGTCGAGCTGCTCGCGTCGTTCGGTGTCGCTGGCGCGGTGTATCTTGCGGTGCAACTGGCGGCCGCCGGCGAGATGACCGCGGGAGTTTTTGCCTCGTACATCACCGCCATGTTGCTGATGATGCCGGCGCTCAAGCGCCTCACCCAGGTGAACGAGACCATCCAGACCGGCTTGGCCGCCGCGCAAAGCGTGTTTGCGCTCATGGACGAACCGCCCGAGGCCGACGACGGAACCGCCGAGCTCAAGACCGTTCAGGGGCGGGTCGCGTACCGCCACGTGAGTTTCCGTTACCCCGGCGCGCACGCCCCGGTGATCCAGGACGTGTCCTTCGAGATCGCGCCCGGCGAGACCCTGGCGCTGGTCGGCCTGTCCGGCGGTGGCAAGACCACGCTCGCCAGCTTGCTGCCGCGGTTTTACCCGGTCGAGCAGGGTGAGATCCTGCTCGATGGCGTCAATATCAATTCCTTGAGACTCAACAACCTGCGTCAGCACATCGCCTACGTCGGTCAGGAGACGGTGCTGTTCGACGATTCGGTGCGCAACAACATCGCCTACGGCTACGACGGCCCGCCGGACGACGCCCGTCTGGAGGACGCGGCGCGCGCCGCGCACGTGCTGGATTTCGTGCAACGCCTGCCGCACGGCCTGGACAGCATGATCGGCGAGCGCGGCATGCGGCTCTCGGGCGGCCAGCGCCAGCGCATCGCCATCGCCCGCGCGCTCTATAAGAACGCCCCGATCCTGATCCTGGACGAGGCCACCTCGTCGCTCGACGCCGAATCCGAGCGCTTCGTGCAGGAGGCGATGCAGCGGCTCATGAAGGACCGCACCACGCTGGTGATCGCCCACCGGCTCTCGACCATCGAAAGCGCCGACAAGATCGTGGTGCTCGAACACGGACGCGTGGCCGAGACCGGCACGCACGCTGAGCTGTTGGCGCGCGACGGCGTGTACGCGCGGCTGTATCGTATTCAATTCAGCACGCAGGCGTCGTAGTCTCACTCATACGCTCTAAGGCAACCGCGATGCACGTTTTGGAGACCCACTGGCAACGTGCCACCCTGCTCAGCACGCTGTTGTTGCCGCTCAGCTGGTGGTATTGCGCGGTGGTGGGCGCGCGCCGCTACGCGTATCGACGCGGCTGGATTAAGAGCGAGCGCTTGGCGGTGCCGGTGATCGTGGTCGGCAATCTCACCGTCGGCGGCACCGGCAAGACCCCGTTGGTGGCGTGGCTCGCGGAGTTTCTGCGCGACGCCGGCTTTCATCCCGGCATCGTCACGCGCGGCTACGGCGGCCGCGCCGCGAACTGGCCGCGCCTGGTCGAGCCGAACGCCGATCCCGATCAGGTCGGGGACGAACCGGTGCTGCTGGCGCGCCGCACGCGCTGTCCGGTCGCGGCCGGTCCCGACCGCGCGGCCGCCGGCCGGCTGTTGCTCCAGGAGCGGCGCTGCGATGTCGTGGTGAGCGACGACGGCCTGCAACACTATCGCCTGGCACGCGATATCGAGATCGCCGTGATCGACGGCGCGCGCCGCTTCGGCAACGGCCGCTGCCTGCCGGCCGGACCGCTGCGCGAACGCATCGGCCGGTTGAGCGAGGTCGATATTCGTGTGACCAACGGCGCGCCGGCGGCGGACGAGCTCGGCATGCAGCTCGTGCCCGTTGGTTTCCGCGAACTCGTGAGCGGACGGGTGGAAGCCCGCCTACCGGCGCTCGCCGGACCGTTGCACGCGCTCGCCGGCATCGGCCAACCGCCGCGGTTTTTCCGGCAGTTGCGCGCCCTGGGATTGGCCATTGTCGAACACGCCTTTCCCGATCACCATCACTATACCGCCGCCGACCTGGCGTTTGCCGAAAATGTCAGCCTGCTCATGACCGAGAAGGATGCGGTAAAATGCGAACGCTTCGCGCGGCCCGGCTGGTGGGCCATGGCGGTGGACGCCCGGCCGGATGACCGTCTGGGCGCGGCGGTATTGAAACTTCTGAAGGAGAAAACCGGTGGATAAGCGACTGCTCGATATTCTGGTGTGCCCGGTGTGCAAGGGGCCGTTGCTGTACGACAAGGCCAAGGCCGAACTCATTTGCAAGGCCGATCGTCTGGCCTATCCGATCCGCGACGACATCCCGGTGATGTTGGAAGACGAGGCGCGCCGCGTAACGGATGAAGAGATGGCCAAGTAATATTTTTAGCCGCAGATGAACGCAGATGAACGCGGATTAAAAAAATCAGTTAATCAGGTTTGAGTCGGTATTCATCTGCGGCTAAAAATATTATGCATATCATCATCCCCGCGCGCTATGCGTCGAGCCGGTTGCCCGGCAAGCCGCTCTGCGACATCGCCGGCAAGACCCTGATCGAGCGCGTCCACGACTGCGCGCGCGCCAGCGGCGCCGAGCGGGTGATCGTGGCGACCGACGACGACCGCATCCGCGCCGCGGTCGAGGCGTTCGGCGGCACGGCGTGCATGACTTCCGCTAACCACGCCTCCGGCACCGACCGCATCGCCGAGGTGATCGGGAAACTGGCGATCGCGCCGGACGAGGTGGTGGTGAACCTGCAGGGCGACGAGCCGTTGATGCCGCCGCACCTGATCCGCCAGGTCGCGGAGACCTTGCTGGCGAACCCGGACGTGGCGATGGCGACCGCCTGTCATCCGATCCACGATCACGCCAGCCTGACCAATCCCGACATCGCCAAGGTGGTGCGCGACGCCCGTGGCCAGGCCTTGTACTTCAGCCGTGCGCCGATCCCCTGGCCGCGCGAGCACATGGCCGGCCGCGCGCAAACCGCGATCCGCGCCTGGCGGCACATCGGCATCTATGCCTACCGCGCCGGCTTCGTGACCCGCTACGCCGCCTGGCCGGCGTCCCCGCTGGAGCAGACCGAACTCCTGGAACAGTTGCGCGTGCTCTGGCACGGCGAGCGCATCGCGGTCTGCGAGGCCGCGAGCCTGCCCGGGCCGGGCGTGGACACGCCGGAAGATCTCGAGCAGGTGCGAGGCATTT
>JACREH010000105.1 GCA_016218345.1 Gammaproteobacteria bacterium | reverse complement strand
GACCATCAGCAGAAAAGCACCGCTTAGCGTGATCGCGGCGAGCCGGCTGCTGAAGCCTGCCAGCACCATTCGTTTTTCAATGGGAGCAAGCAGGTAGTAAATGATCAAGGCCAACAGCAGCGGCACGACCAGCCAGAGGATTTTATTGAATATCAGCAGCAGCAGGCAGGTCACGGCGATAACGCCCACCCAGGTCACCGGCCCCACCACGTTGCGCAGGCGGCCTGAAGCGGTAGGCGGGCTGGCTTCGATGGCGGCGGTAAGGCTGCTCGAGGCATCGCGCAGACGGCAATAGTGGGCGATCTTGTCGGCGATCCGGGGATGGGTTTTCAACAAGCCCAGGAAGTCCTCGCGGAACAACACCGCCAGCAGCGAGTCCGCGCTGGCTCGCGCCTGGGCCGCGCGCGGCGCATTCTTCAACAGCGCGCGCTCGCCGAAAAATTGCCCGGGCGCCAGCTCGGCCACAGCGTCCTGCGGGCTGTCCTCGCGGCGGATCAGCACTTTGCCGGAGAGCACAAAATAGATGGCCTGACCTTCTTCGTCCTGGTCGAAAATTATTTCATCGCGCGCGTATCGGCGCCGGTACAACAGTTCATCCAGGGTGCGGAGTTCGTGCGCGCTCAATTCCGAGAACAGCCGGACATCGCGCAGTGCGGTCAGGTGGGCAGGCTCCTTTCTCCGGCGGAAACGACGTATCGGCATGATTGTTCTTTAAGATTCTCGATCCAGGCGCGTTGGATAGTGGATACATCCACGCAGCCATGACGTGAATAGTACCCCTCCCGCCGGGACAGCCTACCGATATAGGACGGCGACGGCAATGGTTGCGGCGTTGCCGGCATTCACCACCGATTCAACGCCGGAATTTCCCCGGCTTCCGTGTCCGCGGGCGGCTAAATCTCGACCGCGCGCGGCTCGGCGCGCGGGTTCGGCGCCAGCCGCCGCACGATCTCGGTCTCCAGACACCTCAGTTGGGCGGCGTCGGCGAGCGGGCGGCGGTCGTGGGTGGTCAGAAAGAAAATATCCTCGGCGCGCTCGCCGTAGGTCGAGACCTTGGCGGTGACCAGGTTGGCCCGGCAATGTTGCAGGGCGAGCGCCACCTGGTAGAGCAGGCCGGGCCGGTCCTGGGCGACCACTTCCATCAGGGTCTGCTGACCGCTGGCCGAGGGGCTGAAGCTCACCCGGGTCGCGATCGGGAAATGCTTGAGTTGGCGCGGCAACTGCGCGCCGCGCGGGTCGCGCCCCGGTTGCGGATCGAGTAATTGCGCGCGCATGGCCTTTTGCAGCGCGGCGAGCGCCTTGTTGTCGGCTATCGCCTGGGCGGTGTGATCGAGCACCACGAAGGTGTCGAGCGCGAAGCCGTTGCGGGTGGTGTGGATGCGGGCGTCCACGATCGACAGATTCAGCCGGTCGAAACCGCCGGTCAGGATCGCGAACAGGCCATCGCGATCCGGGGTGTAGATCAGGAATTCGGTGCCGCCGGCCTCGGGATGGTGGCGCGCGGCCACCAGCGGCAGCTGCGCCACCTGGGTGGCGGCGAAGTGTTGCGCGTGCCAGGCGATGGTCTCGGCGTCGTGGCGCAGGAAATACTCCTCGCCCAATTGCTGCCAGTGGTTTTTGACCGCCTCGGGCGAGATACCGGATGACTTCAGCAGCGCGAGCGCGCCGTTCTGGATGTCGGCGATGTAGCCCTTGATATCGAGCGGTGTCGCGAACCCGCGCGCCAGCGCGCGGCTCGCGGCGCTGTACAGCTGGGTGAGCAGCCGGTCCTTCCAGACGTTCCAGATCGCCGGGCTGGTGCCGCGCATGTCGGCGACCGTCAACAGATACAGACAATCCAGATGCTCCTGATCGCCGACCCGGCGCGCGAAGTCGGTCACCACCTCGGGGTCGAAGATATCCTGGCGCTGGGCGACGTCCGACATGAGCAGGTGATAGCGCACCAGCCAGCACACCAGGTTGGTGTCGTGGTCGCTCAGGCCGTGCTGGCGGCAGAACGCACGGGTGTCGTGCTCGCCCAGTTCGGAGTGGTCGCCGCCGCGGCCCTTGGCGATGTCGTGGAACAGCGCCGCCAGGTACAGGCGTTCGGGGCGGGCGAGCTGGTGGATGAGCCGGCTGGCGAGCGGGAATTCGCCGCCGAACTCCGCTACCGTGAAACGCCGCAGGTTGCGGAGCACGAACAGGATATGCTCGTCCACGGTGTAGACATGAAACAGATCGTGCTGCATCTGGCCGACGATCTTGCCGAACGCCGGGATATAGGCGCCGAGTACGCCGTAGGCGTTCATGCGCCGGAATTCGTGGGTGATGCCGCGCTGCTGGCGCAGGATGGCCATGAACAACTCCCGGCAGCGCGGGTCGTTCCGGAATTTAGCGTCGATGCGCGCGAGGTTGGCGCGCACCAACCGGATGGCGTGGGCGCGCACGCCCTTCAATTTCGGGTGTTGCTGCAAGACCAGGAACAGTTCGAGCAGCGCCTCGGGGTGATGCTCGAACAGCTTGCCGCCGGTGACGTCGAGGAACCCGGCGCGCGACTCGAAGCGCGCGTTAATGGCCTTGCGACCGAAGCGGCGCAGCTTCAACACCGCCTCCTGAAAGTGCTGGAGCAGGATCTCGTTCAGGATCGCCAGGTTCTTAACGCACCGATAGTAGTCCTTCATGAACTGCTCGACCGCCATGCCGTCGGGCTTGTCTCGGTAACCGAACTGATGCGCCAGCGCGCGCTGATGATCGAACAACAGCCGGTCCTCGCGGTGTTCGGCCAGGTAATGCAGACCGCAGCGCACGCGCGCCAGCAGCGCCTGGCCGCGGTGCAGCTCGCGGTATTCGGCCTCGCTCAGAAATTTCTTGCCGACCAGATCGTGGAGCGTGTCCACCCCGAAGTGGCGCTGCGCCACCCAGCCGATCATCTGAATGTCGCGCAGCCCGCCCGGCCCTTCCTTGACGTTCGGCTCGAGGTTGTAGGCGGTGTCGTGGAAATGATGGTGGCGCTGCACTTGCTCGCGGTGTTTGGCGGCGAAGAATTTCTTGCTCGGCCAGAG
>JACREH010000104.1 GCA_016218345.1 Gammaproteobacteria bacterium | reverse complement strand
GGGCGTCCGGCGCCTTTTCGCTGCGCGTCTGGACCAGGGTGATTTCGAGCGTCGCCCAGCCGTCGGAATGAATTCTGGGGATCGTGAAGGTGACGCCCAGGATCACGACCATGTGCGTCAGGATCGAACCGAACAGCGCCAAGCCGAAGCGGTCGGTGTGGGAAAAGCCGGGGGTGTCGGACGCGGTCGCCATCACGGTGTGCGGGGAGCAGTCATCGCCACGGGCGGATTATAGCAAGCGCGCCGGGGAATACACCCGGGAATCCCGAGAGCCCCCAACAACAAGAAAAACTCAACGCAAAGGCGCAAAGGACGCGAAGAACAGCGGAAAGAAAGATTTGGGTAACCCCAAAAGACGCCTTTCTTTGCGTCTTTGCGCCTTAGCGTTGAGTTGTTGATGGTTGTCTTACTTTTGCTAGAAGACACTAAGCGCACCGGGCGGCGAGGACGTCCAGCAACTGGGCGCTGATGTTGAGCCCATAGAGCTTGTCGAGTTCGCGGATGCAGGTCGGGCTGGTGATGTTGATCTCGGTGAGATAGTCGCCGATCACGTCCAGGCCCGCGAACAGGATGCCGCGCTCGCGCAGCACCGGGCCGACCTCGGCGCAGATCCAGCGGTCGCGCTCGCTCAACGCCCGGCCTTCGCCGCGCCCGCCGGCGGCCAGGTTGGCGCGGGTTTCGCCGGGCGCCGCGATCCGCGCCAGCGCGTACGGTACCGGCGCGCCGTCGATCAGCAGGATGCGCTTGTCGCCCTGGGCGATCTCCGGAAGATAGCGCTGCGCCATGATCTGGCGGGTCTCGCCCCGGGTCAGGGTTTCGATAGTGACGTTGATATTGGGATCATCGGGACGCAGGCGGAACACCGAGGCGCCGCCCATGGCGTCGAGCGGTTTCAGGATGATGTCGCGCTGTTCGTCCAGGAACGCGCGCAGCCGCGCCGCGCGGCGCGCGACCAGGGTCGGCGGCGCGCATTGCGGGAACCAGGCGATCGCCAATTTCTCGTTGGCGTCGCGCAGGCTCTGGGGTTTGTTCACCACCAGCACGCCGGCGCGCTCGGCGAGTTCCAGGATGTGGGTGCTGTACAGGTATTCGAGGTCGAACGGCGGGTCCTTGCGCATCAGGATCGCGTCGAGCTCGTCCAGGCGCAGATCATGGTCCGCGCCCAGCGCGAACCACGGTGTCTGGCCGGGCAGGAGTGTCAGCGCGCGAGTGCGTGCGCCGGCCACGCCGTCGCGCACGTACAGGTCGTCCTGTTCCAGGTAGTGCACCTGCCAGCCGCGGCGCTGGGCCTCGAGCAGCATGGCATAGGTGCTGTCCTTCTCGAGATGGATGGACCCGATCGGGTCCATGACGACGCCTATCTTCATAGGTACGAGGGGCGAGATACGAGGAACGGGGGAACCAAGAACATCTTTAAGGTGTTTCTCCTTGACCCTCGCGCCGCGTATCTCGTACCTGCTTCAATTCCCGCGCCGCGGCCAGCAGCGCCAGGCGTGCGATCACGCCGTAGGCGTAGAAGCGGTTGGGTTTGGCGTCCGGAGACTTGCTGGGATCGGGGGTGGTGCAGGTGTCGACGAACGCCAGCGGCTCGAAGGTCATGCCGGGGGCGTTCAGGTTTTCGTCCTTGCCGCGCTGGGTGTGTACCCGGTAAAACCCGCCGACCACGAACCGGTCGATCATGTAGACCACCGGCTCGGCGACCGCCTGGGCGTCGCCCCAGGTCTCGAAGGTATATACGCCTTCCTGGACCAGCACGTCGGTCACGGCCAGGCCTTCCTTGCCGCGCGCCATCTTGGTGCGCTGTTTGCGGTTGAGTTCGCTCACCTGGTCGGCGTCGTGCACCGTCATGATGTTCATGCCGTAGGTGCCTGCGTCGGCCTTGACGATCGCGAACGGCTGCTGGGTAATGCCGTATTGCCGGTATTTCTCGCGGATCGTTTCGAGCACGACATCGACGTTGCTCGCCAGGCAATCCTCGCCCTCGCGGCGCTGAAAATCGATCTTGCCGCATTTGCGGAAATACGGATCGATCAACCACGGATCGATCTCGACCAGTTCGGCGAATTCCCGGGCGACGTCCCGGTAGTGGCTGAAGTGGTCGGACTTGTGGCGATTCGACCAGCCCATGGCGAGCGGCGGCACCACCGGTTGATCGAGGCCCTCGAGGATCGCCGGCCGCCCGCCGGACAGGTCGTTATTGAGCAGCACGAAGCACGGCGAGAACCCGTCGACCACGAGTTCGTCCTCGGTGCGCCGCAACGGTTCCAGGCGCAGCGTCCGCCCGGACGGCAGCGTCAGGTCTTCGGGTTTCTCCAGGGGCAGGAGCGAGCCGATGCGCGCCTCGAAGCCGGCCTTGCGCAGGATGTCGGCGAGCGCCGCCAGGCTCTCCAGATAATAGGTATTGCGGGTGTGACTCTCCGGCACCAGCAGGATGCCGCAGGCCTTGGGACAGAAACGATCGACCGCCGCCTGCACCGCCTGGATGCACAGCGGTTGGAACGCCGGGTTGAGGTTATTGAAGCCGGCCGGGAACAGATTGGTGTCGACCGGCGCGAGCTTGAAGCCGGCGTTGCGCAGGTCGACCGAGGCATAAAACGGCGCCGGCGTGGCCAGCCACTGGCGGCGCAGCCATTGCTCGATCGCGGTTTGGCGGCGCAGCAGGCGCTCCTCGATCTGCTGCAACGGCCCGCTCAGGGCCGTGGTCAGATGGGGCACCGCGTGCAGATGTTCTATGGCCATGGCGGGTTGTACATCGGTCGTGGCGCGGACTACAGTTACCGGTAGCGTACCCGGAATGCCGCCGGAATCACAATGCCGGTACGAGTTTTGCATTCCGACCTACAAGTCCCCGGCCAGACCAGCCGGTGCCGGCCTGCCGCCGATGAGGGGGGCGCGGGTCGATCGCTACGATATACGCCGGTTTTTGCCCGGCGCCACGCGACAAATCGGGCGGGGAGTTCACAGCGAGCGGCCGTCGGGCGCGCCCCGAGGGCTTATGCGCGCCGGCCGGGGCGGAAGCGCCGGCGGGGCTGGAAAGATTGGGGTTTCCTGACTAATATGCTAGTAAATCATCATTCTATATGAAAAAGTGGAGAAAATACTTTTACGGGTGGGACCGCCCAGGGCGCCAATCCCATGCAACTATAACTACGCGCCGGCCGACGGACGCGGCAGGCCACGGGAAATGCGGGGGGTAGGTTCCATTGAGCATCAAAGTAATGGTCATTGACGACAGCAACACCATCCGTCGTACCGCCGAGGCCTTGCTCAAGAAGGCCGGCTACGAGGTGTTCACCGCGGCCGACGGCTTCGAGGCGATGTCGATCATCACCGATCGGCATCCCGACATTATTTTCGTCGACATCATGATGCCGCGCCTGGACGGTTACCAGACCTGCCAGCTGATCAAGAACAACAAGCGCTTCCGGAGCACGCCGGTGATCATGTTGTCCAGCAAGGACGGGTTGTTCGATCGCGCCCGCGGGCGCATCGCCGGCTCGGAGGAACACATTAACAAACCGTTTACCCAGGAAGAGTTGATCGAGGCGATCAATAAATACGTCCATTAGGCCGGCGGACGCGCGCGTTTCCCGGGCCGAGTTTTTCGGAGACAAAAAAGGAAGAGTGAGGTAAGAAGATGGCAATCAAAAATATCCTCGTCGTAGACGACTCGCCGACCGATGTTTATCTGTTGCGCGAGATCCTGACCAAGAACGGTTACACCGTCACCACCGCGGCCAGCGGCGAAGAGGGCATCGTCAAGGCCAAGGCCGAGAAACCCGATCTCGTCCTGATGGATGTGGTCATGCCGGGCATGAGCGGCTTCGAGGCCACGCGCGCGCTCACCCGCGGGACCGAGACCGCGCACATCCCGGTCATCATCTGCACCACCAAGGGCCAGGAGACCGACAAGGCCTGGGGTCTGCGCCAGGGGGCGCGCGACTACATCGTCAAGCCGATCGTCGAGAAGGAATTGATCGGCAAGATCAAGGTGCTTTGAGGCATGCCGATCGCCCAGCAAGACGCGTTAAGCCTGCTGCATCAGATGCAGACCGCCAGCCGGCGCAGCGCGCCCGGGCTGCCGGAGCAGGTGCAGGCGGCGCCGCAATGGACCGGACTCGGATTTCGCCTGGGCGATCTGCAATACGTGACGCCGCTCAGCCATGTCAGCGAGGTGCTGCCGTTGCCGGCGATCACGCCGGTGCCCGGCACCCGCCGCTGGGTGAAGGGCATCGCCAACGTGCGCGGCAACTTGTACACGATCATCGACCTGCCGGAGTTCTTCGGCAAGGAACCGGTGCAGTTCAGCGAAGCGGCGCGCATGCTGATCATGAACATCCCGGAGCTGCACGCCGCCCTGGTGGTCAACCAGGTGATGGGGCTGCGGCATTTCGACAAGGACAAGGAGCGTCAGGACATCACCGGTTTCAGCGATCCGTCCCTGACGCACGCGCGCGGGGCGTTTTTGCAGGACAACGTGCTGTGGGGCGTGTTCGACATGCACTCGCTGGCCGAGAGCATGGAGTTCAAGCATGTCGCGGCATAAATCTATGGACTGTTTTCGGGAAGGTAGAACCGGCGAGCGGTAACGTCCGGCCAGGGGTATAACAGAAGGCTCTTGAATGAGATACGAGGTGCGCACATGGCTATAGCGAAATTACCCAAGAAAGACGAAGATCTGCTGGATATCTCGTCGATCGAACCCGGTGCCCAGGACATCACCATCGAGGGCGAGGAATACGTCGAGGTCCAGGCCCCGGCCGCCAAGGGCGGCGGTGGCGACGCCCTCAAGTTCTTCGGCAGCATCTGGTTCATCGGCGGCGTCATGGTCGTCATGTTCCTGGCGGCCGGCGTGCTGTTCGGGTTGGACCTGCAACAGGCGACGCGCGACGCCAAATACATCGAGCAATCCAGCCAATTATTGATGCTGTCGCAACGCCTGGCCAAGGATGCCCGCGAGGCGGTGTTCGGTCAGGAAGGCGCCTTCCCCAATCTCAAGAATTCGCGCGAGACGTTCGAAGGCATCACCAACACCCTCCAGAAGGGCGACGACAAGATCGACCTGCCGCCCAGCCCTCCGGAGGTGACGCCGACACTCGCCGAGCTCGCCAAGATCTGGGCGCAGGTGCGCGACAACACCGACCAGATTCTTAGCCAGCAGGCCACCATGCTGGCGATGCGCGATCACGTGGTCGCGATCAACCAGGTCAGTCCGTTGCTGCTGGCGCTGTCCGACGAGGTGGTGGAATTGGGCAGCACCAGCGGCGTCAAGCCCGACCTGCTGTACCTGGCCGGACGCCAGGGCATGTTGAGCCAACGCATCTCCAAGGACGTCAACCTGTTCGCCCAGGGCGGCGCCGAGGCAGCGGTGGCGGCGGCGCAGTTCGGCAAGGACTCCAAGCTGTTCAAGGAGACCAACGCCGTGCTGGCGAAATCCATGCCGGCGGCGATGCGCCCCAAGCTCGAGGAGGCGTCCACGGTGTTCACCGAGATGGACAAGCACATCTCCGGCATTCTCGGCAACGCCGCCGAGCTGTTCGTCTCGCAACGCGCCAGCCAGTTGGTGTTCGAACAATCCGATCCGCTGCTCGAGTCCTCGCGCAAGCTGGTGCAGGGCTATACCGCCCTGGCCAACCAGCGTGAAAGCGGCGTGCCGCTCAGCTACCTGTTAAGCGGCATCGGCATCGTGTTCATGCTGTTCTTCGGCAACAAACTGTTGCGCGACGAGAAGCAACGCGCCCAAGTCAGCGCCGAGAAGAACCGTCAGACCGAGGACGCGATTCTCAAGCTGCTCGACGAGATGGGTAACCTCGCGGACGGCGACCTGACCATTCAGCCGGAGGTGACCGAGCAGATCACCGGCGCCATCGCCGACTCGATCAATTTCGCGGTCAAAGAGATGCGCAGCTTGGTGGTGGGCATCAAGTCCGCCGCCCAGCAGGTGGCGGTGGCCTCCGAGCGTACCCGCCAGACCGCGAACGAACTGACCCAGGCGACCACCCGCCAAGCGGCCCAGATCACCGAGACCACCGACAAGATGAAGGCCATGGCACGCTCCATGGAAGACATGTCGATGAGCGCCGAGCGATCCGCGCAGGTGGCGCAAGGCTCGCTGGCCACCGCCAAGCGCGGCACCGCGGCGGTGCACGACACCATCCGCGGCATGGACCAGATGCGCGAGCAGATTCAAGAAACCGCGAAACGCATCAAGCGCCTCGGCGAATCCTCGCAACAGATCGGTGAAATCGTCGAACTGATCAACGACATCGCCGAGCAAACCAACATCCTGTCGCTGAACGCCGCCATCCAGGCGGCCATGGCCGGCGAGGCCGGCCGCGGTTTCGCGGTGGTCGCGGACGAAGTGCAGCGTCTCGCCGAACGTTCCGGCGAGGCGACCAAGCAGATCTCCGACCTGGTGAAGACCATTCAGGCCGATACCAACGAGGCGGTGGCGTCGATGGAGCACGCCACCCGCGGCGTGGTGGAAGGCACGCGCCTGGCGGACGCCGCCGGGCAAGCGCTCGGCGAGATCGAATCGGTGTCCGAGCAGCTGTCGACGCTGATCGTGGACATCGCCCGGGTCGCGCATCAGCAGTCGGAATTGGCCACGGCCATGTCCGGCAACATGGGCCAGATTCAGGAGGCGACCACGCTGACCTCGACCGGTACCCGCCAAACCGCCGAATCGATCGGCCGGTTGTCGGAACTGGCGCGCGAGCTGCAAGCCTCGGTGGCCGGCTTCAAGCTCCCGGCTTGATAAAACTCAGGGACGAGGGGCGAGCTACGAGAGAATGATTCGCTTCTCTCGTTCCTTTACTCTCGTCCCTCGTACCTAAGATGTTATGAGTACTATCGGCAAAATCGACTCGGGTACGCTCGGTTGGGTCAAGACCGAGATCGACGAGACCTTGAAGCAGGCGCGCATCGCGCTCGAGGCCTATGCTGAGAACCCCGCCGACAACACCCGTCTGCGGTTCTGCACTACTTACCTGCATCAGGTGCTCGGCACCCTGCAGATGGTCGAGCTGGACGGCGCGGCCATGCTGGCGCAGGAGAACGAGGCGCTCGCCGAGGCGGTCCTGAACGGCAAGCTCGCCCCCGAGAAATCCACGTTCGAGGTGCTGACGCGCGGCATTCTGTCGCTGCCGGATTATCTGTCACGCCTGCAATTCGGCCAGCCGGATCTGCCGCTGCGGTTGTTGCCGCTGATCAACGAGCTGCGCGCGGCGCGCGGCGCCGAACCGGTCAAGGAGCTCGACCTGTTCCGCCCCGACCTGTCGGTGCGCCCGCCCAACCGCCAGGCCGACAGGCAGCGCCTGTCCAACGAGGAGTTCAACGCCCTGGCGCGCACCCAGCGGCGGGTGTTTCAGGCGGCGCTGCTCGAATGGCTGCGCGATCCTTCCAACAAGACCGAGCTCAACAGGATCGCCGAGGTGCTGGCGGTGCTTCAGGAGGAGGCCAATGTCGGCGTCATCGAGCAGCTGTTCTGGGTATCGAGCGGCCTGCTGGATGCCCTGATCAACGGCGACCTCGAGGCCAGCAACGAGCGCAAGAAATTGCTGGCGCGGCTCGATCAACAGATCAAGAAACTCATCGACGGCACCGATAAGGCGCAACTGCGCAGCTCGTCCGAGCAGTTGGTGAAGTCGATCCTCTACGAAATCGGCGCGGCCGGGTCGACGAGCGAGAAGGTGGCGCAGCTCAAGCGCGCCTTCGATCTCGACGCGCTTCTGACCGGCGTGGCCGCCGATACCGAGGAGAGCGAGGTGTTCGATCTCCCGACGCCCGAGGCGCTGCAATCGGTGGCCCACGCGCTCGGCAAGGAGATCGAAACCGCCCAGGACATGTTGTCGGCGTATTTCGACCCGGCGCACGATCATGAGGTGTCGCTCGAATCGCTGGTCGAACTGCTGCGCAAGATGTCGGGTACGCTCGATATGCTCGGGGTCGGTCTGCTCAAGATGTTGATCGACGAATTGATCGAGACCTGCCGCGGCCTGATCGACGGCGGCATCCAGGCCAACGATACCATCTCGATGGCCATGGCCAGCGCGCTGTTGCTGGTCGAGACCAGCTCGCGCGACATCCACCAGTCGCGGCGGGCGTGGAAGAAGCAGATCGAGGACGCCATCGCGGTGCTGCGCCGGTTGCGCGCCGAGGGCGTGCCGGGAACGGTGTCGGGCATCGAGATCACCGATGCGGCGCTGACCGAGGTCGAGTTCAAGCAGTTGCTGAGCGTGGTCGCGAGCGAGGTGCGCATCAACCTCGGCAAGGTCGAGGAGGCGCTCGAGACCTTCGCGGCCGCGCCCGCCCAGATGGATTTGCTGGATCCGGTGCCGGCCTATCTCAACCAGATTCTCGGGGCGTTGCAGATCCTCGGCCAGGACCGGGCGGCCGATCTGACCGCTGCGACCAACCGCGATATCCAGGATATCCGCGCCCAGCGGCTGGCGGTCGATCCCAGCGTGCTCGACGCGCTCGCGGTGTCGGTCGGGGCGATCGGCGCCTATCTCGAAGGCCTCGAGCGCGACCGTCCGAATCTCGACGGCCTGCTCGACATCGCCTGGAACGATCTCGACCGCGCGCTCGCCGGCAAGCGCGTGTTGGCCGATCCGGCCACGCTCACCGACAGCATCGCCAGGAACCTGCAGCAGTGGCTGCAAAACAGCACCGACCGGGTCGCGGTCCGCGGCCTCACGCAGGACCTGCAGGACATCGCCGCGCTCGCCGCCGCCCAGGGGCAGGACAAGATTCGCGGCATCAGCGACGAGATGAACGAGCTGGTGCGCATCGTCACCCGGGAATCGCAGCCACTCACGCCGGAAATTGCCGCCACCCTCACGCAGTCGCTCGACGCCCTGACCGGCCTGGCCGGCCAGGCGCTCAGCGCCCCGCCGCGGCCGCCGTCGGCGTCGCCGATGCCGGAACCGGTGGCGCCGAGCGCGCCGCCCGCCAGCCACGAGCCAACCCCTGTCCGAAAGGCGCCGGCCGCCGCGTTCGTGCCGCCGGCCGAGACCGAGCTCGACGAGGAGATCATCGAGATCTTCGTCGAAGACGCCACCGAGACCATCCAGACCATCACCCGCAGTCTCGATGAATGGCACGCCAACCCGGACAATCGCGAGGCGCTGCAAGAGGTGCGGCGCGGTTTCCATACCCTGAAGGGCAGCGGCCGCATGGTCGGCGCGCTCGAGATCGCCGAATTGGGTTGGGCGGTCGAGAACATGCTCAATCGCGTGCGCGAGGGGCGTATCCCGCCTGCGCCGGCGATCTTCGCGGTGGTCTATCAGGCGCGCGACGTGCTGCCGTCGATGGTCGAACATCTCCAGGGCGGCGCGCCGCCCGCGGCCGACGTGGCCGCGCTGCGCAGCGCCGCCAATGCCCTGGCGGAAGGCGCCGCGCCGCCGGCGGCCGAGGAAGAGCCGGCGCCGATCACGCCATCGGTCGAGACCGAGTCGATACCTGCGCCGGTCGCCGCCGAGCCGGAGGACGAGGACGAGGGGCGGGTGTCCGATCCGATGTTGCTGCAAATCTTCAGCAACGAAACCCGCGGCCATCTGGAGACTATCCGCCAGGGCGTGAGCGAGTGTCGCGATGCGCCGGGTGGTTGTCTGGTCACCGAGGCGCTGTTGCGCGCCGCCCATACGTTGCGCGGCGGGGCGCGCTCGCTCAAGCTCCGTTCCATGGCCGCGGCCTGCGGCGAAATGGAAAAGACGCTGCAGGCGCTCGATGCCGCGCACCTGCCGCTGACCGCGCTGCACCTCGATCTGCTCGACCGGGTGACCGGCAATGTCGCGCAGGTGCTGGAGGTCCTCAACGACGGGGCGCTGTTGCCCGCCGAACTCAAGCACGATTTCAACGTGCTGGCCGGCATCTTCGAGGCCGAAAGCACCGAGCTCACCGCCGGCATCGGGTCCGAGGCGATCGAGGCCGCGCCGCCGCCGATCGAGGCGCCGCCGCCGCGACCCGCGGCCGCCGCCCCGCCGCCGGCGCGCCTGCGTCCCCGGGTCGAGCCGGGCGAAAGCGTCGACGAACGTCCCGATCCGGAACTGCTCGACATATTTCTGGAGGAGGCGGTCGACATCCTGGCGGTACTCGAGAAGGCGCTGGGCGAATGGCGCCAGCAACCGTCCGATCAACACGCCGTCCAGGACCTGAAGCGCTCGCTGCACACCCTGAAGGGCGGCGCGCGCATGGCCGGTGCCTTTACCATGGGCAACCTCAGCCACAACACCGAGAGCCTGTTGCGCATGATCGAGGACGGCGAGCTCGCGCCGGACGGCGAGCTGTTCGACCTGCTCGACGAGGTGCACGACGCGCTGCTCATGATGATCGATCAGATGCAATCGCGACGCGCGCTCACCGGCTTCGGCGACTTGAATTCCAAGATTCTGGCCCGGCTCGGCAGCGAGCCGGCCGCCGGCGCCGACCAACCCGGCCGCGAAGCGCCCGCGCCGCTGGCGGCGTCGCCGGCACCGTCGGCGGAGTATCTGGCGGAGGCCGGGGACGAGCCGGTCGAGGAGCCGGAACGACAACCGGCCATGGCCTATGAGGAGGCCGGCGCCGAATTGCCGCTGGCCGCCGCCGACGATCGCGAGCGCCCGGAGCGCGCCGGCGGGAGCGACGCCCAGATCCGGGTGCGCACCAACCTGCTCAATAATCTCGTGAACTACGCCGGCGAGGTGAGCATCTCGCGTTCGCGCATGCAGCAGCAGATCTTCGGTTTCCGCGAGAACCTGGCCGAACTCAAGGGCAACGTCGCGCGTTTCCGCGACCAGATACGCGAGCTCGAGATTCAGTCGGAATCGCAGATCCTGTACCGCACCGAGCAAGAACCCGGCCGGGCCGATTCGGATTTCGACCCGCTCGAGTTCGACCGCTTCTCGCGCCTGCAGCACCTGTCGCGCGGTTTGTCGGAGAGCCTGCACGACCTGTTCACCATTCAATCGAGCATGGATACCTTCGTCGGCGAGGCCGAGACGGTGCTGCAACAGCAGGCGCGCGTCAACACCGACCTGCAAGAAGGCTTGATGCGCACCCGCATGATCAGTTTCGCCACCCAGGTGCCGCGCCTGCGCAGCATCGTGCGCCAGACGGCGCGCGAGCTCGGCAAGCAGGTCGAATTGAGAATCACCGGCGCCGAGGTGGAGGTCGATCGCAACGTGCTGGAACGCATGATCGGTCCGTTCGAGCACATGATCCGCAACGCCATCGACCACGGTATCGAGGGCGCCGACGAGCGCCGCCGCCTCAACAAGCCCGAGGTCGGCACCGTCACCATCGGCACCCGCCACGAGGGCAGCGAAATCGTGATCCGGTTCTCGGACGACGGCGCCGGTCTCAACACCGCCGCGATCCGCGGCAAAGCCCTGGAGCGCGGGCTCATCAGTCCCGGGACGACGCTGACCGACGAGGAGGTCATTCAATTCATCCTGGTGTCGGGCTTCTCGACCGCGACCACGGTCACCCATTTATCCGGTCGCGGCGTCGGCATGGACGTGGTGCACAACGAGATCAAGCAGTTGGGCGGCAGCATCACGGTGGACACCAAGCGCGACATCGGCACGACCTTCATCATCCGCTTGCCGCTGACGCTGTCGATCACCCAGGCGCTGATGGTGCACGTCGGCGAACAACTGTTCGCCATGCCGATCGCGTCGGTCGGAAATATCCTCGAGGTGCCGGTTGAAAAACTGAACAGCATCTCGATGGGCAAGAAGCCGTTGCTCAATCACGAGGACCAGGTGTATCCGTTCATGCACCTGGCCACGCGTCTCGGGGTACCGACCCAGCCGCCGGACGGACGCAAGGTGCCGGTGCTGTTGACGCGCGGCGGCGCCCGGCCGCTGGCCATTCAGGTCGACGGCCTGGGCGGCACCCAGGAAGTGGTGGTCAAGTCGGTCGGCCCGCAGTTGAGCGAGATCGAGGCGATTTCCGGCGCCACCATCCTCGGCGACGGCCGGGTGGTGCTGATCCTCGACAGCGCCGGCCTGTGGCGCGCCGAGGAGGGCATGCGGGTGATGCCGCAAACCCGCGAGGAACCGCTCGAGGAGGCCGAACGCCGCCCGATCGTAATGGTGGTGGACGATTCGATCACGGTGCGCAAGGTCACCAGCCGCCATTTGCAGAAGCGCGGCATGGAAGTGATCGTCGCGAAGGACGGCATCGACGCGCTCGAACAATTGCGCGAACAGGTGCCGGACGTCATGCTGGTCGATATCGAGATGCCGCGCATGGACGGCTACGAGCTCACCACCACGGTGCGCTCCAACCCGACGTTGAAACACATTCCGATCATCATGATCACCTCGCGCGCCGGCGCCAAACACCGCGATCGCGCCCTGCAATTGGGCGTCAATCTGTACATGACCAAGCCCTATCAGGAAGACGAATTGTTCCGCAATATCGACGCCATGCTGGCGCCCGGCGGCCGGCACTGACAGCGGCCAGTGGGCACGGACGACGACCGTAACTACAACTAAAACCGACCTATGGCTGACCCCACCCAATACCTTCGTATCGAGATCGACGGCGCGCAGTACCTCTTGCCGAGCGCCGCCAGTCTCGCCATCGAGCAACGCGATCATCTGGTTGTCAACGACACCGACGATACCCCGGCGGCGGCCTGGCGGGTGACAAAGTCGGCGCGCTGGCCGGCCTATTGTCTCGACCGCGGTTTCCAGCCGGTCAAGCACGGCCGCTGGCAGCGCGCGGTGTTTTTGGAGGCGTCGCCGCACCCGATCGGACTCATGACCGGCGAGGCCCAGCTCATGGCCCGCACCGAGGTACGGGTCGAACCGTTCTCGCCGCCCGGACCGGCGCCGACGCGCTTCGGCCAGTTATTCAACGGCGCCTGGGTGGAGGGTTCGCGCGCGGTGCTGGTGTTCGACCCCGCCGCCCTGGTCGGCTATCTGCAAGCCCTGGGAGGCAGGCAGTGAAGCGCCGCGGCCCGGAGCCGGTGCACGCGCTCGAGATCCCGACCGGGGCGGTCGCGTTGCTGGTGCCGAGCGCCTGCATCGCCGAGGTCATCAACCCCGGGGAGCTGGCGCCGTTGCCGTGCGCGCCCGCCTGGGTGACCGGCGTGATCGGCTGGCGGTCGCGCGCGGTGCCGCTGGTGTCGTTCGAGCGCCTGCTCGCCCTGCCCGACAGCGCGCCCACGGCGCGCTCGAAATTCATCGTGTTCTACCCGTTGCCGGGCTGCAAGCCGTGGGAGTTTTTCGCCATCCCGTCGACCGCCGAGCCGCAGACCCGCATCCTCGACGGCACCGACGCGCCGGCGACCAGCACCGAACTGGCCGGCAAGCGCTTTATCGCCATGGGTCTGAAACTGGGCCGCGAGGTGCTGGCGATTCCGGATTTTGCGGCGCTGAAGGCCGCGTTGTATCCCTAGTTAGGTTTTTTTGGTGGGCGAAGCCCACCGAATTTCGGTGTATCGCTCCCGCGATGGTTTGAAAATAATATGCGCGTTTCGCCGCGCGCACGAGTGACTTGCGCTGCTCCGCGCATCCCGCGCTCCCGCGGCATACACTCCTTCCCTGGAGATATGTTACGGCAAAAGTCATCAAAACCACTTGCCCCTTCGTCGCACCCCACACCAAAGCGCTACGCGCTTTGGTGTGGGGTGCCCTGTGCTCCTCAGCCGGCGAGGGGGTTGGCCGACAGGACGTCCTGTCCTGCGGCCAACGCGCGCCTCCCGGGCGCGCCCCTGTCGGGCCTTATCCTCGCCGACCTGCGGTGCTCGGTGCGACTCAAGGGGCGACACCTAAACCTAAAAACCCCTGCTCATCGGAAGAACCGTAAACTATTTGGTGGCGTGGATAATCCCCTGTTCCGCGACCCGCGCCATCAGATCGATCTCCTCCGGCGTGATCACGTACGGCGGCATGAAATAGACGACATCGCCGAGCGGCCGCAGCAGCACGCCCTGTTCCAGGGCGTGACGATGAACCCTCAAACCGCGCCGTTCCTGCCACGGATACGGTTCGCGGGTCGCTTTGTTCTTCGCCATCTCGATCGCCACGATCATGCCCTGCTGGCGGACCTCGGCGACGTGCGGGTGGTCGGCGAGCGAGGCCGCAGCCTTGCCCATGTGCGCGGCGAGCGCGCGATTGCGCGTGAGCACGTCGTCGTCACGGAAGATATCCAATGTCGCGTTGGCTGCCGCGCACGCCAGCGGGTTGCCGGTGTAGGAATGCGAGTGCAGGAACGCCTTCTGCGCCGTGTAGTCGGCGTAAAACGCCTGGTAGAGATCGTCGCCGACCAGGCACGCCGATAACGGCAGGTAGCCGCCGCTCAACCCCTTGCCGAGGCAGAGAATATCCGGAGTGATTCCGGCCTGTTCGCAGGCGAACAGCGTGCCGGTGCGGCCGAAGCCGACGGCGATCTCGTCGGCGATCAGATGCACCTGGTATTTGTCACAAGCGGCGCGCAGCAAGCTCAGATACACCGGGTCGTACATGCGCATGCCGCCCGCGCACTGGACGAGGGGTTCAATAATCACCGCGCAGGTTTCCTCGGCGCGACGAGAGAGCGCCGCTTCCATCTCGGCGAACATCCGGCCGGCGTGTTCGGCGCACGACGCGCCGGGGGCGCGCCGGTAACAGTCGGGCGAGCCGACCGTGATCGGTTTGAGCAACAACGGCGCATAGGTTTGCTTGTAGAGCGCGACGTCGCCGACCGCCAGCGCCCCGAGGGTCTCGCCGTGATAACTGTTGCTCAGGCAGATAAAGCGCGTACGGTTTTTCCGGCCGCGGTTCTGCCAGTAGTGGAAACTCATCTTGAGGGCGATCTCGACCGCCGCCGAACCGCTGTCGGCGTAAAACGCCCGCGTCAGCCCCGGGGGGGCGAGCGCCAGCAGCCGCTCCGACAGCCGCACCGCCGGTTCGTGGGTGAAGCCGGCGAGCAGTACGTGTTCGAGTTGCGCGAGCTGCACGCCGACCGCGGCGTTGATGCGCGGATTGGCGTGGCCGAACAGGTTCACCCACCACGAGCTGATGGCGTCGAGATAGCGCCGGCCGTCGAAGTCCTCGAGCCATACACCCTGTCCGCGACGGATCGGGATCGGCGGGAAGTCGGCGTGATCCCGCATCTGGGTGCAGGGGTGCCAGAGCACGCGCAGGTCGCGCTCGGCCCATGAGCGATTGGTCATGGGTCAGTAGTTTCAAGTAGCAAGTAACAGGTGGCAAGTAGGGGCACGATTCATCGCGCCCACTTTTTTAAAACCCCCAGTAGTCCTTCAGGGTCTTGGATTGGCCGGCGTAGATGGCCGACGAGGCGGGATCGAATTTTTCGAAGCCGATGGCCTTGAGCATCTCGCGGCCCTCGGGCGTCTTGTCGGCCGCGAGCAGCGCCTGGCGCAGCCGTTCGCGGGTCGCGGCCGGCAACTGCGGAGAGGCGGACAGGGCGATGTGCGGAATCGGTTCGGTGGTGAGCACCACGCTGATGCCGACGCCCTGGGCCATCTGCTGACTCACGAACGGCGTCGGCAGGATGGCGGCCTCGACCTTGCCGGCGCGCAACAGCGCGATGCCCGCCTCGGAACTTTCCACCTCGACCGTGATCGGCTGGCGCGACGGATTGGGAAACAGGGCGTTCAGGCGCGCGGCGCCGATGCTGGGAACGCCCAGGGTGGCGATGCGTTTGCTGATCAATTCGCCGACGTCGATGATCGCGGTCTGGTCGCTCACGATCAGGCTGTAGCTCACGGTGTCGGGGATTTTCGCCAGAATCTCCCAGCCCTGTTTTTGGGCGCGGTAGTCGGTGAAATGGGCCGCGTCCAGCACCAGATCGTACATCCCGCCCTTGCGAACGCCGTCCCAATAGGCCAGGAAGTTGGGCGAGGTGCGCACCACGCAGGTTTTCGAGGCGGCCTTGCCGAGATAATCGGCCAACGGTTGAAACGCCTTCTTGGTTTGTGCTTCGCTCAAGATCGGTTGCACACCGAGCGTGCAGTCGTTGGCGGCGTTCGCCGGCAGGTTCCAGAAACTCAGCACCAGCGCGCCGGCCAGCAACTGGCCGAGCCGCGGCCTTTTGAAGGAATGAAAACCGTTCATTGTTTACCCCAGTCTTGATCGAGATATTTGACAAAGCCGTTGTAGGCTTCGACCGGCGCCGGTTCGAATCCTTCGAAGCCGATGTGCTTGAGCATCGCCTGACCGGCCGGCGTCTTGTCGGCGTCGAGCAGCGCCTGTTTGATCTTGTCGCGGGTCGCGGCGTCGATCGACGGCGCGGCGCTCAGCGTGATGTGCGGCGTCTGATCGCTGGTGGCGACCGTCGCGATCTCCTTGCCTTGGCCCATGGCCTGGGCGGCCAGCGGCGTCGGCACCATGGCGGCCTCGGCCTTGCGCGCCAGCAACAAGTCGAGCGCCTGTTCGGAGCTGCGCACCGGAATAATATAAGGTTGGCGGGTGGCGACCGGGAACATCTTGGCCATCACCAGACCGCCGGGCGCGGGCGGGATCAGCGAGGCGATGCGCTTGCCGACCAGTTCGTTCGCATCGAGAAAGCCGGAGCTCGACAGGCTGACGAGCGAATAACTGACCACCCCCGGCACCTTGACGAGCGGGATATAACCCTGATTCTTGATGCGCCAGTCGGTGTAGAACGGCGCGTCCAGCACCAGGTTGTATTGCTTGCCGCCCTTCATCGCCAGCCAGAAATCGGCATAGTCGTACGAGGTCTTGAGCTCGACGCTCTTGCCGGCGGATTTGGCGATGTAGTCGGCGAGCGGCTGGTAGGCCTTCTTGGTGGCCTCGCGGTCGATGATCGGCTGCACGGCGAAATTGATGTCCGCGCCCTGCGTCGGCGCCGCCGTCAGCATGACGGCGACAATCAAAGTCACGGCCGGGCCGCGGGTCTTGTGTCTGTGCATGGCGTCCTCTTTACGATTCCAGCGGGCCATCGACAGCCCGTTTCTGTGGCGTTACTGGTGCGGAATGGTCACCCCTTTTTTCTTTAAGCATAGTCCATTTCCCACGGGCTGCAGCCCGGGATTTCCGGCTACTCCCGGGGCAATCGCCCGGGGCGGGGCGACGGGCGGGGGCGGTTCGGAGGCTGCCGCGAAATTCGGGTAAACTGGCCGAAAATCGTCAGTCGAGGCCAGTGAATGGTACGTACCGAAACCCCGGTGTGCGACTTCGGCAGGCCGGCGCCGGAATTCCGGCTGCCGGGCGTCGACGGCCGGACCCAGGCGCTGCAAGACCTGCGCGGGCCGAACGGCCTGCTGGTCATGTTCATCTGCAACCACTGCCCGTATGTGCAGGCGGTTCGCGACCGCCTGATCCGCGACGCCGCCGAACTGAAGGCCTACGGTATAAACACGGTCGCGATCATGTCGAACGACCCCACCGACTATCCCGAGGACTCGTTCGCCAACATGAAGTCGATCGCCGCGGAGCTTAAATTTCCGTTTCCCTATCTGTACGACGAGACCCAGGAAGTGGCCAAGGCCTTCGGTGCGGTCTGTACCCCGGATTTCTTCGGTTACGACAAGGACCTGAAACTCCAGTATCGCGGCCGGCTCGACGAATCGCGCAAGCAGCCAGTGCCGAACGCCCGCCGCGATCTGTTCGAGGCCATGAAGCAGGTGGCCCGGACCGGTCAGGGCCCGAAGGACCAGATCCCGAGCATGGGCTGCTCGATCAAATGGAAAGAAGTAAATGGTTAATAATTTTTGCCGCAGATGAACACGGATGAACACGGATATGAACCCTGTTTTGCTTTATTATCTGCGCGTATCTGCGTTTATCTGTGGCTGAATGAATGATAGTAGAGGAGACCTTCTATCGGCCGGACGAAGTGGCGCGCGAGGCGCGCACGTTGCCGGCGGCCACCTACAATCTGGCGCGCCGGTTGCTGGGCGGCGGGGCGTGCGTGTTCGTGCCGATCCGCGGCATGCAGGTGCTGGCGGTGCTGGATGCCGAGGAGTTCATTTTCGTGGATCGCGAGGGCGGCCGGTCGATCGACATCGCCTGGCAACGGTTCCGGCCGGGCGAGCGCACCGCGCTCGCCGAGCCCGTGCCTTACGAGGCGGTGTATTATTCGGCAACGGCGGCGCAGACCATGCCGCGCTTGCAGAGCGAATTCCAAAAGGCGCTCGCGCAACTCGCCGACCGGGCCACGGCCCAGGTTACGGCGCAAGTCGTCAAACTTCCGATGAGGCAGCGCTGATGTTGCCCGATCTCAAGGAATTGCGCGGCCTGATCGGCGCCTGTGCGCAGCAGGAGATCATGCCGCGATTCGCCGACGTGGCCCGGCACGTCAAGACCGACGGCAGCGTGGTGACCGAGGCCGATCACGCCATGCAGGACCGGGTGCAGAAGGAATTGGCGGCGCGCTGGCCGCGCTACGCCTTTCTCGGCGAGGAGATGCCGGTGCACGAGCACCAGGCCCTGGCCGCGTCCGAGGACACCGGCCTGTGGATCCTCGATCCGCTCGACGGCACCAGCAATTTCGCCGTCGGGCTGCCGTACTTCTCGGTGTCGCTGGCGTTGCTGATGGGGGGGCGCCCGGAAATCGGCTTGGTCTACGATCCGGTGCGCGACGAGGCGTTCTACGCCCAGCGCGGCGTCGGTGCCTGGCTCAACGGCCTGTCGCTCGGCACGCGCGTTGCCCTCGATCTGCCGCTCGCCCGCGCCATCGCGGTGGTCGACTTCAAACGTCTCGACCGGCCGCTGGCCGAGAAACTCGGCGGCAGTCCGCCGTTCGGTTCGCAGCGCAACTTCGGCTCGAGCGCGCTCGACTGGTGCTGGCTGGCGGACGGCCGCTTCCATGTGTATCTGCACGGCGGCCAGAAGCTCTGGGATTACGCCGCTGGCAGCCTGATCCTGCAAGAGGCCGGCGGTCACGCCCAGACCCTGGACGACGAGGAGGTGTTCCGCCTCGGGTTCGGTTCGCGCTCGGTGGTGGCGGCGCGCGATCCGGAGTTGTTCCAGATCTGGCGCGCTTGGCTCGCGCAACAGCGCTGAGCGCCCCGCAACCGGACTCAAGGAAGGTCTGAACAAGCCATCCCTTGGCTTGTTCAGACATGGCCGCTCCTGCGCATCCCTGCGACCCACAGGGGTGAGGCGCGAAGCGCCGAACGGGCATACCGGGATGAATGCCCCGGGCTTTTCGGCGAAGCAGGGATCGCACAGCCGAAAAGTGGGAAGTGTCGCGGCAGACACGGAGTCGAGAGCGACCGCCCGCGGCATTGGTACATCCTGTACGGCACAAAACGAAAAATGTCATTTTCGTTTTGCTCCATTTTTCAAACACCTACGTGTTTGAAAAATGCCCGGCCGTCCTGGCCGGACGGGAACCTCCGAGGTTCCCTAATGCCTCCATAAAACCCGTCAACGGGCCGCAGGCTTGCCCTGACGGGGCGGCTGAGGGAGAATACCGCGCTGTTTTTGGGACGAGCGCGCAACCTTCGGGCTGTGCGGCCATCCGGCAGTCTTACTATATATAACGAACACGCAATCCCTTCGACGGGCGCGCGTCACCCACCCGTTTCCCACGGGCCGGTGTCGACCACTGCAAATGGTTATTTTTGTGCAGGCGTGCTTTCACTAAACGCCGAGGGGATTTTTTCTTTACCGCACCGGATTTCGATTCTTATCTTTTGTAGAGGAACAGCCCATGTCCGCCAAACCGAAAGAGGCACTCCCCAGCCGTCGCGATCTGGCCAACGCCGTTCGCGCCCTCAGCATGGACGCCGTGCAGAAGGCCAACTCCGGCCACCCCGGCGCCCCCATGGGCATGGCCGACATCGCCGAGGTGTTGTGGAACGACTTCCTGGTGCACAACCCGGCCAATCCGAAATGGGCCAACCGCGACCGTTTCGTGCTGTCGAACGGCCACGGTTCGATGCTGATCTATTCGCTCCTGCATCTGACCGGCTACGACCTGCCGATGGACGAGTTGAAGAATTTTCGTCAGCTGCATTCCAAGACCCCGGGCCATCCGGAATACGGCTATACCCCGGGCGTGGAAACCACCACCGGTCCGCTCGGGCAGGGCATCACCAACGCGGTCGGCATGGCGATCGCGGAAAAGGTGTTGGCCGGCCAGTTCAACCAGAAGGGCCACGACATCGTCGACCACCATACTTATGTGTTCATGGGTGACGGCTGCCTGATGGAAGGCATCTCCCACGAGGCCTGCTCGCTGGCCGGCACCCTGCGCCTCGGCAAGCTGATCGGATTCTGGGACGACAACGGCATTTCCATCGACGGCCACGTCGAGGGCTGGTTTACCGATAATACCCCGAAGCGCTTCGAGGCCTATGGCTGGCACGTGATTCCGGATGTCAACGGCCACGACCCCGAGGCGCTGCTCAAGGCCATCGAGATGGCCAAGGCCATGACCGACAAGCCGACCCTGATCTGCTGCAAGACCACCATCGGCTTCGGCTCGCCCAACAAGGCCGGTTCGCATGCCTGCCACGGCGAGGCGCTGGGCCAGGAGGAAATCAACCTGACCAAGGCGGCGCTCGGCTGGGACCATGGTGCCTTTGAAATACCGAAGAATATCTACGCCGGCTGGGATGCCCGTGACCGGGGCGCGGCCGCCGAGAAGGCCTGGAACGAGAAATTCGCCGCCTACCAGAAGGCCTATCCGCAATTGGCGGCCGAGTTCGCGCGCCGCATGGCCGGCGAGCTGCCGGCCAACTGGCCGGCCAAGGCGGCCGAGTTTGTCGCCAAGGCGAATGCCGACGCCAAGAGCCCGTCCACACGCGACGCCTCGAAGGCGTGCATCGAGGCCTATTCGCCGGTGTTGCCGGAACTGTTCGGCGGTTCCGCCGATCTCGGCGGTTCCAACAAGACCGAATGGTCCGGCTACAAGCCGCTGGTGAAGAACGTCGAGGCCAACTACGTCAACTACGGCGTTCGCGAGTTCGGCATGAGCGCGATCCTGAACGGCATCGCCCTGCACGGCGGCTTGATCCCGTTCGGTGCCACCTTCCTGATGTTCTCGGAATACGCGCGTAACGCCCTGCGCATGGCGGCGCTGATGAAGATCCGCAGCCTGTTCGTCTTTACCCACGACTCCATCGGTCTGGGCGAGGACGGCCCGACCCACCAGCCGATCGAACAGGTCCCGACGCTGCGCATGATTCCCAACATGGCGGTGTGGCGTCCGTGCGACGCGGTCGAGTCGGCGGTGGCGTGGAAGGCGGCCATCGAGCGCAAACAGGGCCCGTCGTCGCTGATTTTCTCGCGCCAGGGGTTGCCGTACCAGAAGCGCAGCGACGCCCAGATCGCCGCCATCGCGCGCGGCGGTTATGTGCTCAAGGACTGCGCCGGTACGCCGGACGCCATCCTCATCGCCACCGGCTCGGAAGTGCAGTTGGCCATGGGCGCCGCCGAGAAACTCGCCGGCAAGAAGATCCGCGTGGTGTCGATGCCGTCCACCAGCGTGTTCGACGTCCAGGACGCCGCCTATCGTGAATCGGTGCTGCCGAAGGCCGTCACCAAGCGCGTCGCCGTCGAGGCCGCGGTCACCGAGGGCTGGTATAAATACGTCGGCCTCAACGGCCGCGTGGTCGGCATCGACCGCTTCGGCGAGTCGGCCCCGGACAAGGTGCTGTTCAAGGAATTCGGCTTCACCGTCGACAACGTCGCCAAAGCGGTGGAAGAGATTTTGTAATAATTTTTGCCGCAGAGGCGCAGAGAACGCAGAGATTCTGATATCAAAAATCGTTTTTCTCTGCGACCTCTGCGTCTCTGCGGCGAGAGATCATAGATTTTAATATCCAACTTTCTGGAGATTTAACCAATGGCAATCAAAGTCGGTATCAACGGTTTCGGCCGTATCGGTCGCATGGTGTTCCGTGCGGTCGCCAAGGACTTCAAGGACATCGAGATCGTCGCCATCAACGACCTGCTCGAGCCGAAATATCTCGCGTACATGCTCAAGTACGACAGCGTGCACGGCCGCTTCAACGGCGATATCGCCGTTGACGGTGGCAACATGGTGGTAAACGGCAAGAAGATTCGCCTGACCGCCGAGAAAGATCCGGCCAATCTCAAGTGGAGCGAGGTCGGCGCCGACATCGTCATCGACAGCACCGGCTTCTTCCTGACCACCGAATCTTGCCAGGCCCACATCAAGGCCGGCGCCAAGAAGGTCGTGCAGTCGGCGCCGTCCAAGGACGACACCTCGATGTTCGTGTACGGCGTGAACCACAAGACCTACGCCGGCCAGGCCATTGTCTCGGCCGCCTCCTGCACCACCAACTGTCTGGCGCCGGTCGCCAAGGT
>JACREH010000101.1 GCA_016218345.1 Gammaproteobacteria bacterium | reverse complement strand
GTTGACGTCGAGCAGCATCAGGCAGTCGGCCTGTTCCACGACCGCTCGGAAGAACTCCCATTCGCTGAGCGTCGATTCCTTGTAGCTCACATAACTCGATACGTTTTCGAGCAGGATCCGCCGGCCGAGAAACTCCTGCACTTGGGCGACGCGTCCGGCGACATGCGCGATCGCCTCCTCGGTGTACGGCAGCGGCAGCAGGTCGTGCATGTTGACGCCGTTTCCGCCGGTCCAGCACAGGTGATCGGAGATCCACGCCGGCTCGATGCGTGCGGCCAGCGCCTTGACCTGCGACAGATACTCGTAATTCAGCGGGTCGTTGCCGCCGATCGACAGCGACACGCCGTGCATGACCAGCGGGTAGCGTTCGCGGACACGCTCCAGGTAGTGCAGCGGCTTGCCGCCGCCGACCAGATAATTTTCGGTGATGATCTCGAACCAATCGACCGGCGGTGAGCCGTTCAGGACGGCCTCGTAGTGATCGGTGCGCAGCCCCAGGCCGAAGCCAAGATAGGGTCGTGCCGCTCGGGAGGGTTCGGTCATGATAGTCAAGTCACTATGATTTTCGCCACAGATGAACGCGGAGGTAAAACCCTTTCGAGCAATGTTTATCTGCGTTCATCTGTGGCGAAAATATTATATACAGCGTGAAACGAAACGGGCACCTTCCCGAAGGAAGGTGCCCGATCGCCTTACCGAGGAGCGAACGAAATTACTTCTGAACCTTGCCGCCCTTGGCCGCGCAGTCCTTGGCGTCCATCATCATCACGCCCTTGCCCTTGCAGGCGTTCTGGCCCTTGCAGGCGTTGGCGGCGGTCTTGCAGGCGCCCTTGCCCTTGCAGCCGTTCACGCCTTCGCACATCACGCTGCCTTCGTGCTTGGCGGCGTTGGCAACAGGGGCGACGGCGAACAGGCCGGCAGCGGCGGTGGCGAGCATGAGGCCGGTGAGTTTCTTAGCAGTGATCATTAATGTATCTCCAGTGGTGAGTGTTGTTGAGCGGGCGGATGACTTTCCATCCGGACCGGCCCATCCGGTGGGGCGGGCGCGGACAAATCTAACAGAACAGCTTGAAAGATGTACAGATCCACCGGTCGGAATATGAAAAAATATAGCTGTATTTCCCTGTAATGCCGCGGTGCGATGCGCGACTAACCAGGTTACGCAAGGTGTGGTCATGACCGAGGCTCAGTGTACGAGCTTCCGGTACTTGAGGCGGTGCGGTAGGTCGGCGTCGGTGCCGAGGCGGCGGTGGCGGTCGACTTCGTAGTCGGCGAAATTGCCTTCGAACCAGACGACCTTGCTGTCGCCCTCGAACGCCAGGATGTGAGTGGCGATGCGGTCAAGAAACCAGCGGTCGTGCGAGATGACCACGGCGCAGCCGGCGAAGTCGAGCAGCGCGTCTTCCAGCGCGCGCAGCGTGTCGACGTCGAGGTCGTTGGTCGGCTCGTCGAGCAGCAGCAGGTTGCCGCCGCTCTTCAGCAGCTTGGCGAGGTGCAGGCGGTTGCGTTCGCCGCCGGACAGGTCTTTCACCAGTTTCTGCTGATCCGAGCCCTTGAAGTTGAAGCGTCCGCAGTAGGCGCGTGACGGCACTTCCTGCTTGCCGACCAGCATCATGTCCTGCCCGCCGGAGATCTCCTGCCACACCGACTTGCCGCCATCGAGCGCGTCGCGCGACTGATCGACGTAGGCGAGCTGCACGCTCGGACCGATACGCAGTTCGCCGGCGTCCGGTTTCTCCTGGCCGATGATCATGCGGAACAGCGTGGTCTTGCCGGCGCCGTTCGGACCGATGATGCCGACGATGCCGCCGCGCGGCAAATTGAAGCTCAGGTTGTCGATCAGCAGCCGGTCGCCGAAGCTCTTGCTAAGGCCGCTTGCCTCGACCACCAGGTCGCCGAGGCGCGGGCCGGCGGGGATGAAAATTTCCTTGGTCTCGTTGCGCGTCTGGAAATCCTGCGCGGCCATTTCCTCGTAGCGTTGCAGGCGCGCCTTGCTCTTGGCGTGCCGGCCCTTGGGGTTCTGGCGTACCCATTCAAGCTCCTGTTTCATGGCGCGCATGCGCGCGGTTTCCTGTTTCTCCTCCTGCTCGAGGCGTTTCTCTTTCTGGTCGAGCCACGAGGAGTAGTTGCCCTTCCACGGAATGCCGTGGCCGCGGTCCAGTTCCAGAATCCACTCGGCGGCGTTGTCGAGGAAGTAGCGGTCGTGGGTCACGGCCACCACCGTGCCCGGGTATTCCTTGAGGAAGCGTTCCAGCCAGGCGACCGACTCGGCGTCCAGGTGGTTAGTCGGCTCGTCGAGCAGCAGCATATCGGGTTGCGACAGCAGCAGTTTGCACAGCGCCACCCGCCGGCGTTCGCCGCCCGAGAGCTTGGTGACGTCCGCGTCCCACGGCGGCAGGCGCAACGCGTCGGCGGCGATGTCGAGCTTGCGCTCCAGGTCCCAGGCGCCGGCGGCGTCGATCTTCTCCTGCAATGCGGCCTGCTGCTCCATGAGCTTGTTCATCGCGTCGTCGTCCATCGGCTCGGCGAACTTCATCGAGATTTCGTTGAACTGGTCGAGTAGCGCCTTGGTTTCGGCCACCGCCTCCTCGACGTTGCCACGCACGTCTTTCTTGGGATCGAGTTGCGGCTCTTGCGCGAGAAAACCAATCTTGATGCCCGGCGCCGGGCGGGCCTCGCCGTTATAGTCGTTGTCGACCCCGGCCATGATGCGCAGCAGGCTGGATTTTCCCGAGCCGTTCAGGCCGAGCACGCCGATCTTGGCGCCGGGGAAGAACGACAGCGAAATATCCTTGAGGATCTCGCGCTTCGGCGGCACGACCTTGCCGACGCGGTGCATGGTATAGATGAATTGACCGGACATGGATTCTGGGTGGGAACGGCGGGTTAATGTCAAACGGCGCGTGAAGCTTTCGCGCCGACCTGGGAGCAATATGCGGGCGACGGCCCACGAGGTCAAGCCTCGGAGTCATTTCAATGAATGGTTTACAGCCAGCGGTCGCCCGGGAGAATGGCGTTGCTCAGGAGGGCTCGGTCCGCCGGACGGCTTGGGCATGGCGTTTGGCCCGGACGCGCGCGACCGCCGCGCGGATCTCGGCCTTTTTGCCGGCGCTGTCGAGGCGTGCACCCACGGTGTGCGCCGGGGCGGTGGCCGGCATGCGCCGGCGTGCGCGCCGCGCCAGCCGCAGCTCGCAACGCCGACGCGCCCGCTGCACCTCTTCGTCGGAGAAATCCGGCCAACGGCCCGGTTGCGCCGGCGTGGCGGCCGGGATGAGACGGATGCAATCGACCGGGCAGGGCGGCAGGCACAGCTCGCAGCCGGTGCATTCGACGGCGATCACGCTGTGCATCTGCCGGCGCGCGCCGACGATCGCATCGACCGGGCAGACGACCAGGCATTTGCGGCAGCCGATGCACGCCGCTTCGTCGATTTCGGCCCGCACCCGCGGCGCGTGCGCGCCGTATGCCGGGTTGAGCGGCAGCCGCGGGCGGTCGAGCAGCCGCGCCAGGCCGGCGAGCGTCGCCGCGCCGCCCGGCGGGCACCGGTCGGTCGCGGCCGTGCCGCGCGCGATCGCCTCGGCATAGGCGCGGCAGTGCGGGTAGCCGCAGCGCATGCATTGGGTCTGCGGCAGCCAGGCGTCGATGTCGGCGATGCGCCGTGCCAGCGGTTCGTCGGCTTCGAGGTCGAAGGTCTGGCGTTGGATGGGCATGGCAGTGATAATAGTAGTTCATGTCCCCCATCCCCTGGCAACCGTCCCGGTGTGAAGACCAAACCCCGACGTTCACTTGAAACGCGCGGCGGCGGCTGGGTGCTGGCCCAGTTTCCGCTACTGGTATTGGCGTTCCTGATCCCGCAATGGACCGGCGGGCCATTCGGGCTGGACCGCCCGCTGCAATGGCTCGGTGCGTCGCTGGTTGCGCTCGGGGTATCGCTGACGGTGCTCGGCATGGCGGCGCTCGGCCGGTATCTGACGCCGTTTCCGCGCCCGCTCGCCCAGGCGCGCTTTCGTCGCAGCGGGGCGTACGGCGTGGTGCGCCATCCGATCTATTCCGGGATCGTGCTGGCGGCGATCGGCTGGTCGCTGCTGTGGTCGAGCGCGGCGGGCGTGGTCTTTGCGTTGATGCTCGGGGTGTTTTTCGACCGCAAGGCGGCGCGCGAGGAGGCATGGCTGCAACGCAAGTTCAAACCCTATCGCGCCTACATGCGGGGCGTGAAAAAGCTGATTCCCTGGGTCTACTGAGGTTCGCCGGCGCGGCGCGGCGCGTCGGCCGCCGGCAGGTCGGGGCCGTTGGGACACTCGAACACCAGACAGCCTCCGACCGCCGACAACGTCTCCTGGACGGAACCCAGGCGCACCGCCAGAAAGACGTTGCTGTAGTCGTCGGTCCAGAGCGGCGCGTGTTCCACTTGCGGGTCTTGTTCCGCGACTTGGGCGATGGCGGGAACGGCGCGAGGCCATCCGTCCCGCGTCAACAGCACCCAGTCGCTCGAGTATTCGTCATTCGACACCTTTTCGGTCGAGTCGATCAAGGTGAAGTCCAGGCCGAACTCTTCGGCCAGCCGCCGGATCACCGGCCGCAGGTTCACATAGCGGTTGCTGATATGGATGGCGAGCACGCCGTTGTCGGCCAGGCGGTCGAGATAGACGTCGAACGCCTCGCGCGTGAGCAGGTGCACCGGGATCGAATCGCTGGAGAAGGCGTCGATCGCGAGCAGGTCGAAATCGCGGTGTAGCCCGCGCAGCGCCTCGCGTTCCAGCGACAGCCGCGCATCGCCCAGCGCCACGCTCACGGCCGCGGGCGTGGCGTTGAGGTAGGTGAACGTGGCGTCCGCGCCGTACGCCAGGCGTAGCACATCCGGGTTGATCTCGTAGAAACGGAACTCGTCACCGCGCCGCCCGTAGGCGGCGAGCGTGCCGGTGCCGAGCCCGATGACGGCCACGCGCAGCGCCGCGCCGCGCAGGCGTTGGGGGTGATGCCGGAAGGCATAGGAGATGCCGCTGTTCGGGCCGTAATAGGCGCTCGGTTCGAGACGACGCGCCGGCGCCTGGTATTGCCAGCCGTGGTTGATGCCGCCGTGGCGCAGTTTCAAGGAATGTTGCTCCGGGTCGTCGGCGTCGTCGCTGGTGACCGCCAGCAGCCCGTAGAAGTTGCGGGTCATGCGCACCGCGTCCTTCATCGGATCGGTGGCGATCGCGAACTGGGCGGCGCCGAACAGGAACAGCGCCGCGAGCGCCGCACCGAAGGTGAAGCGGGTGCGCGCCGCGTTCGAGCGGCGGGGAATCAGCGCGCCGCCGGCGGCCACGGCTGGCCATTGCCGCCACCCCGTGAACGCGCCCGAGAAAAACACCATCACCCCGGCCGCGCCGGCCAGCAGCAGCGAGGGTCCGCCGCCGAGCGCATGGAAGAGCGCCGCGGGCGAATCCACCCCGGCGGTTTTCTCGCTGAAGACGAACGCGACCAGCAGCATCGCCGCGCCCAACGCGCCGTAAGCCAACGGCCGGCCGGCGCGGTGCAAGACCGATTGTTTGTCCCTCCACAACACGCTCAGCACCAGTGCCGCGCATGCCCACAGCCCGAGGGGCAGCTCCCACAGCCCCAGAAACCAATAGGGCGCGAGGATCCCCACGAAGATTCCGCCGAACGCGCCGCCGACCGAGATCGCCAGGTAATAGGCCGTGAGGCGGTGGGTCGCCGGCTTGAGGCGCGCCAGCTCGCCGTGACAGACCATGCAGGCGATGAACAACGTCACGGAATAGATGGCGATTTGTCCGAGGATGTGGGTCTTGAGCCCGTGTTCCATCAGCAGCGTGGTGATCGCCAGCGCCGCGGCCAGCGCCGGCAAGTAGAACCGGCGCACGTACCAGCGATCGCTGTCGAAACAGAGTATGAACGACAGCAGGTAAAGCGTGAGCGGCAGCATCCACAGGAACGGCACGACCGCGATATCCTGGGTCAGCTGATTGGTGGTGGCGAGCAGCAGCACCGAGGCGCAGGCGGCGAGCGTGAACCAGAGCGCGTAGCGAGCCCCGCCGGGCGGCGGGGAATTGCGGGCGGCGGTTTTTTTCGCGGATCGCGCGCTGGTGTCGCCGAGCCGCCAGCCGGCGGCCACGATGCCGACACAGAACGCCAGGTAGCCCGCGGTCCACAGCCACGACTGCTGCCGGAGCGGCACCCACACCTCGACGGCAAACGGGTAGCTGACCAGCCCGAGCAGCGAGCCCAGGTTGGATAGCGCGTACAACCGGTAGGGCGAGACGCCGGGTTGGGCGCGGCTGAACCAGGCCTGCAGCAGCGGGTTGGTGGCCGACAGCACGAAGAACGGCAGGCCGACGCTGACCGTGAGCAGCAACAGGATATATAGAATGGGTGTCTCGTCGGCAGCCGGTTTCCAGCCGCTGTCGGGCAGCAGCGGCGTGCCCCAGACCGACGCCAGCCCGAGCAACATCGCCAGCGAGGCAGCGAGCAGCGCCAGGTGAATGGCGCGCTGTGCGCGCAGCGAACGCCGGCCGGCGAGCCAGTGTGCGTAGCCGTAGCCGCCGAGCAGCAACACCTGGAAGAACAGCATGCAGGTAGTCCACACCGCCGGTACCCCGCCGAACCACGGCAGGATGTACTTGGCGAGGAACAACTGCACCTCGAACAGCAGGAACGCGCTTAAAAATATGGTGACAGCATACGGCAGCATGGCGATGTGTCGGTTGGTTGGACGCCGTATCGAGACAACTGTTGCGACTATTTCACCCGCATGCCGGGCTGGGCGCCGGCATCGGGCGACAGGATGAACAGCTCCTTGCCGCCCGGGCCGGCGGCCAGCACCATGCCCTCGGAGACGCCGAACTTCATCTTGCGCGGCGCGAGGTTGGCGACCACCACCGTCAGCCGGCCTTCGAGCTGTGCCGGATCGTAGGCCGAGCGGATGCCGGCGAAGATGTTGCGGGTCCGGCCCTCGCCCAGGTCGACGGTGAGTTGCAACAGCTTGTCGGCGCCTTCGACAAAGGAGGCAGCGATGATTCTGGCAATGCGCAGGTCGAGTTTTCCGAAGTCATCGATTGAAATCAGATTGCTCCCGTCTCCCTGCGGGAGAGGGGCTGGGGGTGAGGGCGGTGTGGTCATGGTAAGGTTCTCATGGGCTTCGGCCAGCAGCGCCGCGACCTGTTTCGGGTCGACGCGCGTCGCCAGGTGATGGTAGGGATGGATCGCGTGGTCGGTCAACAGCGTGCCGCTGTCCGCCCAGGCGAGCGCCGGGATATTCAGGAACTTCTCGACTTCGGAAGCGAGCCGCGGCAGCACCGGCTTGAGGTAAATAGTCAGCAGCCGAAACAGGTTCAGATTGGTGGTGCAGACCCGGTGCAGCAGCTCGTGCTGGGCGGGGTCCTTCGCCAGCACCCAGGGCTTCATTTCATCCACGAACGCATTGGCCTCGTCGGCCAGCGCCATGATTTCGCGCACCGCCTCGGCGTATTCGCGCTGCTCGTAGTGGCCGGCGATGGTTTCGGACTTCGATTGCAGTGTCTTTACCAGTTCCGGGCGATGGCAGACGGCGGCGAGTTTGCCGCCGAACTGCTTTTCGATGAAGCTCGCCGAGCGCGCCGCGATGTTGACGTACTTTCCGACCAGGTTGGAATTGACACGCGCGCTGAAGTCATCGAGGTTGAGGTCGATATCGTCGAGCCGCGGGCCGAGCTTGGCGGCGAAATAATAGCGCAGGTATTCGGCGTCGAGATGGTTCAGCCAGGTGCGCGCGGCGATGAAGGTGCCGCGCGACTTGGACATCTTCAGGCCGTTGACTGTGAGGTAGCCGTGCACGAAGATCGCGGTCGGTTTGCGGTAGCCGGCGCCCTCCAGCAGCGCCGGCCAGAACAGCGCATGGAAATTGAGGATGTCCTTGCCGATGAAATGAAACAATTCGGCGGTCGAGTTCTTGCCCCAGAAGGCGTCGAAGTCGAGATGCTCCCGCGCGCACAGGTTCTGGAAACTTGCCATGTAGCCGATCGGCGCGTCCAACCACACGTAAAAGAACTTGCCGGGGGCGTCGGGGATTTCGAAGCCGAAGTAGGGCGCGTCGCGCGAAATGTCCCAGTCCTTGAGGCCGGCGACGAACCACTCATCGAGCTTGTTGGCCACCTCCGCCTGCACGTGGCGGGCAGCGGTGATATCCGGAAATAGGTACTTGCGCAGCGTGTCCTCGAAATCGCCGAGCTTAAAGAAGTAATGCTCCGAGGCCTTTTCCACCGGCGCCGCGCCGGACAACACCGACACCGGGTGTTTGAGGTCGGTGGGCGCGTAGGTCGCGCCGCAGGCCTCGCAGTTGTCGCCGTACTGGTCCTTGGCCCCGCAGCGCGGGCATTCGCCCTTGATGAACCGGTCCGGCAGGAACATCCGTTTGACCGGGTCGTAGGCCTGCTGGATGGTGCGCCGGGCGATGTGGCCGGCGTCGCGCAGGCGCTTATATATGGACTCGGCGAGCGCGCGGTTCTCGGGCGAGTGGGTGGAATAGTAGTTGTCGAATGCCACGCCGAAGTCGGCGAAGTCGCGCGCGTGCTCGGCGTGCATGCGGGCGATCAACTGCTCGGGCGTCACCCCTTCTTGTTCGGCGCGCAGCATGATCGGCGTGCCGTGGGTGTCGTCGGCGCATACGTACCAGCAGCGCTGGCCGCGCAACCGCTGGAAGCGCACCCAGATGTCGGTCTGGATGTATTCGACCAGATGGCCGATGTGGATCGGCCCGTTGGCGTAGGGCAGGGCGCTGGTGACCAGAATGGTGCGCGGTTGGCTCGGCATGGCTCAAAGAAAAAAGCCGCCGATAGGGGGCGGCCGTGGCGGCAAAAGGTATCAGTTTTGGCGGGTTCAGGCTAGGTTTTAAGTCGTCATTCCGGCGGAAGCCGGAATCCAGGCCTTGAATCCGCATCGGCCGTCAGGCCGAGTCCGGATGCCAGTGGTTGCTGGCATGACGGGCTTGTTATTTGTTCAGAGGTTCGTCGAGACACGGAATCGATCCCGGCTAAACATTCGCGAACGCGCGCCGCCAATGACCTGTGAATCGTGGCGGTAAACATGACAGTTAAGGAAAGCATGCCTGCACAAAAATAGCCATTTGAGCGCCGGCGGTGTAGCATGGCCACCCTTCAATTCGACGGTATTCCGGAGTTTTTTCGATGGCGGACGTATCCCAATTGCAGGTCGAGACCGCGCTCAAAGCGGTCATCGATCCGTATCTCGAGCAGGACCTGGTCACGGCCAAGTGCGTCAAGAACATCGGTGTGAGCGGCGGCCAGGTGACCGTCGACGTGTTGCTCGGTTACCCGGCCAAGGGCTGGCAGGCGGCGCTGGCCGCGAAGCTCAAGGAGAAGGTCGCGGCCATCGCCGGCGTCACGGACGTGACCGTCAATGTCGCCTCCAAGGTCGCCACCCACGGCGTGCAAAAGGGCGTCAAGCCGATCGAGGGCGTGAAGAACATCATCGCCGTTGCCTCCGGCAAGGGCGGCGTCGGCAAGTCGACGGTGGCGGTCAACCTGGCGCTGGCGCTGTCGGCGGAGGGCGCGCGTGTCGGCATCCTCGACGCCGACATCTACGGTCCGAGCCAGCCGCGCATGCTGGGCGTGAAGATGAAGCCGGAATCGAAGGACGGCCGCAAGATGGAGCCGATCATGAGCTACCACCTGCAGGCCATGTCGATCGGCTTCATGGTCGACGAGGAGACCCCCATGATCTGGCGCGGCCCGATGGTCACCCAGGCGCTGGAGCAGCTGTTCAAGGACACCAACTGGGACGATGTCGATTACCTGATCATCGACCTGCCGCCCGGCACCGGCGACGTGCAGTTGACGCTCGCCCAGAAGATTCCGGTCACCGGCGCGGTGATCGTGACCACGCCCCAGGACATCGCGCTGCTGGACGCGCGCAAGGGCCTGAAGATGTTCGAAAAGGTCGAGGTGCCGGTGCTCGGCATCGTCGAGAACATGAGCACCCATATTTGCTCGAAGTGCGGCCACGAGGAGCACATCTTCGGCGCCGGCGGCGGGAGCCGCATGGCCGAGGAGTACGACGTCGATTTCCTGGGCGCGATACCGCTCGACATCCGCATCCGCGAACAGACCGACAGCGGCAAACCGACGGTAGTGGCCGATCCGGACGGCCGGCTGGCGGAGATTTACCGCGACATCGCCCGGCGCGTGGCCGCAAAACTGTCGCGCAAGAAGAAGGATTTCAGCGCGGTGTTCCCGAATATCGTTATCCAAAATACTTAAAGCCACTTTTTAGCCGCAGATGAACGCAGATTAACGCGGACTGGACGATTGCTACGGGCAGAATGGCCTTTGATCTGTGTTCATCCGTGTTCATCTGTGGCTGAAATAGTTACAATCACACTTTAAATGAGCATTAAATCCGACAAGTGGATCCGGCGCATGGCGCAAAGCCAGGGCATGATCGAGCCGTTCGAACCGGGCCAGGTGAAGAAGAACGGTAATGGTCCGATCGTCTCCTACGGCACATCGAGTTACGGTTACGACGTGCGCTGTTCGGACGAATTCAAGCTGTTCACCAACATCAACAGCACCATCGTCGACCCGAAGAACTTCGACGCCAACTCGTTCGTCGATTTCAAGGGCGCGGTGTGCATCATCCCGCCCAATTCCTTCGCCCTGGCGCGCACCGTCGAATATTTCCGTATCCCGCGCAACACCCTGGTGGTGTGCCTCGGCAAGAGCACCTACGCGCGTTGTGGAATTATAGTGAATGTAACGCCCTTGGAGCCGGAGTGGGAAGGGCACGTGACCCTGGAATTCTCCAACACCACACCGCTGCCGGCGCGCATCTACGCCAACGAAGGCGTGGCGCAGATGCTGTTCTTCGAATCCGACGAGGTGTGCGAGACCTCCTACAAGGACCGCGGCGGAAAATACCAGGGCCAGACCGGCGTGACCCTGCCGAAGACCTGACGTGACGCCCCGTAAATAACTTTACGATCTGCCAAGCATGTCATCCCGAGTGTAGCGAGGGATCTCGCAGAGATGGGCCATGGACTAAGAGCACCAGATTCCTCGCTACGCTCGGAATGACAATGGCAGACTATTCCAGAGCGCTATAACAGCATTCTGAGTCGGAAATTCCCGACCTCCGCTTTGTACGCCCCTCAACGGTGATCCGCGCGCTACGTATACAGCCGCGGAAGTTCCCTTGCGCTTCAATGGCCTCGCGCTCAATATACCATCATCTGCGGCAAAATATTGCCGCAACATCCGTATACTCAAATGTTAGGTTTAAAACACAAAATGAATCTGTCGAAAAAGGAAATTGAATATCTGCGCAGTTTAAAGAGCACAGAACAGACATTTCACAGACTTCGGAATGTTTTTTTTGGTGCTTGGTGTAATTTGTATTGTTATAAGTCTTGGTGGGTACCTCTTTTTCCTTACTTCGCAAGATAGCGCCACTTTCGAGAAGTTTAGAAGTCACCCAATGTTTTATTTGCTTGGTATCGCTGGTGGGCTAGGAATTGGAATGGCTGTTCGAAGCTGGAAAGGAAACGCAGCACATAGACTTATCATTAAGGTTGTTGAAGAATTGAAAGACAATAAGCCTAAAAAGTAATAAAACCTAACACGTCATTGGAGGCGGACGCGGTGAGACGGCGCATTGTTTCCTGTTACTTCAGTGGCCCGCGCCGCTCAATTCAGCGTTAGGTTGCCTT
>JACREH010000100.1 GCA_016218345.1 Gammaproteobacteria bacterium | reverse complement strand
CGTGCTCGGCGCTGCCGTGTGGTATTTTTGGATCGCCGACCGCAACCAGATGCCGCCGGCCGGTGCCGAGTCGGAGCGCAAGATTCTCTACTGGACCGATCCGATGGTGCCCGGTTTCAAGTCCGACAAGCCCGGGAAATCTCCGTTCATGGACATGCAACTGGTGCCGATCTACGAGGACGGCGGCGACGGCACGTCGATCGTCACGGTCCGCCCGGAGATCGTGAACAGCCTGGGCGTGCGCACCCAACAGGTGACGCGCGGCCGGCCGGCGCGCAGCCTCGCCACCCAGGGCTACTTGTTCCGGGAGGACGCACAAATCGCGGTGCTCGTGGATATCTTTGAGCGCGATGCGGCCTGGGTGCGGCCGGGGCTCGTCGCCGAGGTGCGCGTGACCGACCTGCCGGGGCGCAACTGGAGCGGCACGGTCACGGCGGTCGAACCGGACATCGACATCGGCACGCGCAGTCTGAAGGTGCAGGTACGCTTGTCGAAACCGGATGTCAATCTGCGGCCGAATATGTTCGCGGACGTGACCATCAGCGCCCCGGCCGGACGCGGCGAACAGTTACTGGTGCCGCGCGAGGCGGTGATCCGCACCGGCACGCGCACCGCCGTGGTTCTGGCGCTCGGTGAAGGCCGCTTCCAGCCGGTCGAGGTCGTGCCCGGGACTGAGCTCGGCGACTGGATCGAGATCGTCAAAGGCTTGAACGAGGGCGACACCGTCGTCACCTCCGGGCAGTTTCTGATCGACTCCGAGGCGAGCGTGCGCGCCAGCTTCCAGCGCATAGAATCGGCGCCGCCCGCCGCGGCCCAACCCCACAACGGCACTGGGAACGCGCCATGATCGTCGCCAGCATTCGTCGGCTCCCCCTCACCCCTTGTTTCCGCCGGGGCGTACAAGATTCGCGTGCGCCCGCTCGGCGGCGCGAAGCGACGTTACGTCGCTTCGCGACTACCCCGTCTCTCCTCCCGCCAATGCGGGAGATGGGGAGTAGGAAATACACCCCATGATAACTGCCATCATCCGCTGGTCGATCCACAACCGTTTCCTGGTACTACTGGTCACGGCGCTGCTCCTTGCTTGGGGAATTTATGCCACGGCGCGCACACCGCTCGACGCCATCCCCGATCTGTCCGACGCGCAAGTCATCATCAAGACCAGCTACCCGGGCCAGGCCCCGCAGGTGGTCGAGGACCAGGTCACCTACCCGCTCACCACCGCCATGCTGTCGGTACCGGGCGCGCAGAGCGTGCGCGGCTTCTCCACCTTCGGCGATTCGTTCGTGTACGTGATCTTCAAGGACGGCACCGATCTCTATTGGGCGCGCTCGCGGGTACTCGAGTATCTGAGTCAGGTGATCCCGCGCCTTCCGAAGGGCGCCCGTCCGGCACTTGGGCCGGACGCGACCGGCGTCGGCTGGGTGTACGAATACGCGCTCGTCGATCGCAGCGGCCGGCACGATCTGGCGCAATTGCGCTCACTGCAAGACTGGTTCCTGAAATACGAGCTGCGCACCGTACCGGGTGTGTCCGAGGTCGCCGCGGTCGGCGGCATGGTCAAGCAGTACCAGGTGGTCGTCGATCCGGCGCGCCTGCGCGCCTGGCGGCTCACGCTGGATGAGATCCGGCGCGCCATCGAGAATGCCAACCAGGAGACCGGCGGCTCTGTGATCGAAATAGCCGAGGCCGAGTACATGGTGCGTACCCACGGCTACATCAAAAGCGCGGCTGACCTGCGCCAGGTACCGCTCGGAGTCAATTCCACCGGCCGGGCGATCACGCTCGGGCAAGTAGCCGAGATCCGACTCGGACCGGAAATGCGCCGCGGGATCGCCGAACTGAACGGCGAGGGCGAGGTGGCAGGAGGCATTGTCGTCATGCGCCACGGCGAGAACGCGCTCGCCACCATCCGTGCGGTGCGTGCCAAGCTAGACAGTCTCAAATCGAGCCTTCCGGACGGTGTGGAAATCGTCACCACCTATGACCGCTCGGCGCTCATCGGCCGGGCCGTTTCCAGCCTCACCGGCACGCTCGTCGAGGAATTCGTGGTCGTGGCGCTGGTGTGCTTCGCCTTCCTGCTGCACCTGCGGTCCTCGCTGGTGGCCATCGTCGCGCTGCCGATCGGCGTGCTGGCGGCATTCATCGTCATGCGCCACCAAGGCATCAACGCCAACATCATGTCGCTCGGCGGCATCGCCATCGCCATCGGCGCCATGGTGGACGCCGCGATCGTCATGATCGAGAACGTCCACAAGCACCTCGAGCACCAGGGCGGTGTCGTGACCGATCGCTGGGAGCTCATCCGCCAGGCTTCGGAGGAAGTCGGGCCGCCGCTGTTTTTCTCGTTGCTCATCATCACCCTGAGCTTCCTGCCGGTATTCACGCTCGAAGCCCAGGAAGGCCGGCTTTTTTCACCGCTGGCGTTCACCAAAACCTATGCCATGGCCGCGGCCGCCGGGCTGTCTATCACGCTGGTGCCGGTGCTCATGGGTTATTTCATCCGCGGGCGCATTCGCGCCGAGCACGAGAATCCCCTGAACCGCGTGCTGATCCGTTGGTACAAACCGGCGCTCGACTGGGTGCTGACCCAGCCGCGCAAGGTAATGTGGATCTCGCTCGCGCTGGTCGCAAGCACTCTCGTCCCGCTTTGGCAGATCGGCGTCGAGTTCATGCCCGACATGGACGAAGGCGATATTCTCTACATGCCAACCACCCTCCCCGGGCTCTCGACCGGCAAGGCCCAGCAGCTTTTGCAGCAGACCGACCGCATCCTCAAGACCTTCCCGGAAGTGGATACGGTGTTCGGCAAGGCCGGGCGCGCCGAGACCGCCACCGACCCGGCACCGCTGTCGATGTTCGAGACCACCATCCGGCTCAAACCGAAGACCGAGTGGCGCCCGGGCATGACCACCGCGAAGCTCATGGACGAAATGCGCGCCGCGTTACGCATACCGGGCATGCCGGATGTGTTCGTGATGCCGATCAAGACGCGCATCGACATGCTCACCACCGGCATCCGCACACCGGTCGGCCTCAAGGTGAACGGCAACGACCTCGGGAAGATCGAGGAGATCGGCCGGCGGATTGAAACCGTCTTGCGCGCGGTCCCGGGCACGGCATCGGTGTTCGCCGAGCGCCTGACCGGCGCGCGCTACCTGGACGTGCGCATCGATCGCGCCCGCGCCGCGCGCTTCGGCCTCAATGTCGCCGACATCCAGGACACGGTCGCGACCGCGGTCGGCGGCATGAACGTGACCGAGACCGTCGAGGGGCGCGAGCGCTATCCGGTGAACCTGCGCTATCCGGCCGAGTTGCGCGATTCGCTCGAACGCCTGAGGCAGCTCGCCATCGTCACGCCCTCCGGCGGTCAGGTGGCGCTCAAGGAAGTGGCGGACGTGGCGGTCGCCGACGGGCCGGACATGATCCGTTCCGAGAACGCCCGCCTCTCCGGCTGGATTTCGGTGGACATCGGCGGCCGCGATCTCGGCGGCTACGTCCTGGACGCGCAGCGGGCGGTGGCCGAACAGGTGAAACTGCCGCCCGGCTATTCGCTCACCTGGACCGGGCAGTACGAATACCTGGAGCGCGCCAAGGCGCGCCTCGGGCTGGTCATTCCCTTTACCATCGCCATCATCCTGCTGCTGTTGTATCTCAATTTCCGCAACGCCGCCGAGGTCGGCATCATCGTCGCCACCCTGCCGCTCGCGCTGGTCGGCGGCTTGTGGCTGATGTACCTGATGGGCTACAACCTCTCGGTCGCGGTGGTGGTCGGCTTCATCGCGCTCGGCGGCGTCGCGGTCGAGATCGGCGTGGTGATGCTCGCCTATCTCGATCAGGCGCTGGCGCGCCGCCGGACTGATCGCGAGCGACGCAAACAGAAGCTCACGCGCGAGGACATCCGAGAGGCGATCGTCGAAGGCGCGCTGCTGCGCATCCGTCCGGTGACAATGACCAAGGTGGCAATCATCGCCGCGTTGCTGCCGATCCTGTGGAGCAGCGGCACCGGCAGCGAGCCCATGCAGCGCATCGCCGCGCCCATGGTCGGCGGCATGCTGAGCGTCGCGCTGCTCACGCTCGCGGTAATCCCGGCGGCGTACCTGCTCTGGCAGGAGTGGCTGCTAGGCCGGAAGTGAGGGGGTTTACTTGCGGATACGCACGATCCACAGGCCGTTTTCGGGCGCGACGCCCAAAAACTCGTAACCACGCGCGTTGCTCCAGTGTTGCACGTCTTCTCCGCAGGGGGGATAGGTGATGAGCAACCGCACCGCAGCCCCCGCGGGAAGCGCATCGACCGCCTTGTTAATGGCCAGCAGATAGCCGGGGCAGGTCTGCCCGCGAACATCGACCACTACTTCGCCGCCGGTCATGGTCACCGAGTTGGCGCTGATTTCCGGCCGCCGATTATTTCGTTTAAACGGCCACACCGCCGGCCTCCTCAACCGAACCGGTTCTGAACGACCACCTCGTTTAGGGACAGCTGCCCGCCGCGCGGCATGGGGTCCTTGACGCCCTTGCCGATCGCGACCATAAAACTGATGACGTGATCTCCGGGCAGATTGATAAGCCTGGCGACGGCCTCGAAGTCGAAGCCGTCCATCGGACAGGAATCGTAACCCATCTCCTTGGCCGCCAACATCAGCGTCATGGCGGCGATGCCGCAGGAGCGCATGGCCTCGTCGCGCTGCACCTGCTCGCGGCCGGTGTAATACTGCCGGATGGCCGGCACGAGAAATTCCTGCACGGGCTTGGCGACGTTGCGCCAGTAACGCGCCGGGTTCTTTTCCCACGACTTGAGATCGGCGCACAGCACGACCAGCAAGGAGGCGTCCGTCACCTGCGCCTGGTCCCAGGCCACGGCGCGCACCTGCTTGCGCAACTCCGAATCGCGCAGGCGGACAAACCGCCAGTTCTGAATATTGAACGCGGTCGGCGAAAGCATGGCGAGCGTCAGCAATCGCTCGACCTCCCGGTCCGTCATGTTGTGGTTGGGGTCGAATGCCTTGACCGCGCGGCGCGCTTGAATCGCCTCGCTGACCGAGAGGGTATTTTGTATCTGCTTCGACTTGCCGATAGATATTGCCTGACTCATGTTCGCTCCTTTGCCGGATGGAGCCCACCCGGCGTCGATGATCGGACTGCCTTCGACCTGGGGGGGGCGGTACCGGATGCGCCACCGAACCCGCCCGCCAGCCGGTTTACTTCTTTCTCATGAAGAACACGAATTCACCGCCGGCCTCGCTGCTGGACAGCAGCTCATTGCCGGTTTGATTGGCGAATGCCTGAAAGTCCAGGATCGCGCCCGGGTCGGTGGCGAGGATCCTGAGCACCTTGCCGGCGGCCAGCGCCGACAGGGATTTTTTCGCCCGCAGGATCGGCAACGGGCAATTCAAACCGCGGGCATCTATTTCGCTATCGTAGTGCATGGTCAATCTCCATTTCGGTAGGTTAGACAGCTGGTTCATGCATTGCTTCACTTTCTCGAAACGTCTTTCGCAATCGAAGAATCCACGGCACCTCCCTGTGCCGCCGACCCTTGGAGAACGAACTCTTTAATCACCGGCTAAAAGTCGTTCTCGATCTGGAAGGTATTGAAGATGATGTCCACGGCCACGTTGCGCGCGCCGTGGGCGACGGCGTCGAGCACGTCGGCCTCGTTCCAGCCGAGCTTCTTGAGCCTGTCGACCTCCGCGCGCGTGACCGGCTGGCGTTCGGCCACCGTCTTGAGCACGAACGCCAGCAGCGCCTGCTCCTTGTCCGACAGCGGTGCGGCCGCGGCGTCGCGCTTGGTCGATGCGACTTGCTCCGGCGTCCAGCCGGCCATCTGGACCAGCAGGCCGGCGTTCATGCCGATGCAGTAGTGGCAATCGTTTTCCTGCGACACCAGCATACGGATCGCCGCCAGCAGCGGGAAACTCAGCGAGGGGTGTTTCAGGTAATAGCCCATGGACTCCCACTGCTGGGCGAGCAGCGTCGGGCTCGGCGAATACATCTGCATCCCGTTCGGTACGCGGCCGAACACCTTGGCGATGTCGCCGTAAACGGCGGCGACCTGGCCGCTGGCCTTCTCGGGGGTGACGGTGTCGATCAATGGCATGGTGGTGCTCCTGTTGGTTGTGGTTGATAAAGTCGGTGAATCCAGTGGTTTCCATCCTGATTACGAACGTCGCTCCGCGCCCTTCATACCGACCGATCGGTATGTTTCTGGCCAAAAAAAACGCCACTAACGGCCCCGGGCCTGCAAGCCGTCGACGTAGTCCGCGAGTTGCGCCATGCACAGCCGGAACTCCTTGACCGATTGCAGGTTCTTGGCGATGCCGATGCAGCCCTCGAACGCCGACACGATAAACAGCGCCGCGGCCCGGCAATCGACCTCCGCACGCACCTGTCCCCGCTTCTGGCCGCGCTTGAGGGCCTCGGTCACGACGTCCTGCCAGGTCCTGAGAATCTCCGTCAGACGCCGTTTGAATTCGGGTTCGAGCGGGCTCATCTCCTGCATCAGATTGTTGAGCGGGCAGCCTAGCGCCACGTATTCGCCGGTCGTCCGCTCGGCCTTGTACTCGATCACTGCGCGCAGCGTGCCCACCGGGTCGTCGGTCGCGCGCAGCGGTGCGAACATCATCGTTTCGAGCGACTCGCGGATCACTTCGTCGATAACGGCGTAGCCGAGCCGGTCCTTGTCCGGGAAATGGTGGTAGAGCGCGCCCTTGGTGAGCCCGGTGCGCTCAAGGATGTTGGACAGGCTCGCGGCCTGGAAGCCGCGCTTGTGGATCTCCTGGAAGGCGGCATCCAGGATCTTGTCGCGGGTGATATCGGGTTGTTTGGCACTCATGGACAGAATCATACCGATCGGTATGTTCCTGTCAAGCGTTTTGTGCAACCGGCGAAATCGCGGCGGCCTGGTTGACGGTGATCGCATGATCGCGCCAGCCTGGAAGGCGTAGGGCGGCATTAATGTGGACGGTATACTCGGCCAATGACAAGACAGCGCTTACCGCGACCGCGCAGCTCGGCCTATATCACCCCGGAGGGCGCCCAACGGCTGCGCGCCGAGCTTGACCAGTTGTGGCGCATCACGCGTCCGCGGGTGACCCAGGCGGTGTCCGAGGCCGCGGCGCAGGGCGACCGCTCCGAGAACGCCGAGTACATCTACGGCAAGAAGCAATTGCGCGAGATCGACCGACGCATCCGCTACCTGCAAAAACGCCTCGATGAATTGACGGTGGTGGATCGCCCGCCGGCCGATACCGGCCGGGTGTTCTTCGGTGCCTGGGTGCGCCGGGAGGACGAGGCCGGCGCCGAATACGAATACCGCCTCGTCGGACCGGACGAATTCGATCTCGCCAAGGGGCTGATCAGCATCGATTCGCCGCTCGCCCGGGCGCTGCTTAAAAAGGCCGTGGACGACGAAGCGATTGTCGTATTGCCCAAGGGGAAAATGCGTTATACCGTTTTAGCGGTTCGTTACCGGTCATAAAGGTGGCTTACGTAGAGCTAACCGGCGCTGCGCCGCTTTGCGGCGAAGCGTCCAGCGACCAAAGGGAGCGAGGTTGAGCGCCGGGTTAGAAGCCATGTTTCTGAAAAAGAAGCCAGTACAGTTTATATACATTATAAAATTTGATGGAATTGTTGCCCATTCCGTACATTGGCATCAAACCTATCAGGAGTAGCGCTACCACAAGCCCACCGACAAAATACCATCGCCGATGCTCGGTACAATCCAGCAGCGATTTCGCGACTAGGCGGGTAATGAGGAGCAAGATGGGGCTATATAGAGCTAAATGAACCCCACTTAGCAGCCACCATACGCTATCGGTACTCCGTAACCCCGCCAGCGCAAGAAAGAAAAGTGGCAAGATACCAAACGGGAAAAAATATACCGGCACGGTACATGCCATCGCTGCAAACAAAGTCCACTGCATTGTGCGAAGAGTCATTGAGGATGGCTTCTAACGATAGGGCTAAGGGGCCGACAAACCCGAAGCGAAGCGACGGGTTTGGAGGTCCCGCTTGAGCGATTTGTTAGGTCACTTGTTAAGAATCTTTGGATCAAAGCCCATAGCCAGCGCTTTCGTTTTTAATGTTTCAGAGTATTTAACATCGCCCTGTTCTTTAACCTTCAACGAATACACATAAAGAATGGCAGATACTGTGTTACGTTCATTACCAGAATAAGTATCTGCGATCGGAAATAGTCGTTTTACGTATGGTACGCCAAGATTAGATTGGCCTTTTTGTTCGTAGAGCATTGCCAGTTCAGCCAACCTTCGCCCTACCTTCTCGTTCGATGGTGTCTTTTGCTTGTCTTCAATTGCTAAGGATTCTAAATTTAATTTCTCAGCTTCATTATATTTGCTAATCAGTCTTTTTATTCTCGCCAAGTTATATAATTTATTTGATTTTTCAATTTCTCCGAGATTGCCCCAATCAACATTCACAAGAGCGCGATAACAGGCCTCCTCCGCTACATCGAGACGACCATTCCGTTCAGCCTTTGCGCATGTATCTGAATACCTGTCAGACGTAGCCTGGTTCAACGGGTTTGCGCACCCAGCCATAAAAAGAGCCAGAAGGACGATGGCTAAAGATTTTAACGTTCGCATTTGTGCTCCTTTAAATGACCTAACGTGCTGCTAACCGGCGCGCCGTAAGACGCGTCCGGTTGAGCGGCGGGTTAGGTTGCCTATGCATAATTGTTTAATGCTTTACGCCGAGTTCTTGCCATATTGCTGGATCGTCTGTTGTATAAAAAATTGGTTCCATTCTTTTATGTTCAATAATATCAATGACACCGTTCACTCGAATAATTTCATAAGATGGATAACCTTTCGGCGAGCCAGCGGGTGGGTTTTTAAGCACGCGCATATGATCATTTTTATTCTGTATCACAGTTACCTTATCCAGGGCTAAAAGTCTTTTTCGATGATGCAATTTAAAAACACTTTCACCACCGCTAAAGGTACTGTAATAATCGAGGGTTACATATAGGTCGCTTCTCGATGCACCTTCTGGAACCTTAAGAAAATAGGGAATCCTAGATTCTTCAGAAAGCGTAAAACTAGATTCCAGACAGCCTGAAAGCTGTAATGCGATTAGTGCCAAAAATACTCTTAGAACTTTATTGTGCATTTCCTTCTTGGGCTATCTCAAGGCAACCTAACGCTGAATTGAGCGGCGCGGGCCACTGAAGTAACAGGAAACAATGCGCCGTCTCACCGCGTCCGCCTCCAATGACGTGTTAGGTTTTATTACTTTTTAGGCTTATTGTCTTTCAATTCTTCAACAACCT
>JACREH010000103.1 GCA_016218345.1 Gammaproteobacteria bacterium | reverse complement strand
CTCACCTGGCAGCTCGGCACCAACCCCAGCCGCCTGCGCATCCACACCATCGACTCGTTCAGCGCCTCGCTTACCCGGCAGATGCCTTACCTGTCGCGTTTCGGCGCGCCGCCGTCGGCCACTGAGGATGCCGAGCGCCTGCTGCGCGACACCGCGCGCAACACGCTCGCGCACCTCAACGAGCAAGGTCCGTGGTCGGCGGCGGTCGCGCGCCTGCTGCGCCACTTGGACAACAATCATCCGAAGGCGGTCGAACTCATTGCCCAGATGCTGGCGCGCCGCGACCAGTGGCTGCGCCATCTGGCCGACGGTAGCGACCACGCCGGCCGGCGCGCGCGCCTCGAGGCCGCGCTCGCTTCGATCAATCGCGCGGCGCTCGCCCGCCTCGCGGCGCGCGCCCCGGCCGGGCATTCAAAGGAGATCGCCGCGCTGGCGCATTACGCCAGCACCCAGCTGGCGGCACAGCCGGAGCACGCGCTGCATGCCTGCGCCACGCTCGCCACTTGGCCGGGCGCCGGGTTGGGGCAGCGCGCCCACTGGCAGGGCCTCGCGGTGCTGCTGCTGACCAAGGACGGTGGCTGGCGTAAGAAGGTTGATAAAAATACCGGCTTCCCGGCCAAGGAAAAGAACGGCAGCAGGACCGAAAACACCCAACGCGAGGAAATGAAACAGCGCATGACCGCGCTGCTCGACAACCTGCGCGGCCAGGAGGCATTCCAAACCGCGCTGGCCGAATTGCTGGTGCTGCCGCCGCCGAGCTATGACGAGGCCTCGTGGGAAGTGGTCGAAAGCTTGAGCGAAGTGCTGATGCTCGCGGTCGCCGAGTTGAAGCTGGAATTCACCCGCCGCGGCGAGGCCGACTTCACCGAGATCGCCCAGGGCGCCTCGCGCGCCCTGGGCGGCCCGGAGTCGCCCACCGATCTGGCCCTGCATCTCGATTGCCGCATCCACCACCTGCTGGTCGACGAGTTCCAGGATACCTCGGTGAGCCAGCATGAATTGCTGGCCAAGCTAACCGCCGGCTGGCAGGCGGACGACGGCCGCACGCTGTTCGTGGTCGGCGATCCGATGCAGTCCATCTACCGCTTCCGCCAGGCCGAGGTCGGTTTGTACCTGCGCGCGCGCCACGAAGGCATCGGCGGCGTGCGTCTCACGCCGCTCGCGCTCACGGTCAACTTCCGCTCGCAGCAGGGCATCGTCGATTGGGTGAATGCCACCTTTGCACAGGTGCTGCCGGTGGACGAGGACATCGCCGCCGGCGCCGTGCCCTATGCTAGCGCGGTCGCGCATCACCCGCCGGAACCCGGGCTGGCGGTGCACACCCACGCCTTCATCGATGCCGACCACGATGCGGAGGCACAGCGTGTCGCCGAACTGGTCACGGCGGCGCGCGCCCACAACCCGCAGGGAAAGATCGCCATCCTGGTGCGCTCGCGCGCGCCGCTGGCGCGCATCGCCCCGCGCCTCAAGCAGGCCGGGCATGCGTTCCGCGCGGTCGAGATCGAGCCGCTCGCCGAGCGCCCGGTGGTGCAGGACCTGCTGGCGCTGACGCGCGCGCTTACCCACCTGGCCGACCGCACGGCGTGGCTCGCGCTGCTGCGCGCGCCGTGGTGCGGTCTGACGCTCGCCGACCTGGTGACGTTGGTGGGAAACGAAGACACTGCCAGCAACAATACAAGCAAAATAGAAGCCGTCATTCCGGCGAAAGCCGGAATCCAGGAAGGCTTAGTAACACCTCTGGATTCCGGCTTTCGCCGGAATGACGAACAGAAATCCAAAATTCAATCCCCTCTCCCTCAGGGAGAGGGCAAGGGTGAGGGGGGTGGTTCATATACTCCGCAGACCCAAAGTACCGCCAGTATCTGGACCCTCCTGCAAGACGAAACCCGCATCGCGCGCCTGAGCGCCGCGGCGCGCCAGCGTATCGAAACAGTGCGCACCGTGCTGGCCAGCGCCCTCGCCATGCGCGGTCGCAGCCGCTTTCGCCAGATCGTGGAAGGCGCGTGGCTCGCGCTCGGCGGTCCGGCGTGCGTGGACGCACCCACCGATCTCGAAGACGCGCGCGTCTACCTCGACCTGCTGGATGAGTTGGAAGAGGGCGGTGATATCACCGACTCCGCGCGCCTCGCCGAGCAGGTGAGCGAGTTGTACGCGCTGCCGGACGTCACCGCCGGCGACGCCTTGCAGCTCATGACCATCCACAAGGCCAAGGGCCTGGAATTCGACACCGTCATCCTGCCCGGCCTCGGCAGCCCGCCGCGCCACGACGATCCGCCACTGCTGCGCTGGATGGAAACACCTCATTCCAGAGGAGCGGGTTATCCGGCCGATCTGTTGCTCGCGCCGATCCGCGAGACCGGTGGCGAGCATGATCTCCTCTATAAATATCTCGGCCATCTGGAAGCGGACAAGAGCCGTTATGAGGCCGGCCGCCTGCTGTATGTCGCCGCCACGCGTGCCAAGCGCGCCCTGCATCTGCTCGGCACGGTCAAGCGCGGCAAGGACAATGCGATAAAAAAACCACCGGCCAGTTCGCTGCTCGCGCTGCTCTGGCCGGTGATCAAGGAGGAGTTCGTGGCCGCGCTGGAACACAGCGCTGCGCCCGCGACCGCCATGGATGGCGGCCGCTTCGGGCTCCTGCCCTCACGCGGCATTACTCCATCCATGGAGGGCAGAAGTGCGGAAAACGCAGGGAGCAGTTTTCCGCTATCGGCGCCCGGCAACCTGCGGCGTCTGGTCGCCGGCTGGCAGGCGCCGCCGCTGCCGCCGGCGGTCGCCTGGGAAGCCGGCGCCGCACTGTCCGTGCCGGAAGGCGGCCCGGAGGTCGAGTTCGACTGGGCGAGTGAAACCATCCGCCACGTCGGCAGCGTGGTGCACCGCAGTTTGCAATTGATCGGCCGCGAAGGCGTGGCGCGCTGGCCGCTGGCACGCATCGAAGCGCTCGCGCCGGGCTTCCGCCTCGCGCTCGCGCGCCAGGGCGTGCCGGAAGCGCAGCTCGACCGGGCCGTGCAACGCGTGATCGAAGCCCTGCGTCGCACGCTGACCGACGCCAAGGGCGCCTGGCTGTTCGATCAGCAGCACACGGAGGCAAAGAGCGAATACGCGCTCACGCGCATCGAACACGGCAGGCCGGTCACGGCGATCATGGACCGCAGCTTCGTAGATGCCAACGGCATCCGCTGGATCGTCGATTACAAGACCAGCACCCACGAGGGCGGCGGGCTGGAGGCGTTTCTCGATCGCGAGCAGGAACGTTACCGTGCCCAGCTCGAGCGCTACGCGCGCATCATGGCGCAGCTCGATGCCCGGCCGATCCGGCTGGGGCTCTATTTCCCGCTGCTGGGCGGTTGGCGCGAGTGGTCGCCGGCGAAGACGGCCTGAGGAAGGTCCGATTAGCTATGATTATTTGACGCAGAGGCGCAAAGACTCAATGTTATTTATCAAGCTTTTCTTTGCTTCTTTGCGTCTTTGCGCCTCTGCGTCGAAAATTAATACAGAGTATTCCTGGCACGACAGGGAAAATAGGATAGCTGGATGGCTGCTATCCGGCGGGGGCCGGGTCCGTTACGCCTTCCGCTTTTGCAGCATGTCGTGAATGATCGGCGTCAGGATCAATTCCATCGCGTAGCCCATCTTGCCGCCCGGCACGACGATGGTGTTGCGGCGCGACATGAACGAGTGCGGGATCATGTTGAGCAGCCAGGGGAAGTCGATGCCCCACTTTTCCAGACGCTTGAAACGGATCACCACGAAGCTCTCGTCCGGGGTGGGGATGTCGCGGGCGATGAACGGGTTGGAGGTGTCGACGGTCGAGACGCGCTGGAAGTTGATGTCGGTGAACGAGAACTGCGGGGTGATGACGTTCACGTAATCCGGCATGCGCCGCAGGATGGTGTCGACGATCGCCTCGGGGCTGTAGCCGCGCTCCTTGTTGTCGCGCTGGATCTTCTGGATCCATTCGAGGTTGACGATCGGCACCACGCCCACGCCCAGATCGACGTGCTGGGCCATGTTGAGCTTGTCGTGCACCACCAGGCCGTGCAGGCCCTCGTAGAACATCAGGTCGGTTCCGGCCGGGATGTCTTCCCAGGGGGTGAACTCGCCGGGCTTGAGCACGGTGTTCAGGCGCTTGTTGTGCTCGGCGGCCTCTTCGTTGCTATGCAGGTAATAGCGCTTCTTGCCGGCGCCTTTTTCGCCGTAGACCTTGAACAGTTCTTCGAGTTTGTCGAACAGGTTGGCATCGGCGCCGAAATGGCTGAAGTGGCGGTTGCCGCCGGCCTCGGCCGTTTTCATCATCTCGCGCATCTCGGCGCGGTTGTAGCGGTGGAAACTGTCACCCTCGATGATGACCGGATTGATGCTCTCGCGCAGGAAGATGTTCTCGAACGCGCGCTTGACGGTCGTGGTGCCGGCGCCCGAGGAGCCGGTGACGGCGATGACAGGGTGCTTCTTGGACATGGATCGGTTCCTTCAAAATTATTATGAAAACCGCGGCGGCCGGCCCGGCCTCGCCCGCCGGGCGTTGTCCGGGCGGGGGTTTGCGCCGCTGAAAGACGCGAAATATACCAAAAAACCCGGCGCGCGCCTGCCTTTACTTTTCGCGCGGGGATGGACGGGGTTTTCGGCGGCTGGGCGCCGGGGAATCTCTGAAATAGTCGGTTCGTGGTGAGCCTGTCGAACCACGAACGGACTTAATTCAGATGGCTTTCCTAGCGGAGCGGCACGCGCCGGGCGTCGACGAAGTGTTCGCGCCAGAACGGGTCGGTCAGACGGTCCTTGCGCACGGACTTGCCGCCCGCCGGGGCGTGCACGAACCAGTCGTCGCCCAGGTAAATCCCGACATGCGAGAATTTCTTGCCCTGCTGGTCGAAGAACAGCAGGTCGCCTTTCTTTATATTCCGGGGTGGAACCGGGCGGGTGTCCTGGCGTTGTTGTTCGGTCGAGCGCGGCACCTTCACCCCGGCGCGCGCGTAGCTGTATTGCACCAGGCCGCTGCAATCGAAACCCTTGGCGGGCGTGTCGCCGCCGTAGCGGTAGGGTTTACCGAGCATGCCGAGCGCGATCGAGGCGGCCGCCGGCGCGTCCGGGTGTTCGGGCGGCTCGTGTACCGGCGCCGACGCGCAGCCGCCGGCCAGCCAGCCGATGACTGCGGCCCCGAGCAGGCGCTGCAGATAGCGGCGTATCGTCATAAGCCGGTGGTTTGCAGGTCGGGGATGCGCACACTGCGTTCCCACAGTTCCTCGAAGCGCCGCACCAGCAGCGCCGCCTCGCCGGCGGCGTCGAAGTCGGCGCTGCTCTCCCGTCCCTCGTAGTCGATCTGGTGAAAATAGCCGCGTCCGTCCGCCACCACGAAAAATTCGCGCTGCCCGACGGCATCGTCGTCCACCCGCCGGATCTCGATGCGATCGCTCAAGCGCCGCAGCAGACCGACCAGGCGCGCCTGGTCGAGCAGCAGCGCCGGAATGTCCTCGATCAGGAGCTGGACGCGGTTCTGGGGGTGGGTCAGGGCGAAACCGGTCAGGCTTTGTTCCACGGCCGGGGTGTTGAAATAAAACGGGTCGAGCACCGGCGCGAATACCCTGATTTCGCGCCGGGCATTGGCGATCAGGCTGGCGATAATCCCGCGATTTTCCTCGCGCGACCGGCTAACGCGATGTTTTTCCGGTATTTCCGTACCCATCCGGCGTGCCTCTCGATGGCATGGCGCAGACAATAGTTGACTACACTTATAAGAGAAGTATAGCGTGATTGCCACCCCCAACGGAGGACGTGCCAATGAAAGCGCAAATCCAAGTGACGTTGTTGATCGCCGCGGCGTTGTATATGGGCTGGGGTCTTACCCTGGTGCTGGCGCCCGGCACGGTTCACCCCCTGCTCAGCCTGGGCCCGTACGATAGCGTGACCACCGCCATGTTCGGGGCGGCGCTGCTGGGCATGATGGCGACCTTCGTGATCGCCGCCTACGACCCGGAGAAGGAGATCGTGCGCGCCTCGGCCACCGGCATGGCGTTCGTGGGCTTCACCGCGGCGTATCTGGTGTTCATCGCCAAGTCCATGCCGCTCAGCGTCTACACGGTCGGCAGCCTGGCGGTCGATCTGGTGTGCTGCGGGGTGTTGTTCCTGTCCGAGGCGCGTCTCGATTTCGCCACCAAGCGCCGCCCGGCGGCGCGCGGCCGTGGCAAGAAACGCATGGCGCTGGCGCGCTAACGCTTTTTTACTTTCGGCTGCGCGCCTGGTCGGCGGCGTTGCCGGTGTAGTCGCGCGGGGTGAGCGCGAGCAGGCGCTGCTTGGCGTCGGCCGGCAGTGCCAGGCCCTCGATAAAGTCGCGCAGCATCGCCGGGGTGACGCCGCCCTTGCCGCGGGTGAGTTCCTTCAGGCGCTCGTAGGGCTGTTCCATCCCGTGGCGGCGCATCACGGTCTGGATCGGTTCGGCCAGTACTTCCCAATTCTGCTCCAGGTCTTCCTCCAGGCGCGCCGCGTGCACCTCGAGCTTGCCGATCCCTTTGTGGCAGGCGTCGTAGGCCAGCAGGCAATAGCCGAGCGCCGTGCCCAGGTTGCGCAGCACCGTCGAGTCGCTCAGGTCGCGCTGCCAGCGGCTCACCGGCAGTTTCGCGGCCAGATGTTCGAGTAGCGCGTTGGCCAGCCCCAGGTTGCCCTCGGAATTCTCGAAATCGATCGGGTTGACCTTGTGCGGCATGGTGCTGGAGCCGACCTCGCCGCTCTTGAGTTTTTGTTTGAAATAGCCGAGCGCGATATAGCCCCAGACGTCGCGGTCGAAATCGAGCAGCACGGTGTTGAAGCGCGCGACCGCGTGGAACAGCTCGGCCAGGTAATCGTGCGGTTCGATCTGGGTGGTATGCGGGTTCCAGGCGAGCCCCAGGCCGGTGACGAAGCCGCGCGCCGTGCGCTCCCAATCGACCTCCGGATAGGCGGCCAGGTGGGCGTTGTAATTGCCGACCGCGCCGTTGAGCTTGCCGAGCAGCGGCACCATCGCCACCTGCTCGCGCTGGCGGCGCGTCCGATGGACGACGTTTGCGAATTCCTTGCCGACCGTGGTCGGCGAGGCCGGCTGGCCGTGGGTGCGCGCCAGCATCGGCTGGTCGGCGTGCTGTTTGGCGAGCGCGTCGAGCGCGGCGATCAGCGCGTCCATCGCCGGTAACAGCACCTGCTCGCGCCCGGCGCGCAGCATCAGCGCGTAGGCGAGGTTGTTGATGTCTTCGGAGGTGCAAGCGAAGTGGATGAACTCGCCGACCGCCGCGATCTCCGGGACGTCGCGGATTTTTTCCTTCAGGAAATATTCGATCGCCTTGACGTCGTGATTGGTCGTGGCCTCGATCTGTTTGACGCGCGCGGCATCGGCCTCGGTGAATCGTTCGGCCAGTTGTTCCAGGAATGCCCGCGCCTTGGCCGAGAACGCCGGCACCTCGGGAATGCCGGGGTGCGCGGCCAGCTCCAGGAGCCAGCGGATTTCGACCACCACCCGCTGGCGGATCAGGCCGTATTCGCTGAAGTGTTCGCGCAGCCGCGCGGTTTTGGTTTCATAGCGCCCATCGAGCGGGGACAGGGCGGTGAGCGGCGTCAGCGGCAGGGGCGCGGGTGTGGTCGGTTTGTTCATGCGTGCCTGGTGGGCAGTATGTTCCCCGGATTGGAGGCAAATTTTACCAGATCGGTGGGCAAATTGCCGATGTCAGGCGTGGGCCGCGCGTGTCTCGGCCGCCAGCGCCTGTTCGATCACACCGCCGCCCAGGCAGCGATCGCCGTCGTAGAACACCACCGACTGTCCGGGCGTGACGGCGCGCTGCGCCCGGCGGAAGTCGACGCGCAGGCCGCCGGCCTGTTCGGTCAGGGTGCATTCCTGGTCCGCTTGGCGATAGCGGGTCTTGGCGGTGAGCGGGTGCGACCGGGCCGGGGCCTCATCCGCGATCCAGTGCAATTGCCCGGCGATCAAGGCGGCGCTGTACAGCGCCGGGTGGTCCTCGCCCTGCTCGACGTACAGGGTATTGCGCGCCACGTCTTTGGCCACGACGTACCAGGCCTCGCCTTCGCCGCCGATGCCGAGCCCCTGGCGCTGGCCGATGGTGTAGTACATGACACCGTCGTGCTTGCCCTTGAGGGCGCCGGCGAGCGTGCGGATCTCGCCCGGTTGCGCCGGCAAATAACGCGTCAGAAACTCCTTGAAGTTGCGTTCGCCGATGAAGCAGATGCCGGTCGAGTCCTTGCGGTCGTGGTTCGGCAGTCCGGCCGCGCGCGCCAGTTGGCGCACCTCGGTCTTGACGAGTTCGTCGAGCGGGAACAGCGTGCGCGCCAGTTCGTGCTGTCCGAGCAGGTGCAGGAAATAGGTCTGATCCTTGGCCGCGTCCGCGGCCTTGAGCAGTTGGTAGCGGCCGGCTTCGCTACTCACGCGCGCGTAATGGCCGGTGGCGATCTTGTCGGCGCCGAGCGCCAAGGCATGCTCCAGGAACGCCTTGAATTTTATTTCCTTGTTGCACAGTACATCCGGATTGGGCGTGCGCCCGGCGCGGTACTCGGCGAGAAAATAACTGAACACCCGGTCCCAGTACTCGGCCGAGAAATTGACGGTCCGGAGCGGGATGCCGAGCGTCTCGCACACCGCGCGCGCCGATTTCAGATCTTCCGCGGCGCTGCACTCGCCGGCGCGGTCGTCCTCCTCCCAGTTCTTCATGAACAGGCCGGTGACCTCGTGGCCGGCCTGCTTGAGCAGCAGCGCCGCGACCGCCGAGTCCACGCCGCCGGAAATGCCGACGATGATTTTCATATGAGTTTTTGACGCAAAGCCGCCAAGGCGCAAAGGTTTTCCTGTCGATTTTTCAGGGGGTCACTTTGCGCCTTTGCAGCTCTGCGTCGGGCGATCATGGAGTTTCTTAATAGTCCTTGAGCAGGTCGAGGGAATACCGCTGGCCGGCCAGGTAATCGTCCACGCAGCGCTCCACCAGCGGGCTGCGGTGGCGGGCGCGTTCGGCGCGCAGCTCATCCGGCGTCAGCCAGAGCGTGCGCAGGATGCCGGTATCGAGCGGGCGATCGGCCTCGTGACTCAGCAGTTCGCCGGTGAAGGCGAAGCGCAGGTAGGTGGTGTCGGAGCCGGGTTTCGGCCAGCAGTAGATCCCGAGCAGCGCGCGCGGCGCGAACCGCCAGCCGGTCTCTTCGACGGTTTCGCGCGCCACCGCGTTCGCCAGGCTTTCACCCGCGTCCAGGTGGCCGGCCGGCTGGTTGAGAACGATCTCGCCGTCGGAGTCTTCCTCCACCACCAGGAAGCGCCCGTCGCGTTCGACCACCGCCGCGACCGTCACATTGGGTTTCCAGATCATGTGTTCACCTTAACAAACTTGCCCAGGCACTTCACGCCACTCCCCGGGCTTCAACCCGGCGAGCGTATACGGTCCGACCGCGTAGCGGATTAGCCGCAAGGTCGGATGGCCGACGGCCGCGGTCATGCGCCGCACCTGGCGGTTGCGGCCCTCGGTCAGGACGATTTCCAGCCAGGTCGTGGGGATGGCTTTGCGAAACCGGATCGGCGGGTCGCGCGGCCAGAGTGCCGGTTCGGCCATGCGGCGCGCCTGGGCCGGGCGGGTCTTGCGGCCCTCGATGATCACGCCGCTGCGCAGCCGCGCGAGCGCCGCCTCGTCGGGTTCGCCTTCGACCTGCACCCAATAGGTCTTCGGCAACTTATGGCGCGGGTCGCTCAGCCGGTGTTGCAACGCGCCGTCGTCGGTGAGCAGCACCAGCCCTTCGCTGTCCCGGTCCAGCCGGCCGGCCGGGTAGACGCCGGGAAGTTTGATGTAATCCGCGAGCGTCGGCCGTCCCGCGGCGTCGGTGAATTTCGTCAGGACGTCGTAGGGCTTGTTGAAAACCAGCAGCATCAGCCGAGCAATTCGGTGTCGTCGTGCGCATACGCCGGCGCGCAGCAACACAGGATACGCAGCGGTTCGGCGCCGATATTTTCGATGCAATGCGGCGTGCCGGACGGGATACACACGCTGTCGCCCACGGTCACGTCAAATTGGTCTGCTCCCAGCGTCATGCGGCCGCGCCCGGCGGTGATGTGGTAAAGCTCTTCGCTGGTGCAATGGCGGTGCAGGGCGGTACCGGCGCCGACTGGCACGGTTGCCTCGACGATAGGATCGAGTCGAGGGCCGCGCGACGTAACAGAAGCCCTACTCACTTTGCTCGTTCGTCCTGACATACGAACAGTCGCGTTTGCGGTTTCCGCCAGGCTTTGATTGCGGTTGCCGTGGCGGGTTGGGTGAATTAGCTCGCGGATCTCGCTGCCATCCTTGGTGAGGTAGGGCGCGGCGTCGCGATAGGCGGTTTTCATGACGGCAAGCTTACCGAAGATCCCGGGCGAATGTTAGAATGCGCGCCTCTGGTATCGGGTTTTGGAGCAGCGCATGGCCTTTAAGAAGATTGTCGTCCCCAGCGGCGAGAAGATCACCGTCAACGCCGATTTTTCGTTGAACGTGCCGGCCCAGCCGATCATTCCGTTCATCGAGGGCGACGGCACCGGCGTCGACATCACGCCGGTGATGCGCAAGACGGTGGATGCGGCCGTGGCCAAGGCCTATGGCGGCAAGCGCAAGATCGCCTGGATGGAGGTGTATGCCGGCGAGAAGGCGGTCGCGACTTACGGCGGCGATGCCTGGTTGCCGGACGAGACCTTGCAGGCTGTCAGGGACTACGCAGTGTCGATCAAGGGCCCGCTCACCACGCCGGTCGGCGGCGGCATGCGCTCGCTGAACGTGACCCTGCGCCAGGAATTGGATTTGTACGTGTGCCTGCGGCCGGTGCGCTGGTTCAAGGGTGTGCCAAGCCCGGTGAAGGAACCGCAAAAGACCGACATGGTGATCTTCCGCGAGAACTCCGAGGATATTTACGCCGGCATCGAGTGGAGCGCGGAATCGCCCGAGGCCAAAAAGGTGATCGCGTTCCTGCAAACCGAGATGGGCGTGAAAAAAATCCGCTTTCCGGCGACCTCGGCGATCGGCATCAAGCCGGTGTCGCGCGAGGGCAGCGAGCGCCTGATCCGGCGCGCCATCCAATACGCCATCGCCAACGACCGCGCGTCGGTGACGCTGGTGCACAAGGGCAACATCATGAAGTTCACCGAGGGCGGCTTCAAGAATTGGGGCTATGAGCTCGCCCGCCGCGAGTTCGGCGCGCAGCCTATCGATCAGGGTCCGTGGTGCCGGCTGAAGAATCCCAAGACCGGCCGCGAGATCGTGATCAAGGACGTCATCGCCGACGCGTTCCTGCAGCAGATCCTGCTGCGCCCGGAGGAGTACAGCGTGATCGCCACGCTCAATCTGAACGGCGATTACATTTCCGACGCCCTGGCCGCGCAGGTCGGCGGCATCGGCATCGCGCCCGGCGCCAATCTGTCCGACACCGTCGCCATGTTCGAGGCCACCCACGGCACCGCGCCCAAGTACGCCGGCAAGGACCAGGTCAATCCCGGCTCGATCATCCTCTCGGCCGAGATGCTGCTGCGCCACCTGGGCTGGAACGAGGCCGCCGATCTGATCCTGAAGGGCATGGACGGCGCGATCGCCGCCCAGACCGTGACCTACGATTTCGCCCGGCTGATGCCGGGGGCGACGCAGGTGTCGTGTTCGGGGTTTGGGGACGCGATCGTTCATCACATGTAGAGTTGGGAGCGGGGTTCCGCTTCTCTCCTCTTTTTTGTATCGCCTCCGGTTTTTACTTGCGGCTCCCGCACCGCGGGCGGGGTACTTTTCTTTGCTCGTGGTCGCTCCAGCGCATCCCTGCGCCCGCGACATTCGCGCATCCTGCGCAGCACAAAGAAAAGTACCCAAAAGAAACACGCCCCTCCGGCGCGACTGCCCCTGCGCTTCTCGGCCGAGGCGGGGGTTGGCCGACAGCACATCCCTGTCCTGCGGCCAACGCGCGTATCCCATACGCGCCCCTGTCGGGCCTGATCCGCCTCGGCCTCCGATGCTCGGCGCGCCGGAAAGGGGGGAACGTCAACACCAACCATCAACACCCAACGTCAAAATCCTAAAGCCTTTGGGTTTAGGGTTTGGAGTTTCGGTTTTAGAGTTGAGTCTCGCCCCTTGAGTCGCACCGAGCACCGGAGGTCGGCGAGGACAAGGCCCGCCAGGGGCGCGCATGGGGTGAAGCGGAGAAAGGCGAGGGTCCACCGGACCCTCGCCCCGCTGAACGGGCTTGCCAGGGACGGCAAGCACTGGTCTTTCACGCGAGAGCATGGAGAGCGGAGCGTGAAAGCGCGCGTTTTTCGCAGTACACGGGTGAGCCGCGGAGCGGCGAACGGGCATACAGGGAGGTATGCCCTGGACTTTTCCGCGAAGCAGGATAGCGCAGCGGAAAAGTACTGTCGAAAAACCCCCTCGCCGACCGAGGAGCGGAGGGCACCCCACTGCCCACGCGTACGCGTGGGCAGTGGGGTGCGACGATGGGGCAAAATGGCTTTGGTGACTTTCGCCGAAACGTATCTACAGGGAGGGGAGTGTATGCCGCGGGAGCGCAGGATGCGCGGAGCGGCGCAAGTCACTCGTGCGCGCGGCGAAACGCGCATAGTATTTTCAAACCATCGCGGGAGCGATACAAAATAAAGCTGCGAGCGCGCCGCAATGCGCGCAATAAAAAACCCGGCGGGCGCCGGGTTTATAAAATCGGTGTGCGGGTCTTTCTAGGACGAGGCGCGGATATTGGCGGCCTGCGGACCCTTCGGTCCTTGTTGGACCTCGAACTCCACTTGCTGTCCCTCGCGCAGGGTTTTGTAGCCCTCCATCTCAATGGCGGAGAAATGCGCGAACACATCGTCGCCGCCGCTGCTGGGAGAAATAAACCCATACCCTTTACTGGCGTTGAACCACTTCACGGTACCATTTGCCATACGGACATCCCCCTCCAATCGTGACGGGTGGAAATCGCCCCCGTTCTTTGTGGTGATTTGACGCAGTGTGATCCCCGGGCGAGCAGTACCGATGGGTGTTCCGTACCGGATTTCCAGCCCGAAGGCGGTCACACGCGGCTTATGATCCCGCTTTTTTGGGGCAAGTCAAGGCAGGTCGCCGGTCCGCCCGCCGGGGATCAAAATCCATGCCAGCGTCGGATTTGTCGGTCCGGCGCTTGATATTTTGTACAATGGCAGCACAATGTTGCGTATGGGTTTTTTACGATTATTCTTTGAGATATGAGCGATAAGCAACTGCAACACAACGACGGGCTGGTGGTCCAAGAGGCCAAGCCGGCGCTCAAACAGCCGACACTCTATAAGGTGATCCTGCTGAACGACGACTTCACCCCCATGGAGTTCGTGGTGGTGGTGCTGGAGCGGTTCTTCTATAAGAATCGGGAAGAGGCCACGCGCATCATGTTGCACGTCCATCAGAAGGGCATCGGCATCTGCGGCCTGTTTACCCGCGAGATCGCCGAGACCAAGGTCCGGCAGGTGATGCTGTTTGCGTCCCAGAACCAGCATCCCTTGCAGTGCACCCTGGAGCCGGAGTAATTCGCATGCTGTCATCCGGCACGCAGTTTGCAAGGTTTTTTGTCATGAAGAGTTCGCGGCCTGACGGCCGGAGGGTGTGATGTTATCGCAGGAACTGGAATTTTCGCTCAATACCGCCTTCCAGGCGGCGCGCGAGCAGCGCCATGAATTCATCACCGTCGAACACCTGCTGAGCGCGCTGCTGGATAATCCCAGCGCGCTGCGGGTACTGCGCGCCTGCGGCGGCAATCTCGACGAACTGCGCAAGGCCCTGAAGGGCTTTCTGCGCGAGAAGGTTCCGGTGCTGCCGACCGACAGCAGCGCCGACACCCAGCCGACGCTCGGTTTCCAGCGCGTCATCCAGCGCGCCGTGCTGCACGTGCAGGGCGCCGGCAAGAAGGAGGTCACCGGCGCCAACGTGCTGGTGGCGATCTTCGGCGAGAAGGACTCGCATGCGGTGTATTTTCTGCACAAGCAGAACATCAGCCGCTTCGACGTGGTGAATTACATCTCGCACGGCATTTCCAAGGTGCCGGGCGAGGGCCAGCACGAGCTGCCGGCGCCGGACGAGGCCGACGACGGCGCGGGCGCCGAGAAGAGCCCGCTGGATGTCTTTACCGTCAACCTCAACGAACGCGCGCGCGCCGGCAAGATCGACCCGCTGATCGGGCGGGCGCACGAAGTCGAGCGCACCATCCAGATCCTGTGCCGGCGGCGCAAGAACAACCCGCTGTACGTCGGCGAGGCCGGCGTCGGCAAGACTGCGATCGCCGAGGGCCTGGCCAAGAAGATCGTCGACGGCGAGGTGCCGGAGGTGCTCGCCAACAGCGTCGTGTACGCGCTCGACATGGGCGCGCTGCTGGCCGGCACCAAGTATCGCGGCGATTTCGAAAAGCGCCTGAAGGCGGTGCTGTCGCAACTGCGCAAGCAGGAGCACGCCATCCTGTTCATCGACGAGATTCACACCGTGGTCGGCGCCGGCGCGGCCTCGGGCGGCGCCATGGACGCATCCAACCTGCTGAAACCGGCGCTCTCGAACGGCGAGCTGCGCTGCATCGGCTCGACCACCTACCAGGAATACCGCGGCATCTTCGAGAAGGACCGGGCGCTGTCGCGCCGCTTCCAGAAGATCGACGTGGTCGAACCGTCGGTCGAGGAGACCGTCGACATCCTGCGCGGCCTGAAGACGCGTTTCGAGAAGCATCACGGCGTCAAATACACCCAGCAGGCGCTGCGCGCAGCGGTCGAATTGTCGGCGCGCCACATCAACGACCGCCATCTGCCGGACAAGGCCATCGATGTGATCGACGAGGCCGGCGCGAGCGTGCACCTGGTGGCCAAGACCAAGCGCAAGAAGACCATCGGCGTGGACGAGATCGAGGCGATCGTCGCCAAGATCGCGCGCATCCCGCCCAAGAGCGTGTCGACCTCCGACAAGGAGGCGCTGCGCACCCTGGAGCGCGATCTGAAGCTGGTGGTGTTCGGTCAGGACGCGGCCATCGAGGCGCTGGCGGCGTCCATCAAGATGGCCCGTTCCGGCCTGGGCGCCCCGGAGAAGCCGATCGGTTCGTACCTGTTTTCCGGTCCGACCGGTGTCGGCAAGACCGAGGTCACCCGCCAGTTGGCCAAGGTGCTGGGCGTGGAGTTGATCCGCTTCGACATGTCCGAATACATGGAGCGCCACACGGTCTCGCGCCTGATCGGCGCGCCGCCCGGGTACGTGGGCTTCGATCAGGGCGGGCTGTTGACCGACGCCGTCAACAAGCACCCGCACGCGGTGCTGCTGCTGGACGAGGTCGAGAAGGCCCACCCGGACGTGTTCAACCTGCTGTTGCAGGTCATGGACCACGGCACGCTCACCGACAACAACGGCCGCAAGGCGGATTTCCGCAGCATCATCATCGTGATGACCACCAACGCCGGCGCCGAGCAGATGAGCCGCCGTTCGATGGGCTTCACCCACCAGGACCACGTACGCGACGACGTCGAGGCGATCAAGAAGTTGTTCAGCCCCGAGTTCCGCAACCGCCTGGACGCGATCATCCCGTTCCAGCCGCTCGACGAGCAGACCATCAAGTTCGTGGTCGACAAGTTCGTGATGGAGCTCGAGGATCAGCTGGAGGAAAAGGGCGTCACCATCGAGGTCGACGACGCCGCGCGCGGCTGGCTGGCCAAGCACGGCCACGACCCGGTCATGGGTGCGCGTCCGATGGCGCGGCTGATCCGCGAGCAGATCAAACGGCCGCTGGCCGATGAGATCCTGTTCGGCCGCCTGTCCGCGGGCGGGCGGGTCGGCGTGACCGAGAAAGACGGGGAGTTGGTGTTCGACTACTGACGGCTGGGGCCGTGCTTTCGGTAATCTCCATGACCGTTTAGTTTTTGCCGGGCACGCCAATGAATCCCGCGAAGGTTGAGAAATAGCAAGGCACTTCGGGTTTCGTATTACATCCCGTGCGGCACGCGTCTTGAACCCCGCGTGCGTTTCCCCTAAACTCGCGTCCATGCTTGTGCGAACCGCACGCTACACCTTGGTATGGTCGCTGATCCTGGCGATGCTTTTCGCGCAGGGTCTGCGAATGTGCATCCCGGCGGTGAACGACGGCCACCACGGCCCCATCCATCTCGAAAGCCTGCTCACCGCAACCGCTGATCAACACGAGTCTGATTCGGATACCGATACCGACCTCGCACTAGCCGGCATTCTCAAGATATTTTCCTTGAGTCTGGCGTTCTGCGCGCTACTCGTGTTTATCGCATTGCCGGCCGCTCCGTATCGCATCGGTCTGCTTCTTACGTCGGACGAAGTCCGTTTCCACCCACCGCCCCGCATCGGTTTTAGCCCACCTCTCCGCGCTCCTCCGCGCTGATCGCGCCTTGTAGCACCGCAACCCCGCGTGCCTGACGCGCCGCGGGCGGCTATTCGACGTTGGCGTCTTGTGCATACGCGCATGGCGAGGAGTGGAACCATCATGTTTGATTCATTTCGTCCGGCCGTGGCCGGGCTTGTGTCGGTCGTTACCTTGTTATCCACGTTCCCCGTACCGGCCCAGGAGTCGGTGTTGTGGACACTCGAGGCAGGCGTGCGGCGCGCGCTCGATACCGCGCCCGAGATGCGCGCCGCCGACGCCCAAGTAGCGGCGCGCGAGAGCGGGTTGCGCCAAGCCGGCGCCTGGCCGAATCCCATGGTCGAGTTGCGCGCCGACCGGAAACTCGGTCTGGATAGCGGTGGCGGCGGTGCCGATGTGCGCTATGTGGCTGTGAGCCAGCCGCTGCCGCTCACGCGCCTCTGGCGCCAGCGACGCGTGGCCGAGACGCAGCTCGCCGGTGAGCACGAAAATCGCCGTTACCAGCGCCTGTTGCTCGAACAGCAGGTGGCGCAGGCCTATCATGCTGTGCAACTCTCCGCTGCGCGGCATGCGCTCGCGCGCGAGCGCCGCGAGCTGATGGAGGAGATCGCCACCGGCCGCGACCGGCTGGTGCGCTACCTCGCGCCCACCGAGCGCACGCGTCTCGGCATCCTGCGCGAGCAAGCCGCCCAGGCGATCGCCAGCACCGAAGGGGAGTACGCCGAGGCCGCCGCGCAGTTGCGCGCGCTGTTGGCGCTGCCGGCGGACGCCGAGCCGCGGACCGTGCCGCTCGTTCCGGCCGCGCCGCCCGTGCCGCTCGCCACGCTGCTAGCGCGTTTTGACGGACATCCCGGGATCGTGGGCGCGCGTCTCGAACAGGACTCGGCCCGCGCCGGTGTGGACGCGGCGCGCTCGCAGCGCTTCGCCGACCCGGTACTCGTGCTGTTCCGCGAGCGCGACACGTTCGGCGGTGTGGAGCGCGACTACAGTGGCGTTAGTCTCAGCGTGCAGATACCGCTCTGGAACCTGAACAGCGGCAGCGTGACAAAGGCCGTGGTCGAAATGGACATCGCGCGGGCCCGGCACGACGCGCGCGCCCGAGACTTCGACGCGCGCCTGCGCAAGAGTTATTTGCACCTCAATCATTTGATCGAACAAGCCGATAACCACCGCCGCGGAGTGTTGGAGCCGAGCGCGCGCCTATTTGCTCTCACCCGCAAGAGCTTTGCGGTCGGCGAGATCAACGTGCTGGCACTAGTGGATGCGCACGACAACTACTTCAGCGCCCACAACCATTACCTCGAACTGCTCGCGCAGCAGTGGCTGGAGGCCACTGACCTGCGGCTGGCCGCCGGTCAGTCGTTGCTTGCCACGGAGGCCATGCCATGATTGCGGCACTCATCCGCTTTTCGCTCACCCAGCGGCTCATGCTGCTGCTCGCCGCCGCCGTACTGGTGTTCGCGGGCCTGTGGAGTTTCCGCACGCTGCCGATCGACGCCTTCCCCGACATCACCAGCCCGCAGGTGCAGGTGATCGCCAAGGCCCCGGGCATGGCCCCGAGCGAGGTCGAAACGCGCATCACCTTCCCGCTGGAGATGGAGATGCAGGGTCTGCCGCGCCAGACCGTGCTGCGCTCGACCACCAAGTACGCGCTGGCGGTCATCGTCATCGACTTCGAGGATGGCACCGACATCTACTGGGCGCGCTCGCAAGTGGCCGAGCGTCTCAATCAGGTGCGCGCCAGCCTGCCGGCGAATGCCGAGGTGGGATTGGCGCCGATCACCACGCCGTTGAGTGAGCTCTATATGTACCGCATCGAGGGCGGCGGGCTCTCGAACGCCGAACTGCGCGCCGTGCAAGACTGGGTGATCCGCCCGCGCCTGCGCACCGTCGCCGGCGTCGCCGATGTGAATTCACTCGGCGGCGAGGTGCGCGCCTTCGAGGTGGCGCCGGACACGCGCAAGCTCGCGGCGCACGGCATCGCCGTGGACGAGCTTGCCAAGGCGCTGGAGACCAGCAACCGCAACGCCGGTGGCGATCGCATCAACCGCGGCGAGGAAATCCTGCTGGTGCGCACCATCGGCGCGCTGCAAACCCTGGACGACGTGCGCAACGTCACCGTGGCCACGCGCCACGGCG
>JACREH010000102.1 GCA_016218345.1 Gammaproteobacteria bacterium | reverse complement strand
CGCTGGCGCGGGGCGAGCTGCATTGCATCGGCGCGACCACGCTCGACGAATACCGCAAATACCTCGAGAAGGACGCGGCCCTGGAGCGCCGCTTCCAGAAGGTGCTGGTCTACGAGCCGAGCGTCGAGGACAGCATCGCCATCCTGCGCGGCCTCAAGGAAAAGTACGAGGTCCACCACGGCGTCGACATCACTGACCCGGCGATCGTGGCGGCCGCGACCCTGTCGCACCGTTACATCACCGACCGGCAGCTGCCGGACAAGGCCATCGACCTGATCGACGAGGCGGCCTCGCGCATCCGCATGGAGATCGACTCCAAGCCGGAGACCATGGACCGGCTCGACCGCCGGCTGATTCAGCTCAAGATCGAGCGCGAGGCGCTCAAGAAGGAGAGCGACGAGGCCTCGAAGAAGCGCCTGGTCTTGCTGGAGACCGAGATCGGAAAGCTCCAGAAGGAATATTCCGACCTGGAGGAAATCTGGAAGGCCGAGAAGGCCGCGGTCCACGGCGCCCAGCATATCAAGGAGGCACTCGACCGGGTGCGCGGTGAGATGGAAACTGCGCGCCGCGCCGGCGACCTGTCGCGCCTGTCCGAGTTGCAATACGGGCGCGTGCCGGAGTTGGAGAAACAACTGGCCGCGGCCAGCAGCACCGAAGGCAAACCGATGCAGTTGCTGCGCAGCGCTGTCACCGAAAACGAGGTGGCCGAGGTGGTGTCGAAATGGACCGGCATTCCGGTCGCCAAGATGATGGAAGGCGAGCGCGATAAGCTGTTGCGCATGGAAGAAGAGTTGAGCGCGCGCGTGGTTGGCCAGGACGAGGCGATCAAGGCGGTGTCCAACGCCATCCGCCGGTCGCGCGCCGGCCTGTCCGATCCCAACCGCCCGAACGGTTCGTTCCTGTTCCTCGGCCCGACCGGCGTCGGCAAGACCGAGCTCACCAAGGCGCTGGCGGCGTTCCTGTTCGACACCGACGAGGCCATGGTGCGTATCGACATGTCGGAATTCATGGAGAAGCACAGCGTCGCGCGCCAGATCGGCGCGCCGCCCGGCTATGTCGGTTACGAGGAGGGCGGTTACCTCACCGAGGCGGTCCGCCGCAAACCGTATTCCGTGATCCTGTTGGACGAGGTCGAGAAGGCCCACCCAGACGTGTTCAACGTGTTGTTGCAGGTGTTGGACGACGGCCGTCTGACCGATGGGCAGGGCCGCACCGTGGATTTCCGCAACACCGTGGTGGTCATGACCTCGAATCTCGGTTCGACGCTGATCCAGGAGCTGTCCGGCGAGGAGAATTACGAGCGCATGAAACAGGCGGTCATGGGTGTGGTCGGCCAGCATTTCCGCCCGGAGTTCATCAATCGCATCGACGACATCGTGGTGTTCCACCCGCTGGCGCGTGCGCAGCTGCGCCGCATCGCGCAGATTCAGATTCAGTACCTGCGTGACCGTCTGGCGGCACGCGACATGCAACTGACGCTCTCGGACCGCGCCCTGGACAAGCTCGCCGACGCCGGCTTCGACCCGGTGTACGGTGCGCGCCCGCTGAAACGCGCCATCCAGCAGGCGCTGGAGAATCCGCTCGCCCAAGACATCCTGGCCGGGAAATTCGCGCCCGGCGATACTATCGTCGCGGAGCTGGCCGGCGGCGCGATCGTGTTCGGCAAGGAAAAGGCACGCAAGAAGGCCGCGGCCAGTTAGTTAATAAGAATTTTTAGCCGCAGATGAACGCAGATGGACGCGGTAAAAAACCACCGGGCGACAGTTTTTCGATAGGTTATCTGCGCTCATCTGCGGTTATCGCCTGTTTCTTTACAGATTGTTTTATCGAGTTATTGCTCTTAATATGCCCGTACCGGAGGATGCCATCCTAGATATATTTCATGGAGAGGTATTTTCTGCAACAGCCTGATCGATAAACATGGAGATACTCATGGCGCTACCACAATCGCGGCAAACAACATTTTCTTTCGGTAGTTCTGCATTTTTTCGAGCCTGTGTCGCATGCTTGATGTTTCTGATATTGCCATTGGACGCATTGAGCGAATCCGCGTTACTGGTGAACAGCAAAGAGTACAAAGACAAGGACTTTATCAAAGGCTGCATCAGCGACTATTCCGACCTGGTCGAAGGAAACGATGTAAACTGGGTGTGGATCGCCCCCGGAGTAAAGCTGGCCGATTTTCGGGTCACGTTAGGCAAGTTCGAAAACAAATCCGATGAATTGCGAAGCTCCCAGGTCGGTGAAATCAAATCGATATTCCAGGAGTTTCTGGGGAAGCTGAATGGCGAGAAGGGGTTCCTGACGGCGGATGTCTGTATCTACGAGGTACAGAAATTTTCGCAGGGGAAGGCATGGATTCCGTTTGCAGGGGGACACCAGATGCAGGCCGGAGTCGGCGCGGAAGCAATCGTAAAGGGCGGTGACGGGAAAACGGTGGCAAAATTCCGGCATTTCGCGCGCGAAGGTGCAAGAATTGAGGATGCCGCGCAGGAAGTTGCGGAAGACCTGATGAAATACATGAAGAAAAATTAGAAACTGTCATAGCAGCGGCAGCTGGCGGCCAAATCTGCGGCCAGTTGGGAAGTTTTATTTTTAGCCGCAGATGAACGCGGTGTCCATCTGCGTTTATCCGCGGCTACCGCCTGATTCTTAACAGATTGTTTTCCCGGGGGATTGCCTTTACTATTCGCGGCCATTGCCCCCGGTGTCTTCCGCCCGGTGGGCCTTCGAACAACCACAGGGTACCCCCTCCATGTCCATGTTCCGCCGCATCAAGGCCCCGTCCTCGCTCGGATTGCAGAAACTCGCCCATGACCTGGTGCACCGCCGCTACCGTTTCCGCCAGTTCGTCGGCATCGGCTTCCTGTTCGTGCTCACCTTTCTCGGCCGGCCGGCCGAACTCGGCGCGTCCGGCCGGACGCTGGTTCTGGCCGGCGCCGGTTTCAGCGCGCTCGGCATGCTCGTGCGGCTGTGGGCCTCGGGCCATGTGAAGAAGGACAAGGCGCTCGCCACCACCGGGCCGTACGGGTATGTGCGCCACCCGCTGTACGTCGGCAATCACCTTATTACTCTCGGATTCTGTCTGGCCTCCGGGCTGTGGTGGAGCTTCCTCGCCTGGGGCGTGATCGCGCTGGTGTTCTACCCCGGTACCATCGCCCACGAGGACGAGGTGCTGCACCGCCTGTTCGGCAAGATCTGGGAAGGCTGGCGGGCACGCACCCGCGCCTTGATTCCGCGGCTCACGCCCTACAGCCCGGGCGAGCACGGCGACTGGTCGCTCGCCCAGAGCTGGCACAACGGCGAGCCGGTGATCATCGCCATCCTGGTTGGCTGTCTCGGTTATCTGTCGATCGGTCTGCGCTAGATCGTCCATGCCCTGGGAACTCGCGAGTCCATCGGAAGACACGCTGGTTCGCTGGATCGAGACCAGTCTCGCCACCGGTGCCCACCGGTTGGCGCGGGGCTATCAAGGCCAGACGCTGCTGTATGCCGACGGCCCCGTCCGGCTGGTCATCAAGGCCCCGGCCGGGCGCGGCCTCGTGAAGTGGCTCTCCCGACTCATGCTGCGCCAAGAGTCGCGCGTCTACGAACATCTCAAGGATTTCCCGGGCGCGCCGCGTTGTTACGGCCTGCTGCGTGGCCGCTATCTGGTGCTCGAACATGTCGCGGGCGTGTCCATGCGCCATGCCGAGATCGCCGATCGCGGGGCGTTCTTTGCGGCGCTGCTCGAACTGATCGAACAGTTGCACGCCCGCGGCATCGCCCACAGCGATCTCCAGAAAAAGGAAAATTTGCTGGTGGCCGACGGCGGGCGGCCCTGCCTGCTCGATTACGGCGCGGCGGTGATCCACAAACCCGGGTTCGCGCCGTTTAACCACCTGCGTTACCGCTTCGCCGCGCGCCTGGATTTCAACCAATGGGCCAAGCTCAAGTACCGGGGGCGCTTCGCCGACATGACCGAAAGCGACCGGGTCTATTATCGGCGCAGTGCCCTCGAAAAGCTGGCGCGCGGTCTGAAACGCCTCTATCGCCGGATCCGCGGCTGGTTCCGGCCCGCCTGAGCGGGCCATCGCCGGTGTCGGTGGCCGGTCACCTCCCATTTGCGCATTTCCCTTAGATATCCTATGGTCAAGATCAGAAGAATCGGGTAGTTTATTTGCCAAGCCATTGAAATCAGGCTTGGGGAGGCACGTCTGGAGCGTGCCGGGAGAACGGGTGGGTGGCAAAAGTGCCCGTTAATACAACTATAACCGCGGAATCACTGTGACCAAAAAAACCGGCAACACCCGCCCCCAGCCCGTCCTCCGGTACTACGACAAACGCGGCATCAACGAGGCGTTCAATCAATTCCTCGGGATCGACGACGCCGACCGGCGCCTGTTGCAGCGCCATCACAATACCCTGCTCGAGGGCGGCGAGGAGTTCGCCGAAATCTTCTATTCCTACCTGCAGGCCTACCCGGCCACGGCCGAGATCCTGAGGCGCCACCAGGAGCGCGGCGGCGAAATCGCCAGCCTGGTACGCACGCAGTTGCAGCACCTCTGGAATTTCCTCTCCGGCCACACCGACGACAAGTCCGCCGAGCGCCTCGCGCAGGTCGGCGGGGTGCATCAGCATTTCGGCATCGAACCGGTGTGGGTGATGGGCGCCTATCTGCTCTACTGGGATCATCTGCACGCGCGCCTGCAGAACAACCCGCTGATCCCGCCGGCCGATATCCCCAAGCTCGAGGACGCGATCACCAAGTTTCTGTTCCGCGACATGGGGCTGATGCTCGAAGGCTACTGGGAGGCGTCGCTGCAGGCGGTCGAGGCCGAGCACCGCAAGGTCGAGGAGCTCCAGCAGCAGGTCACGAGCCTGCTGGCCAATCTTCCGCAGGTGCTGTGGTCGGTGGACGTGATCAACAACCGGCCGTTGTACGTGAGCCCGACGACCCGCAAGATCTGCGACATGACCATCGAAATGCCGATCCCCTGTCTCGGCTGGACCGTGCCCGAGGACCGCGAGACCGTGCAGCGCGCCTGGCAGCAGGCGCTGCTCGGCGAGCAGGTCGAGGTCGAGTCGCGCGTGCAGGCGCCCGGCGAATACGCGATGCGCTGGTTCCGGCGCGTGTTCCAGCCGTACCGCGACGCCAGCGGCCGGGTGGTGCGCATCGACGGCCTCATGGAGGACGCCACCGAGGCCAAGCTCACCATCGAACGGTTGCACATGCTGGCGACCACCGACAGTCTCACCGGCCTGCACAACCGCACGTTGTTTCACGATCGCCTCGACCAGGCGATCGCCTCGGCGCGCCGCAGCATGTCGCACCGCAACGTGGCATTGCTGCTCATGGACCTCGACCACTTCAAGGAGATCAACGACACCCTCGGTCATCCGGCCGGCGACGCGGTGCTGCGGCTCGCAGCCGAGCGCCTCAAGTCGGTGCTGCGCGATTCCGACACGCTCGCCAGGCTCGGTGGCGACGAGTTCGCCATTCTCCTGCCGGAGGCTCGCGACGGGCGCAAGACCGCCGAGGTGGTGGCCAAGAACATCCTGGCGTGCTTCGTCAAGCCGTTTATGCACGCCGAGCAGGAGCTGTATCTCGGCGCCGGTATCGGCATCGCCGTCTTTCCCGAGCACGGCGAGGACGTGGACACGCTCATGAGCCGGGCGGACGTGGCGATGTACGGGGCCAAGCATCGGGATACCCCCTATGTGTTCTACGACGCTGCCTCCGATCCGCACACCCCGGAGCGCCTGCAATTGTCGGCGGAACTGCGGCACGCGCTCGAGCAGCAGGAGTTCGAGTTGTATTACCAGCCACAGATCGACTTGCACCAGAAGCGTGTGGTCGGTATCGAGGCGCTGATCCGCTGGCGGCACCCGCAGCGCGGCATGGTGGTGCCCGATCAGTTCATTCCGATTGCCGAGCGCACTGGCCTGATCAATCCGATCACCGACTGGGTGGTGGCCGAGGCGCTGCGCCAGTGCCGGGTCTGGCATGCGGCCGGCTATCCGTTGCGCGTCTCGGTGAACATGACGGCGCGCAGCTTCCAGCAGCCGGACCTGCTCGACAAACTCCAGGCGCAAATCCGCTCGCTCGGCGCCTCGCCCGAGTGCCTGGAGATCGAAATAACCGAGAATGTATTGATGGCCGACATCGAAAACGCGGCCAAGATCCTGGAACGGCTGCACCGGATGGGAATCACCATCTCCATCGACGACTACGGCACCGGCTACTCGTCGCTCGCCTACCTGAAAAAACTGCCGCTTCATACCATCAAGATCGACAAATCGTTCGTGCTCGACATGGCGAACGACGACAACGACGCGGTCATCGTGCGCTCGACCGTCGACCTGGCGCACAACCTCGGTTACCGGGTGGTGGCCGAGGGCGTGGAAGACCAGGCGACGTTGGACCTGTTGGTGGTGCTCGGTTGCGACAGCATCCAGGGGTATTTCATCAGCCGGCCGATGAGTGTCGCGCAGATCGACCGCTGGTTCGCCGACTGCCCGTGGGCGGTGGGCGGGTAGGACGCGCTCGTGCGCATCGTCTTTCTGGACCGCAATACCTTCTCCGATTCCATCGTTTTTCCGGTCGCCGGTCTTGCCGGTTGCGAGTGGCGGGAGTTCGCGCGCACCGCGCCCGACGAAATCCTGGCGCGTGCCGCGGATGCCGGGACAATCGTCACCAACAAGGTGAAACTGCCCGGCGCGCTGCTCGAACGCCTTCCAAAGCTCAAGCTGATCGCCGTGGCCGCTACCGGTGTCGACCATATCGATGTCGAGGCCGCGCGCCACCTGGGGATCGGTGTCTGCAACGTGCGCGATTACGCCATCCACAGCGTGCCGGAGCATGTGTTCGCGTTGCTGCTGGCGCTCAAGCGCAACCTCCCGGGCTTGCAGGCCGCGGCCCGCGACGGCCGCTGGTCGGCGTCGGATTCGTTCACGCTTCACACCCACGCCATCCACGACCTGGCCGGCGGCACGCTCGGTATCCTTGGCGTCGGCACCCTGGGCCGGGCGGTGGCGCGCCTGGCGACGGCATTCGGGATGCGCGTGCTGCTGGCCGAGCGGCGCGGCGTCGCCAGCCCGCGCCCCGGCCGCGCGGCCTTCGCGCAGGTGCTGCGCGAGAGCGACGTGCTGAGCGTGCATGCGCCGCTCATGCCCGAGACCCGCCAGCTGATCGGCGCGGCCGAGTTCGCCCAAATGAAACCCGGCGCGATTCTGATCAATTGCGCGCGCGGCGGGGTGGTCGACGAGGCCGCGCTGCTGGCGGCGTTGCGCGCCGGCCGCCTGGCCGGCGCCGGCATCGACGTGCTCGCTCAGGAACCGCCCCCGGCCGATCATCCGCTCTTGACCGCCGACCTCCCGAATCTGATCGTCACGCCGCACGTCGCCTGGGCCAGCCGCCAGGCGCAACAGAAATTGGCCGACGAGATCGTCGCCAACATCGCCGCGTTCATGCGTGGTGAAACGCGTAACCGTGTGGCCTGAATCCGGCGTGGTAGACTGAGATACCAGGAGGTTTCTTTGATGTCCGCTTCCCCTGCCACCAACGATATTGTCCTTGTTCGGCGCGCTTTCCAAACGAAAGCGGCTAAACATGCCGGATGGATCGGCCTTGCGACAGTAATTATTCTTGCAGCGGTTGTGTGGTTTGTATTTCTTCGGGTCATGCCGGACGACGCGAGTATTCTGGAAAAGATAGGGAAGTCCATAGAGGGAAAACCATGGAAACTTCTCGAAGCGACGGCCAATGGGCTTCTCGTGCTTTTTATGGCATTGGCAATATATATTCAGAGGAGAGAGAAGATCGTCATCAGTGTCACCGGCATCGCCTTCAAGACGCCGATCCCATCCTGGTTTCCGGCGTTCGCTAGCAGATGGACTCTTCCCTGGACGCGCATCATGAAGGCGAAGGTACGCCTGCCAATGGGGACGGCGCAGCCGGCCCTGTTTCTGAGCGATGGCACAAAAAGTCGAAAAATCCTGGTCAACGCCTGGGTCAAGCAGGGCGAGGAAGAAGCGAAGCAGAAACCTTCCATCCAGGACCTATTCCGCTATCGAGGAATGCCGCGAGCGCCCTCGTTCGAGGATATGAAGGTCCGTCTCGAGGCCTCGCCGTTGCTTCAGGCACTGCGCGCGCACAATGTCCCGATAGACTATCCCGGGTCGGCGGCCACGGGGTTGACGTTCGATCTTCAATCGAGCCCGCGCACGAATGCCGCCATGATCGTGTTCCTGGGGCTCCTGGCCTACGCGTTTATCGACACCCTTTATATCGACGAGATCTATGTGGGAGATTATCCATTGGCGATCTGGGTCGGCGCGGGGCTGATCGCCGGTGTCCTGGCGCGGCGTTGGATCACCGACCCCAAGATTCCCCGAGTGGTTTCTATCGGTTTGGCGGCTATGCTCGGCCTAGGTGTGGCGGGCGCGCTCTACCCGGGATTACTACGTCTGAATCAATGGACGGACAGCACCGGCCTGGTGGCGCATGACTATGTGCTGCGCGTGTATGTACGCCTGGTGCCGGCGACCGGCGACCTGCCGGAGGTTTCGTTTACTCGCTACTCTGACTACTGGGGACAGTTTCCGCTCGGTTCCACTCATCGTCTGTATCTGCGCCACGGCGGCCTGGGATTTTACCAGCTCGACGAGGCCCCCTTGCTTGAAGCGGTGCGCGCCTACCATGAAAAGAAACGCCCCGAATCGCGCCAGCCAAAGTAGCGTCGCCCGTCACCGCAATACCCGAAAATCCCAGCCATGAGCCCTTTGCCCATCGAAGCGGTGCTGCCCGACCTGCGCGCGGCGCTCGCGGCCCATTCGGCGGCGGTGCTGCAGGCCCCGCCCGGCGCCGGCAAGACCACGCTCGTACCGCTGGCGCTGCTCGACGAGCCGTGGCTCCAGGGCAAGAGCATCGTCATGCTCGAACCGCGCCGGCTGGCGGCGCGCGCCGCGGCCGGACGCATGAGCCAGTTGCGCGGCGAGGCGGTCGGGGCGACCGTCGGTTACCGTATCCGTTTCGAGAGCAAGGTCTCGAAGGCGACGCGCATCGAGGTGCTGACCGAAGGCATTCTCACCCGCCGGTTGCAGAACGACCCGGACTTGAAGGATGTCGGGTTGGTGATCTTCGACGAGTTTCACGAGCGCCACCTGCACGCCGACCTGGCGCTGGCGCTCACGCTCGACAGCCAGCGCGGGTTGCGCGACGACCTGAAGATTCTGGTCATGTCCGCCACGCTCGACGGCGCGGCGGTGGCGCGCCTGCTGGACGACGCCCCGCTCATCACCAGCGAGGGCCGCAGCTACCCGGTGGACGTGCACTACCTGGCGCGCGACCCGGAGGGACGGCTGCCCGACAGCGTCGCGCAGGCGATCCAGGGCGCGCTCGCCGAACACCCGGGCGACGTGCTGGCATTTCTGCCCGGTGCCTGGGAGATTCGCCGTACCCAGAGCACTCTCGACGCCGCGCTCAAGGATGGCAACATCGATGTCCATCCGCTCTACGGCGATCTGCCGTGGGAACAACAGGAACGCGCGCTGCGTCCGGGCGGCGAACACGGGCGCCGCAAGGTGATACTGGCGACGCCGATCGCCGAGACCAGCCTGACCATCGAAGGGGTGCGCGTGGTGGTGGATGCGGGGTACGCGCGCGTGCCGCAGTTCGATCCGAAGAGCGGTCTGTCGCGCCTTGTGACCCAGCGCATTTCGCGCGCCTCCGCCGAGCAGCGTGCCGGTCGCGCCGGCCGCACGGCGCCCGGTATCTGTTACCGGCTGTGGAGCGAAACCACCCAGCGTGGGTTGGTGCCGCAACCGCAACCGGAGATTCGCGCCGCCGACCTCGCGTCGCTGGCGCTCGAACTGGCCGCCTGGGGCGTGCGCGACGCCATGACGCTTGCCTGGCTCGATCCGCCGCCGGCCGCGGCCCTGGCACAGGCGCGCGCGTTGCTCACCGATCTGGACGCGCTCGATGCCGACGGCGGGATCACCGCTGCCGGGCGCGCCATGGCCGGATTGCCCCTGCACCCGCGGCTCGCGCACATGTTGCGCGCGGCCGAGGGCATGCAGCGCGGCGCACTCGCCTGCGACATCGCCGCGGTGCTTTCCGAGCGCGACATCCTCACGGCCGAGGCGCGGCGTTCCTGCGATCTCACCGAGCGCCTCGAGGCGCTCGCGGCGTTCCGCGCGCTCGGCCGGCAAGGCACGCAGCGCCATGGTGCGGATGCCAACGCCTGCCAGCGCGCCGATCAGGCCGCGCGCCAATGGCAACGCCTGCTCGGGACCGCCGGAAAAACGCAGGTCATCGAGACCGACACCGTCGGCGTGTTGCTGGCGCTGGCCTATCCGGATCGCGTCGCTCAACAGCGCGCACCCGGTGAGGGACGGTATCTGCTCGCCAATGGGCGCGGCGCGCGCCTGCCGGAAGCGGAGATTCGTCTGCGTCAGCCGTACCTGGTCGCGGCCAGTCTCGACCTGGGGGAAACCGAAGGCCAGGTGTATCTGGCCGCGCCGCTGAACATCGAGCTGTTGCGCGGTCCGGTCGCCGCGCACTTCAACGAACAGGACGCGGTGCGCTGG
>JACREH010000099.1 GCA_016218345.1 Gammaproteobacteria bacterium | reverse complement strand
TTTTTGCGGAAGCGCGGCGCCTGACTCGGTGAAGCGCGCCAGATTCGTCGCGGCAGCGCGGCGCGAGTTTCTGGTCGAGGTCGTCTACTACAACAAGGAGGAGCCGGGGCTTGGCGCGCGTTTCGCTGTGGCTGTCGAGGACGCAACGGCTCGCGCCCTTGCCTTTCCGCTCGCCGGTGTGCCCGCGTCCAAAAACACTCGGCGAGTCTTTCTCAAGGACTTTCCTTTCGCCGTCGTATATCGGCCCGACGACGACGGCATCACCATCTTTGCGCTCGCGCATCACTCGCGTCGGCCGGGCTACTGGCAATCTCGTGTTCAGGACCGCTGACAAACGCTTGCAGGCGACGCGTTCAAAGCAACGCGCGCCCGAGCCTCGCCGCTGGGCGTCACGCGCAAGCACGTCTCCGCCATTATTCACGGCCGCGCGCCAGTTCCCGGTACAGCCAGGCGGATTGTTTTTCTTCGTGCCAGCTTTGGTAGGACATGTTCGTTCCTGAATTTGGAAAAGGAATAATGGTCTTGAACCGCAAAGAACGCCAAGAAAGGCGATATTCAGGGCTCCCATCTCCCAGGCCGTGTCTTAAAGGAGATTGACGGTGCGGTAAGGATTGGACACCATGAAGGCCTAATATAGGCACTGTTTTTGTATGCACTGTTTGGAACGTCTAACCATATTTTTAGACCAGGTGAATGCTCCAAAAATGGCGGGATTCAGGTGCATTAACTGCGGGAAGGAATCAAAAGTTGAGAGCGACGTGCCCAAGTTGCTCTATCTGCCACTCATGCTTCTTTTCCTTGTTCCATTGTCGGGAAAGGTGTGCCCAAAATGTGCGGGGATATTTATTTTCTTCGGCGCTCTTGCAATGATGGCGCTTGTCATCGGCGGCGTTGTTATTCTGGCGGTTTGGCTTGGCGGCTAGAGCGGTACTGTCAAGTTGGAAACTTGTCTACTTCATGTTCGGGGCGAATACGATGAGACAACTACGGCTTTAGGTTGTGTTCGTGCCCCGCGCGTTTAACCCGGCAGTAGGTTCGCAAGCATCGAGGGCATCCAGCTGAACACTGATATCCTGAATGCAGCTGCACCGATGGTAGCGTTAATTCTGCTATTCATCTGCGTGCTGTTGTTTACACAATCCTATCGATACCCTTGGCTCAAAAGAAATATCGTAAGTTTGTTGCTAGTCATTGGGGTAATTCCTGGTGCTGCTGGAATTTTCTGGGGTGTCTGGCGTTATGTCCAGTTACTCGAGCCGCAGTTGATGATCAGCGCGTTTGTACTTTTAGGGTTTGGTGCAACCTCCTTACGGACTTTGGCAAAAAATGAAAAGCGAAGCTAACGCTTGGTTCGTGCGGATACTGGAGACTGTACGAATGTTACCGTATAGACGGAGCGCTAAATAACTTCCTCCTGCACCGCCCCCGAAGCGGAGCGACGCTGCACTTTAAGCCAGATAATCGCGCCGGCGATTAGCACTATCAACGGAACCACGCCGAAGTTCACCGCCCGCCACCCGAAGTAATGTTGCAGCGCGCCGGCCGAGAGGCTGGCGACGGTGATTGCGGCGAACACCAGAAAATCGTTCAGGCCCTGGGCCTTGGCCTTTTCCGGTTCGCGGTAGGTTTCGGTAAGCAGCGTGGTGCCGCCGACAAAGAGGAAATTCCAGCCCACGCCCAGGAGCACCAGCGCCGTCCAGAAGTGCCCGACGTCGGTGCCGATCAGGTTTACGCCGACGCACAGGACATTGAGCAGCGCGCCCGCGAGCATGACGTTGAGCACGCCGAAGCGGCGGATGAGCTGGCCGGTGAAGAAGCTCGGCGCGAACATGCCGAATATGTGCCACTCGATCACGAACGCGGTGTCGCCGAAGCCGTGGGCGTGGGCGTGCATCGCCAAGGGCGTGGCCGTCATGACGAACACCATGACGCCGAAGCCGACCGCGGCGCACAACGCCGCGACGACGTAATTTCCCTGGCGCGCGATTATCCCCAGCGGCCGGCCGCTTTCATGGGGCGCGATGGGCGCCGGGCGCGGGATGCGGATGAATAACAGCGCCAGCACCGACAGCGCGTAGACGCCGATCAAGCCGACGTAACTGCCGGCGAATTCGCCGGCCGGCAACCACTCTTGGGTCCAGTGCGCGAGGTTCGGGCCGACGAACGCCGCCACCACGCCGCCGGCCATCACATAGGAAATCGCCCGGCTTTTGTAGTCCGGGCTGGCGGCGTCGGCGGCGGCGAAACGGTAATAGGTGCCGAATCCGTTGAACACTCCGAACAATCCCGCCGCCAGGCAAAAGTAAACGAAATTCCCGGCCACGATCGCGTAGGCCGCGAGCCCCGCGCCGACCAGCCCGGCGGCGGTGCCCAGTAAGAACCCGGCCCGCCGGCCGATAACGCGCATCAGTTGCGAGGCCGGGAGCGTCGTGAGCATGCTCGCCAGAAATTGCAGCGCCAAGGGCACCGTCGCCCAGGCCATGTCGGGCGCGAGCTTGAGGCCCACGAGCGCAGAGGTGGCGGCTACCAGCGAATTGCCGGTATTGAGCAATCCCTGGCAGGCCGACAACAGCCAGACGTTTGTTTTCATGGTATTCATGGGCGCGAGAGCATACGCGAAACCCTACCGCGGGGGTACCGCGGCCGCGCACTGTTCATCTCACCCCCATCCCTCTCTACGCTACGCAATCCTTGCTACGCTTGAGAGCCAGGGCAAGCCATCCATGGCTTGCCCGTTCGACGCTTTGCGTCTCACCCTTCCCCCTTGAAGGGGGAAGGGATGCTCTGTTTCCGCGACCATTGACCAGTCCGACTATCAGTTCCAACTAGCGTGACCTACTACATTAGAATGATGCCGTGTCCGAACCGACTATGACCCTTCGCTATCGCGGCCGCTTCGCGCCGTCGCCCACTGGGCCGCTGCACTTCGGCTCGCTGGTCGCGGCGCTCGCGAGTTACTTGCAGGCCAAAGCCCAGGGCGGCGAATGGCTGGTGCGCATCGAGGACATCGATCCGCCGCGCGAAGCGGCGGGCGCGTCCGACGATATCCTGCGCACGCTCGAGGCGCTCGGATTCGAGTGGGACGGCGAGATCGTGTATCAAAGTCGACGCACCGAGGCATATCGCGCCGCGCTCGACCGATTGCAAACCGGCGGCGCGCTTTATGGCTGCGCCTGCACACGCAAGGAAATCTCCGATTCGAGCGTGCAGGGCATCGAGGGACCGGTGTACCCGGGCACCTGCCGCGCCGGCCCGGCGCCGGGGCGCAGCGCCCGGGCACTGCGCGTGCACACCGCCGGCGCGCTGATCGAATTCGACGATCGCTGGCAGGGCGCCATCCGCCGCGATCTCGAAACCGAGTTCGGCGATTTCGTGGTGCGCCGCGCCGATGGCCTGTTCGCCTACCAGTTGGCCGTGACCGTGGACGATGCCGCCCAGGGAATCAGCGAAGTGGTGCGCGGTGCCGATCTGCTGGAATCCACGCCGCGCCAGATCCATTTGCAAAATCTGCTGGGCCTGGCCACACCGGGGTACGCGCACCTGCCGGTGGCGGTGAACGCCCAGGGCGAGAAGCTTTCCAAGCAAACCGCGGCCACGCCGGTCACCACCAAGAATCCTCTGCCGGTGTTGCTCCAGGCTCTGGCATTCCTCGACCAGGCGCCGCCGGCGGGGTTGGGCAATCTCGGTGAATTCTGGTCGTGGGCGATCGGGAACTGGAGACCGGAGCGCGTGTCTACCACGAGGAGTATCGTGGTATCGGTAACATAGCCAATCCTAGCCTGGAGAATTTTAACCCATGAAAATCACTGCGTTTGTCGGTCTGGTTGCATCGATCCTGCTCGCCGCTGGCGCGTCGGCCGATCCGGCCTCGCCCTATGCCGGTCAGGAGCAGCGCGAAATAAAATCCCTGTCGTCGCAGGAGATCGGCGAGTACTCGGCCGGCAAAGGCATGGGTCTGGCCAAGGCCGCAGAACTCAACGGTTATCCCGGTCCGGCGCATGTGCTCGAATTGGCGGCACCGTTGGATCTTTCCAGCGAGCAGAAGAAGCGTACCCAGGAATTATTCGCGCGCATGGAGAAAAAGGCGATCGGTCTGGGTCGCTCGCTGATCGACGAAGAGCAGAAATTGGACCAGCTGTTTGTCTCCCGAACCGTCACACCCGAAACACTGAATGCCGCGCTGGAGCGCATCGCCAAACTTCAAGCGCAACTCCGTCAGGCGCATTTGGAGGCGCACCTGACCCAAACCCAGATACTTACTCCGGCCCAGACGGCCAAATACGTCGAGTTGCGCGGTTACGGCGGCCATGCCCATGATGGTCAGTCCCATGCACACTGATATATAGAGTGGCCGTTTCGCTCACCGCCCGCATCGCCAACCGGGCGCGCCGCATCGCCCAAGCCGAGACGCGCGAGCTGCCGGCGCTGCTCTGGTCGTTCGGTTATTTTTTCTGCCTGCTGTGCGGCTATTACATCCTCCGCCCGCTCCGCGAGGAGATGGGCATCGCCGGTGGGGTGCAGAACCTGCCGTGGGTGTTCACCGGCACGTTCCTGGCGATGCTGGTCGCGGTACCGCTGTTCGGCGCGCTCACCGCGCGCCTGCCGCGGCGCCGATTCCTGCCGCTCGTGTATTACTTCTTCATCGCCAATATCCTGATCTTCTACGCGCTGTTTCAGTTCGACGCCTATCGCCCCGAGGTCGCGCGGGCGTTTTTCATCTGGGTGAGCGTGTTCAATCTGTTCGTGGTGTCGGTGTTCTGGAGTTTCATGGTGGATCTGTTTTCGAGCGAGCAGGGCAAGCGCCTGTTCGGTTTTATCGCCGCCGGCGGTTCGCTCGGCGCGGTCACCGGCCCGGGACTCACGGCGCTGTTGGCCGTGCCCCTAGGGCCGGTGAACCTGTTGTTGCTCTCGGCCATGTTTCTGCTCGGTGCCGTGGTCTGTATCCACCGTCTCGGCCGCTGGGCGCAGGTGCGAAAACGCCCGGCGTCGGCGCGCCGCGCGGACGAGGCGGTGTTGGGCGGGAATATGTTCGCGGGGTTCAGCCTGGTGGTGCGCTCGTCGTACCTGCTCGGTATCGCGCTCTTTATCGTGCTGTTTACTACGCTCTCGACGTTTCTGTATTTCGAGCAGGCGCACATTATCGCGCAAAGCATACGCGATCCCGCGCAACGAACCGCGCTGTTTGCCGGCATCGACCTGGCGGTGAACGTGCTGACCGTCGTTACTCAGCTGTTTATCACCGGCAGGGTGCTGCCCAGATTCGGCGTGGCCGGCACCTTGATATTGCTGCCGCTGGCTGCGGCGGTCGGTTTCGCCGCACTGGCGTTGACGCCGGCGCTCGCGGTGCTTGTGGTGTTTCAGGTGCTGCGCCGCGCCGGCGACTACGCGCTCACCCGGCCGGCGCGCGAGGTGTTGTTCACGGTCGTGGACCGCGAAACCAAGTACAAGGCCAAGAACTTCATCGACACGGTCGTGTACCGCGGCGGCGACGCGCTCGCCGGCTGGGCGTTCGCCGGTCTCAAGGCGCTCGGCCTGGGGTTGGCCGCGATCGCCTGGCTGGCGGTGCCGATCGCATTGCTCTGGGGTTGGGTCGCCTGGTGGCTGGGCACACGTCAGCAAAAGCTGGCGAAAACTCGCAATGCTTGAGTGGCCGGCAGGATACTGAAAAAGTCCTTCCTGGCCTTTTTCAGCCCGGCCGCTCCTGCGCATCCCTGCGCCCGCGACATTGGGGTATCCTGCCCGGCACAATACAAAAAGCGCGGTTTTCGCTTTGCTTAATTTTTCAAACACTTACGTGTTCGAAAAATGCCGGTACATCCCTATACCGCGCAGCAGATTGCTGAAAAACTTGTTTTTCAGCAATCTGCTATCGGTTTTAGGTATTCTTGTTCTATGAGTAAGGACGACGATCCAACCGGATTCACTCGCCGCGAGGCGCTGCGCTTGTTGCTGGCCGGCGGCGCGAGCCTGGCCGCGGGGCGCGCCGCCGCCGTGCCTGACAACCGCCAACTCATGCGTGCGATTCCCAAAACCGGCGAATCGATCCCGGCCGTTGGCCTGGGCACTTCGCGCACCTTCGAAGTCGGATCTTCGGAAGCCGCGCGCACCGGGCCGCGCGAAGTCTTGCAGGCTTTCGCCGAAGCGGGCGGACGCGTGGTGGATACTTCACCCATGTACGGCGAGGCCGAAACGGTGGTCGGCGATCTCGCACAGCAACTGCATCTCGCCGGAAAACTCTTTCTCGCCACCAAGGTCTGGACCCGCGGACGCGACGACGGCATCCGGCAGATGGAAGCCTCGTTCCAACGCCTGCGCACGACGCGCATGGACCTGATGCAGATTCACAACCTGCTCGACTGGCAGACGCATCTGAAAACCCTGCGCGCCTGGAAGGAGCAAGGCCGGGTGCGCTACATCGGCATCACCCATTACACCGAAAGCGCCTACGACGACCTGGCCAAAGTCCTGAAACGGGAAGACCTCGATTTCGTGCAACTCAACTATTCCATCGCTGAGCGCGAGGCGGAACAGCGCTTGCTGCCGCTCGCGCAGGAACGGCGCGTGGCGGTGCTCATCAACCGTCCGTTCGCGCGCTCCGGGCTGTTCGACAAGGTCCGCAACCGCGAACTGCCGGCCTGGGCCAAGGAGTTCGATTGCGCCACCTGGGCGCAGTTCTTCCTGAAATTCATTCTCTCGCACCCGGCGGTAACGTGCGTAATCCCGGCGACCAGCAAGCCGAAGCACTTATTGGACAACATGCAGGCCGGTTTGGGAAAACTCCCGGATGGTGCCACCCGCAAAAAGATGGCGGAATACGTCCGACAACTTTAATTCGTAGCTTCTGTCCGCCGCACCAGCAAGCCGCTGGTCGAAACCCGTACCTCCAGCTCGATCGGTTCGTTGGCCATGATGAAGGTCGCCGAGCCGTAGTCCGCGTCCACCAGTGGATTTAACCAGGCGTAACGGCGGCGCAGATCGAACAGGTTGAGGGGTTTGTCCTGCGCCAGCGCGTGCACGGTGCGCCTGGCGCCGCGTTCTTCGGTCAGGTCGGAGTAGCGGCCGGCGATGCGATCGAGTTCGTAGGCGGTGTGCAAGCCGAGGATGTTCACCAGCGGTTTCCACTTGAGGATGTGCGCGTCCACGTACAGCTCGTCGCCCGCGAGGTCATAGCTCGTTTGCCGGCCGTCGGCGAAACGCAGCCAGGCCTTGAATAGTTTCGGCCCGGTCGGCTCGACCCGCACCGTGGCGGCGACCTCCTCGTGGGTCAGCGCCCGGTAGCCCAGCACCGCAAACCCCAGCGTACCGACCAAAGCGGCCAAACCGAGCAGTGCCAGCGCCGTCAGGCCGCGCAGCAGCGTGCTCAGGTAACGCCGGTTGCGCAGCGCCGCCGCTGTGGCGAGGAACAAGACCAGGCTCAGCGCTGCCAAAACTATGACGCCAATGGCGAGGGTGTCGGGCATGTTGCGCTCCTTCAATGGTTTACCGGCGAAGTGTAGCACCGGTTTTAAAGTCGCACCGCCGCTGTTACCCGCCCACGTCCAGGGATGTTAGAGTTTGCGGCATGCCCATTCCAGAACTCGTCGGCCATCGCGGCTATCCCCGGCAGTACCCGGAGAACACCTTGATCGGCATCGAGGCCGCGATCGCCGCCGGCGCGCGTTTTATCGAAACCGACGTGCAACTCACCCGCGACCTTATTCCGGTGCTGTTCCACGACCCCGATCTGACGCGGATTTGCGGCGTAGCCGGCGCGATCGCTGACTACAGTCACGAGGAATTGCAGAAATTTTCGGCAAGCGAATTCGAGCGTTTCGGTTATAAATTCGCCCAAACCCGTATCGCCGACCTGGCGGAATTGGCCGGGTTGTTGCGCCGCTATCCGGCGGTCACCGCCTTCATCGAACTGAAGCGCATCAGCATCGAGCGGTTCGATGTGCCGACCGTTATCGAACGCGTGTGGGCCGCCCTCGAGCCGTTGGGCGCGCAATGCGTGCCGATCTCGTACGCCCTCGCGCCCCTGGCGGCCGCGCGCCGCCATTGGCCGGCGGTCGGGGCGGTGATCGATCGCTGGCGCGAGCGCCGCGGCGAAGCGCTGTGCGCCTTGCGGCCGGAATATTTATTTTGCGACGTCGACGGTCTGCCACGCTTCGGGAAATTGCAGTTCCCCGGCGCCAAGCTCGCGGTCTATGAGGTCGTCGACCCGGAAATCGCGCTTCGCCTGGCCGGGCGCGGCGTGGATCTGATCGAGACCTTCGCGATCGGCGAAATGCGCCGGGCGCTGGCACTGGCCGACGCGGGCGCGTGAACGGCGTTTACGATATCGTCGTCATCGGCGGCGGTATTCACGGTGTCGGCGTCGCCCAGGCCGCGGCCGCGGCCGGTCACTCGGTGCTGGTTATCGAGCGCAGTGCGCTCGCCGCCGGCACCTCGAGCCGTTCCAGCAAGCTCATCCACGGCGGCCTGCGCTATCTCGAAACCGGCCAATTCGGCCTGGTGCGCGAGTCGTTGCGCGAACGCGAGATTCTGCTGCGCATCGCTCCCGAATTGGTGCGGCTGGTGCCGTTTCATATTCCCATCTATGCCGACAGCGCGCGCCGGCCGTGGACGATACGCGCCGGGCTCACGCTGTACGCGCTGCTCGGTGGGCTCGCGACCGCTACGCGCTTCCAGAGCCTGGCGCGCGACCGTTGGGAGGGGCTCGATGGTCTGACCACCCGCGGCCTGCAGGCGGTCTTTCAGTATTGGGACGCCCAGACCGACGACGCCGCGCTCACCTGCGCGGTCATGCGCTCGGCCCAGGCGCTCGGCGCCGAGCTCGCCTGCCCGGCGACATTTCTCGGCGCCGAGCGCCGGCCGGACGGTTTCGAGGTGCGCTACGCGACCACCGGACGGGAGGCCGGCTGCCGCGCGGCGGCCTTGGTCAACGCCGCCGGGCCGTGGATCGGCGACGTGCTGGCGAACATCGCGCCGTCGCCGGCCGTGCCGGCGGTGGAACTGGTGCAGGGTTCGCACGTCGTGTTCGACGGCGCGCTCGAGCGCGGCGTGTATTTTGTCGAGGCGCCGCGCGATCGGCGCGCGCTGTTCGCGATGCCGTGGCAGGGGAAGACACTGGTCGGGACCACCGAACTGAGCTATCGCGGCGATCCGGCCGAGGCCAAGGCCACGCCCGCCGAGATCGAGTATTTGACCGAAACCTTCGAGCGGTATTTTCCCGGTCGCGCGAGCGCGCCGATCGCGAGCTTTTGCGGCTTGCGGGTGTTGCCCGCGGGCACGGCGCCGATGGTTCGCCGCCCGCGCGAAATCCTGTTGTTCGCCGAGCCCGCGACCGCCCCGCGCCTGGTCACGATCGCCGGTGGCAAGCTCACCGGTTACCGCGCCACCGCCGCCAAGGTGCTGGCGCGGTTGGCGCCGGCCTTACCGGCGCGCACCCCGCGCGCCGCGACCGCGGACATCATGTTGAATCTCGAATAGCGCGATAACGCCGCGAATTCAGCGCTGTTTTTCAGATTTCGATCAGGCGGCGTCTCTCAACTATACTTTGAAAGAAAGTAGATATGAGTTTGAACCGCCAAGACGCCAAGAAAAGCGATTTTCCGGAGAGTGTCGCCACGGTCCTGGGCGGGTCGTTCACTTTGAAACACGCTCCAAGAACTTAATAACAATAATGACGAGCCGGTCGCAGGGCGCCCGGAGAACGCCGGGAAAACGGGCCGTTTTTCCGGCGTTCTGGCCGCATGAGTACTGACGCCAAGTCATTTTACCGGGGGCCTTAACCGCGATGTTCAACACCGACACCCGCCATGTGGTGATCGCCGGCTTTTCGCTGGCGCTGGTGCTCATGGCCGGCCTGACCGTCATCGGCCTCAGACAGATGGCCGAGATCAACATGCAGTTCGAGGCGATCACCCAGCAGCACGTCGTCAAAAGCACGCTGATCGCCAAGATGCGCACCGCCGCCCGCGAGCGGGTGCTGTTGCTGCTGGCCATGGCGCTGACCTCCGATCCGTTCGAACGCGACGACCAATTCATGCGCTTCAACCAAGGCGCCTCCGACTTTCTCGAGATGCGCGGCCGGCTGACGCGGATGAGGCTCAGCCGCGACGAGCAGTTCATCCTCGACCGGCAGCGCGCCATGACCATGATCTCGGTGCCGATCCAGGAGCGCGCCGCCGAAATGATCATGGACGGGAAGGCCGGCGAGGCCAAGGAGATTTTGATACGCGAGGCCTTCCCGGCGCAGGAACGCGTGTTCGAGGAGCTCGCCAAGCTGTACGAGCTCCAAAACCAGAACACCGCTACCGCCAGCGCCGAGGCCGAAAAGGCATATGACACCGCCTATCTGCTGCTGATCGCCTTGGGCGCGCTGGCGGTGCTGTCCGGCGTATTGATCGCGATCTTCGTCACCCGCACTGTGACCCGCGCAAAAGAGGCGTTGTTTCGTGAGAAGGAGCTGGCCGAGGTGACGCTGCATTCGATCGGCGACGCCGTCATGACCACCGACGCCGCCGGCCATCTCGACTACATGAACCCGGTCGCCGAGAATCTGACCGGTTGGCGCACGCACGAGGCCCACGGCCTGCCTTTGAACAAGGTGCTCAACCTCCTGAATGAGGCGACCCGCAAACCGATCGATTATTTTTCCCAAGGCGCGGCGGTCGACACGGCGCTGACCGGTTTCAGCGCGCCCACGCTGTTGCAGGGCCGGCACGGACGCGAGTATGTGGTCGAGAACTCCTCGGCCCCGATTCTGGATCGCGAGGGCAAGACGATCGGTTCGGTGCTGGTGTTCCACGACGTTACCCAGTCGCAGTTGCTGGCCCAGGAGTTGAGCTGGCAGGCCAGCCACGATGCGCTCACCGGTCTCATCAACCGCCACGAATTCGAGCGCCGCATGCGCGAGCTGCTGGAGAGCGCCCGCAACGGGGCCAAGGAGCACGCGCTGCTGTATGTCGATCTGGATCAATTCAAGGTCGTGAACGACACTTGCGGGCACGTGGCCGGCGACGAATTGCTGCGTCAACTGGCCGGATTGTTCCACAAAAAGGTGCGCGACACCGACATCCTGGCGCGGCTGGGCGGCGACGAGTTCGGGGTATTGCTCGAATCCTGTCCGATCGAGCATGCCCTACGGATCGCCGAGGGGCTGCGCGAGAGCGCCCAGGATTTCCGATTCTTGTGGATGGACAAGGTCTTCGAGGTCGGTGTCAGCATCGGCCTGACCGCCATCAACGCCCATCACGCCAGCCCCGAGAGCGTGTTGATCGCGGCCGATGCCGCCTGTTACGCCGCCAAGAACAAGGGCCGTAACCGCGTGCACGTCTACCAACCGGACGACATCGAGTTGGCGCAGCGCCACGGCGAGATGCAATGGGTGTCGCGCATCACCAAGGCGCTCGAACAGGGCCGGATCGTGTTGTATCAGCAGCCGATTACGCCGACCGACGGCCCGGCCGGGGACGCGGAGCACTACGAGGTGTTGCTGCGGTTGATCGACGAATCCGGCGAGATAATCACGCCGAGCGCGTTCATTCCAGCGGCCGAACGCTACAGCATCATGACCAACATCGACCGCTGGGTGATACGCACGCTGTTTTCGGCCAAGGGCATGGAGTGGCGCGGGCGCTGGAACGAGCGCGCCGCGCGCGGCGCCGATCACGAGCTTCTGTATTCCATCAATCTTTCGGGCGCGAGCATCAGCGACGACGATTTCTTGAATTTTCTGCGCGAGCAGATCCGTTTGTATCAGGTGCCGCCGCAGATACTGTGTTTCGAGATCACCGAGACCGCCGCCATTACCAACCTGCACAAGGCCGTGCATTTCATGCAGGATCTCAAGGATCTCGGTTGCCGGTTCGCGCTCGACGATTTCGGCAGCGGCATGTCGTCGTTCGCCTATCTCAAGAACCTGCCGGTGGATTTCCTCAAGATCGACGGTGCGTTCATCGTCGACATGCTGCACGATCCGGTCGATCTCGCCCTGGTCGATGCCATCAACCGCGTGGCCCATATCCTCGGCATGCGCACCATCGCCGAATCGGTCGAGAGCGAGGCGATCGTGGAAAAACTCAAGACCCTGCGCGTCGATTACCTGCAGGGATTCGCGGTCGGAAAGCCCGAATCGTTAGTGGTATCGTCGGTGGCGCTGTATCCCCCCGGCCAACGGGCCGTCGGGGAAGAACGCAGTTAGATTAGGGGGCCCCGAGGGGGCCGACCTTAATATGTGTATATGTATCGCCTCCGGCGATAGATTTTTTTACTTACGGTTCCCGCACCGCGGGCGGGTTACTTAGTTGAATCACTCCCGCGATGGTATTGAAAATACTATGCGCGTTTCGCCGCGCGTACGAGTGACTTTCGTTTCGGCGAAAGTCACCAAAGCCATTTTGGCCCGTCGTCGCACCCCACCCAACGCGTTTTACGCGTTAGGTGGGGTGCCCTGCGCTCCTCGGCCGAGACGGGGGTTG
>JACREH010000098.1 GCA_016218345.1 Gammaproteobacteria bacterium | reverse complement strand
GGCCGATTATGAGGTGCTGAAGGACCTGGGTTGGGCCGGCAGCGCGCCGATCCTGGCGCTGGCGCTCACCAGCCTGGCCGGGTCGGTGCTGTTGTTTCTGTCGATCCACGGAAAAAACGCCACCCTCGCCAGCGTCATCGAGATTTCCTACCCGCTGTTCGTCGGTTTGTTCGCCTACCTGCTGTTCCGGCACATGCACGTCAACGCCAGCGTGATCCTGGGCGGACTGCTGGTGTTCGCGGGGGTGGTGATTATTATTCTCAACAATCCTTAATTCACAAAGGTAACCCCCCGGCTCTGCCGGGGGACTCACCGAGGTTTGACCTGTGCGACGGTCGCAAAAAAGTATTTCCCTCCCCCTGGAAGGGGGAGGGCGAGGGTGGGGGTCGACGCGTGAACGGCGGGCACCAGCCAACGTCGCTCACCCCCATCCCCACCTTCCCCCCCCTCAAGGGGGGAGAAAAAATCCGCCGCCATCAGGCGGCTCATGGTGTTATCGGGGCCTTTGAGGCGCTCACCGCATAGGCTCCCGGCTTTGCCGGGGGTCATTTAACTTGCCAGAGATGAGCCCGGTTTTCTCTCTACCCGTGTGGGAGATGCAGGGACGCAGGAGGTAAAGCGTTTGCCGATGGCGTGAGACAGGAGATAACATGGTTTTATTCTTACATGAACCGGTATTTGCCGCTGCGTAGAGGACGTGCTTGAATAATGTCCAGTATTCTTAAGGCATCGGACAAGGGAGGCAGGGAGTGCGTAAAGACAAGGAAGGTTCGATGGTCCCGTTGGAACGGGTGGTATCCCGCATCTTTCTGGTTCGTGGCCAGAAGGCCATGCTGGATGCCGACTTGGCCAGGCTTTACGGCGTAACGACCAAGCGCCTGAATGAGCAGGTCAAACGCAATATCGACCGGTTCCCGTCCGATTTCATGTTTCAGATGAACGCCAAGGAGCATGGTTCTTTGAGGTCGCAAATTGCGACCTCAAAAAAAGCAACCCGGCCGGGGCGGCAGGCGCTATCTGCCATACGTTTTTACCGAGCATGGCGCTATTATGGCCGCTTCGGTACTTGACTCCGAGCGCGCCGTCCAGATCAGCATCTACGTAGTGCGTGCCTTTGTGCAACTGCGTGAAATGCTGTCGTCGAACAAGGAGCTTGCGCGCAAATTGAACGAACTGGAACGCAAGCTGGCCACCCATGACCGCGCCATTTCCGAGTTGATTGAGGCCATTCGTCAATTGATGACTCCGCCAGAGTCGAAGAAAAAACGCCCCATCGGCTTCGCGCCATGGACGGAAAAGTAGGGCGGATTCGCTATCCTGCCCGGGGATTCTGAGAGTCATCAATATCGGAAAACAGGAGCGTGACCATGTACCAGGGAACCCATTACCAGCTGATGGCCGACTACAACCGCTGGATGAACCGTAAACTGTATGCGGTCTGCGCGGACATTCCCGACGACAAACGCAAGGCCGATCTGGGGGCGTTCTTCAAATCCATTCATGGCACGCTCAATCATCTGCTGTGGGCCGACCGCATCTGGCTGCGGCGGTTCACCGGCGAGCCGTTCGTGGTCGGGAAGATGGGCGAGGATGTGTATGCCGATTTCGAGACGTTGCGCGCCGAGCGTGACACGCTCGATGAATTCATTCTCGACTGGGCCAGGAACCTGCGCCCCGAGTGGCTGGCCGGACCGTTCGAGTTCACCAGCGTCCAGGACGGCAAGACCCGGTGCGGCCCGGCGTGGGTGTTCGTGGACCAGGTTTTCAATCACCAGACGCATCATCGCGGTCAGGTGACGACCTTGCTCAAGCAGCTCGGCCACGATCCGGGCGTCACCGATATTCCGTGGTTGCCGGGGGCCATCGAGGTTGTCTGATGAATCGTTCCACCGGCCTGACCGAACGGGTCGCTACCCGGAACGGATACGATAGCAACGGCCTGCGTTCATGGATCTAGCCCTGCTGGTCACCTCGATCGCCCTCGGTCTCACCGTGGCCGCGCCGATCGGCCCGATGAGCCTGCTGTGCATCAACCGCACGCTGCACGTCGGCCGTGCCAACGGCCTGGTGTTCGGGGCCGGAATCGCGGCGGCCGACTGCACCTACGCGGCGCTGGCCTCGTTCGGGCTGGTCGGTTTGTCCAACGTGCTTGCCGACGCCGGCCAATGGCTGAAAATTCTGGGCGCGTTTCTGCTGATCTATCTCGGCGTCGGACTGGTGCGCGGCCGGCGTCACCTTGGGGCACCGGGCCCGATCCGCAACTCCGGGCTCGGGGCGTTCGCCAGCGCCTACGGCCTGACCCTGGCGAATCCGCCGACGATCCTGTTTTTCGCCGGTGTTTTTGCGTCGGTGGCGACGCTTTCGTCGGGCATTCAGTCCGTGACGTTCTCGGCCGGTGTGTTCGCCGGCTCGATGCTGTGGTGGGCGGTGCTCACGTTGTTCGTTACCAAGAGCGCCCGGGCGCTGACCGCCGGCGCGATGGCTTGGATCGGCCGTGTATCCGGGTTGGTGCTGATCGGCTTCGCCTGCTATGGCTTGTTTTCGGTGTTTCGCGGCGTTTACTATTGGGATTGATCCGGCTCGATGCGCCCGGACACGCTCGGTTGTTCCGATGGGGGCATTAAACCGGTTGCAGTCGCTTATAGACCCTTCAATAATGCTGATTGGCCGCTGAAGACTCCGAGCGGGTATCGTTGCCCACCTTTTTTCGTCAGGCGCCGCCATGCCACAGACCCGCGTTGAGACCACCGGCCGTGTCGAGGTCAAGAACACGACCTGCTACATGTGCGCCTGCCGGTGCGGCATTCGCGTGCATTTGCGCGACGGCGAAATCCGCTACATCGAGGGCAACCCGGATCATCCGCTCAATCAGGGCGTAATCTGCGCGAAGGGTGCGTCCGGCATCATGAAGCAATATTCACCGGGACGGCTTAACCAGCCGCTGCGGCGCAAGCCGGGCAGCGCGCGCGGTGCCAACGACTTCGAGGAAATTTCCTGGGATGAGGCGTTCGCCATCCTGGAAGAACGCCTGAAAAAAATCCGCGCCACCGATCCGAAGAAGTTCGCGCTGTTCACCGGCCGCGACCAGATGCAGGCGCTCACCGGGCTGTTCGCCAAACAATTCGGCACGCCCAACTATGCGGCGCACGGCGGCTTCTGCTCGGTGAACATGGCGGCCGGCATGATCTACACCATCGGCGGGTCGTTCTGGGAATTCGGCGGGCCGGACCTGGATCGCTCCAAGCTGTTCGTGATGATCGGCACCGCCGAGGATCATCACAGCAACCCGATGAAAATCGCGATCTCCAAGTTCAAGCGCAACGGCGGACGTTTTATCTCCATCAACCCGGTGCGCACCGGCTACTCAGCAATCGCCGACGAGTGGGTGCCGATCAAGCCGGGCACCGACGGCGCGCTGTTCCTGGCGCTGATCCACGAAATCATCCACCAGGGCCTGTACGACCGCGACTTTCTGGTGCGCTACACCAACAGCGCACAGCTCGTGAACGGCAACAAGGCCTCGACCGAGTTCGGCATGTTCATGCGCGCCGAGGTGCCGGAGGAGGAGGGCTGCTTCGATCCGCAGAACAAGCTGTGGTGGGACCGGCTCACCAACAAGGCCGTGGTCACGCACGCCGAGGGCGCCGACCCGTACCTGCTCGGCGAGTTCGAGTTGCCGGACGGCACCAAGGTGAAGCCGTCGTTCCAGCTGCTGGTCGAGCGCGTCAAGGATTACACCCCGGAATGGGCGAGCGCCATCACCGGCGTGCCGGTCGAAACCATCAAGCGCCTCGCCTACGAGATGGGCATCACCGCGCGCGACCAGAAGATCGAGCTGCCGATTGCCTGGACCGACATCTGGGGCAAGGACCACGAAACCGTCACCGGCAACCCGGTGGCGTTTCACGCGATGCGCGGTCTGGCCGCGCACTCGAATGGTTTTCACACCATCCGCTCGCTTTCCATACTAATGAGTTTGCTCGGCACCATCGACCGTCCCGGCGGTTTCCGCCACAAGGCGCCGTTCCCGCGTCCGATCCCGCCCTGCGCCAAGACGCCGAAAGGGCCGGAGGCGGTGCAGCCGAACAAACCGCTCGACGGCATGGCGCTCGGCTGGCCGGCCGACCCGGACGATCTGTTCGTGGACAAGGACGGCACGCCGGTGCGCATCGACAAGGCGTTCTCCTGGGAGTATCCGCTGTCGGTGCACGGACTCATGCACAACGTCATCACCAACGCCTGGCGCGGCGACCCGTACAAGATCGACACGCTGCTGATTTTCATGGCCAACATGGCCTGGAATTCGAGCATGAACACGGTCGAAGTGCGCGAGATGCTGAACGACAAGGACGAGCACGGCGAATTCAAGATTCCGTTCATTGTCGTGTGCGACGCCTTCCAGTCGGAAATGGTGTCGTACGCCGACCTGGTGCTGCCGGACACGACCTACCTCGAACGCCACGACGTGATGAGCATGCTCGACCGGCCGATCTCCGAGTTCGACGGGCCGGTGGATTCGGTGCGCATCCCGGTGGTGCCACCGACCGGCCAGTGCAAGCCGTTTCAAGAGGTTCTGATCGAACTCGGCTCGCGCCTGAAGCTGCCGGCGTTCGTGACCCCGAGCGGCGTGCGCAAGTTCAAGAACTATCCGGACTTCATTATCAATTACGAAATCGAGCCCGGCGCCGGCATCGGCTTCCTGGCCGGCTGGCGCGGCAAGGGCGGCGAGAAGTTCATGAAGGGCGAGCCGAATCCGAACCAGTGGCAGATGTACGAAAAGAACAACTGCGTGTTCCATTACGAGCTGCCCAAGTCGTTCCAGTACATGCGCAACTGGAACAAGGGTTATCTGGAGTGGGCGCAGCGCCATCGCCTCACGCGCTACGCCGAACCGATCCTGATTCATATTTACTCGGAAGTGCTGCAGCAGTTCCGGCTGGCGGCGCAGGGCAAGACCCAGGGCAAGCAGCCGCCCCAGCATTTGCGCAAGCGCATCGAGACCTACTTCGATCCGCTGCCGTTCTACTATGAACCGCTCGAAACGCAACTCAGCGACAAGACCAAGTACCCGCTGAATGCCGTGACCCAGCGGCCGATGGCCATGTACCACTCGTGGGATTCGCAGAACGCCTGGCTGCGCCAGATTCACACGCACAATTATCTGTACGTCAACGCCAAAACCGCGCAGCAGCAAGGCATCGCCGACGGCGACTGGGTATGGGTGGAATCCATGTGGGGCAAGGTGCGCGGCATGTGCCGCTACTCCGAGGCCACCGAGCCCGGCACGGTCTGGACCTGGAACGCCATCGGCAAGGCGGCCGGCGCCTGGGGCCTGGAGCCGAACGCCAACGAGGCGCGCAAGGGCTTCCTGCTGAATCACCTGATCTCGGAGGAATTGCCGCCGCTGCCCGAGGGCGCGCACCTGTCGAACTCCGACCCGGTTACCGGTCAGGCGGCGTGGTACGACGTGCGCGTGCGTATTTACAAGGCGGATGCGGCCGAGGAGCAGGTCAGTTCGCCGCAGTTCGCGCCCACGAAGCCGATACCGGGGCAGGCGAAGCTCAAGCCGTGGCTTGCATACTTTGCCGGAAAGGCCGGCAAAGTAAGTTCTAAGTTATGAGTGCTGAGTGCTTAGTTATGGTGCGCGCGGTGCGCGCTCGTTAACTTATCACTTATCACTAAAAACTAATCACTGGTTTAACATGATATGACGCAATTGGCTTTGGTGATCGATCTCAACGTGTGTGTGGGCTGCCACGCCTGCGTGACCTCGTGCAAGGAATGGAACACCTCCGGCAGCGCCGGTTACATGTCTGACGATCGCCCGTACGGCGCGGATCCGACCGGTACGTTCTTCAATCGTGTCCAGACTTTCGAATGCGGCGAGTTTCCGAACACCGAGACCGTGCATTTCCCGAAGTCGTGCCTGCACTGCGAGGATCCGCCGTGCGTGCCGGTGTGCCCGACCGGCGCCAGCTACAAGCGTCCGGAAGACGGCATCGTGCTGGTGGATTACGACCTGTGCATCGGCTGCAAGTACTGCTCGTGGGCCTGCCCGTACGGCATGCGCGAGATCGACGAGCACCAGAAGGTGATGAAGAAGTGCACGCTGTGCGTGGACCGTATCTACGACGAATCGCTGCCGGAAGAGCGCCGCCAACCGGCGTGCGTGTTGGCCTGCCCGACCAGCGCACGCCTGTTCGGCGACGTGCACGACCCGGAGTCCTCGGTCTCGATCGCGATCCGCGAGAGCGGCGGTTACGCGCTCATGCCGGAGTGGGGCACCAAGCCGGCCAACCATTACCTGCCGCGCCGCAAGACGCGCCTGAAGATCCACGAGGACGAGCTGGTGCGCGCCGACAATCCGCTCAAGAAGGAAGGCAAGCTGCCCAAGCCGAAGATCACCGATCCGTCGCTCGACGACGTCACCAGCTGGTAGTAACTTTTCCGGAGACGCCATGCATCCCGCTTTTTCCGTCGTGCTTCTCACCACCCTGATCGGTGCCGGTCAGGGATTATTTCTGGCGCTCTTTACGGCCCAGAGTTATGCGGCGGTGGAACTGCTGCCGGCGCAGGACACACGCTTCTACGCGCTTGGCAGCCTGATTGCACTGGCGCTGCTGATTGGCGGGCTGATTGCTTCGTTCTTCCACCTCGGGCACCCGGAACGCGCCTGGCGTTCCGCCACACGCTGGCGCACCTCGTGGTTGTCGCGCGAGGTCATCGTGTTGCCCGCGATGATCGGAGCCGTGTTCATGTACGGTCTGGTGCATTGGTTGAAGTGGGACTTGAGTGTCTTTGGCATCCAGACCAATGTGTCGGGTGATCTTACGCTCATCATCGGTGCGGGCGGCGCGCTGTTCGCGTTTGCTTTGTTCCTGTGCACGGGCATGATCTACGCCTGCATCAAGTTCCTGCAGGAGTGGGCGAGCTGGCTGACGGTGGTGAACTACACACTGTTCGGCACGGCCTCGGGCTTTCTGCTGGCTACTGCCTACGCCGCCTACCTGGCGCCGGGGTTGGTGAAGTTCTACGCCGCCTGGACGGTGATCATTACGGCGGCGGTGTTCATCACGCGCGCTGCCTCACTCATCCGCAACGCCCGCCTGAAGCCGAAGAGCACGTTGCAAACCGCCATCGGTGTGCGCCATCAGCGCATCGCGCAGAAGTCGCAGGGCTTCATGGGCGGTTCGTTCAACACGCGCGAGTTTTTTCATGGTGTGAAGCCGGTTTTGTTCAAGTCCATCAAGTGGGTGTTTCTGACGCTGGTGTTCCCTGTGCCCATATTTCTGCTCTGGGCCGGCCTGTCGCTGCATGCCCATGGCCTGGAGCAAAACGCCTATGCGTTCAGTGCGGCGTTCGCCGCGCAGTATCTCGGGCTGCTGGCCGAGCGCTGGTTCTTCTTCGCCCAGGCCAACCACCCGCAGAACCTCTACTATCAGACAGTTTCGTGAAGGCAGTGCTGAGTTAAAAGTTGTAAGTGCTAAGTTGAGGAAACAGTCTCCTTCACAGCTTATCGCTCGACGCTGGCGGCGTCTGTATCTCGCGCTATAGTTAGAATGACGGAGTGTGCAGCCACATGACGGCGCGCCGGGTTATCCCCGGTCCACCCCCCCGACGCAAGGCCGAGACGGGTTTGAAGATCACTAAAACTGAGATGCTGACCGCGGTCAAGGCGATGGCCGCCATCGTCGTCATCACGTTTCTCGCCGAACTGGTCGTCATGGCGCTCCTGGCTTATCTCGGGCGCATCGAGCAGTCCAGCGGTGTGATTTTGTTCGACGCCGCGGCGCTCGCGCTGCTGATCGCACCGCCGATCTACTGGCTGGTGCTCGCGCCGGTTCACCGCGAATACCAGAAACGTCTCATGGCCGAAAGCCGTGCGGATGATTTAGGCCAACTGGCCATCACCGATGTCCTGACCTCGATCATGAACCGCCGCGGCATCACCATGGCACTGCTCGATACCATGTCCCAGGCCGAGCGGTATGGCACGCCGCTATCCATCGTCATGGCGGACATCGATCATTTCAAGCTGATCAACGACAACTATGGCCACAAGGCCGGCGACAAGGTGCTGATCCTGGTGGCCGAGGCGATGGCCGAGGTGCTGCGCATGCCGGACAAGATCGGACGCTACGGCGGCGAGGAATTCCTGCTGGTGCTGCCGCATACCACCCTGGCCCAGGGACGCAAACTCGCCGAGCGCTTGCGGGTCCGTGTCGAAACGATCAGGCCCGCCGTCGGCAGCAAGGTGTTGTCGTTGACCATCAGTTCCGGCGTGACCCAGTTTTACAAGGGCGAAGACCTGGAGCAGTTTCTCGCGCGCGCCGATCAGGCCATGTACGATGCCAAGCAGGCAGGACGCGATCGCGTGGCGGTGCGTAAGCGGAGCTAGCCATTTAGGTACCAACACGCCAAACCGGGTACACCGGGGACAGCACCTTGCCATGGCTTGTTTTCGGTGTTTAACGGAGTTTACTATTGAAATTTATTCGGGAGAATCCGGGGTAAGTTCCAGCATGAAGATGTTTTTTTTGGTATGAGCACGAAATGGTTGGTCGTGGCGACGGCGGTGCTCGCCGCGTGTAGCAACGAAGGGCCGGCGCCGGGCGCGGCGATTCCCGCCGGCCGGTTCGATGCCGCGAGCATCGCGCGCGGCGCCGCGCTCTACGAGGAGCACTGCGCGCAGTGTCACGGTCCGCAGGCCCAGGGCCACCCCGATTGGCTGACGCCGAGCGACGGCAGTTTCGCGGCCGCCCCGCCCCTGAACGGCAGCGGCAACGATTGGACGCGCAGCCGCGCGCAGTTGCTGGCGGTTATTCGCGCCGGCGTCAAGCGCCCGGACGGCACGGCGGTGATGCCGGGCTGGGAACAGCGCCTGAGCGCGCGCGATATCGAGGATGTCATGGCATGGTTCCAGTCGCTCTGGCCGCCGCCGGTATACGAGAGCTGGTACAAGGCCAACCTCGCCGCGACCAAGGGCTGACGGCTGGTTACAATGTCGAAAAATTCCTGCACCGAGGTCGTGACGCCATGGGCATTCTGATCTGGATTCTGGTTATTCTGGTGATCGCCGCGTTGATCAAGTATTTGTTGAAGGATAAATAGCGCCGGCTGGGAATAATGACATGTCCACCGAAACCCGTTACACGCTCACCGGCCTGAAGTGCGGCGGTTGCGTGGCCAAGGCCACCGCCGCCTTGCAGGCGCTGCCGGGGGTGACCGCCGCCCAGGTCGATCTCGCCACCCACAGCGCGCGCGTCGAGGGCGAGGTCGCGCCCGCGGC
>JACREH010000096.1 GCA_016218345.1 Gammaproteobacteria bacterium | reverse complement strand
TTTGCCTATTCGGCCTGCTGGCCCCGGCCTGGGGCGCCGCACCGCCCGAGATCATCGGCGAGATCCGCTTCGCCGGCAACGACACCACCAAACCGCTAATCCTGCTTCAGGAAATGCTGGTGCGGGTCGGCGATCCGGCCGATGCCGCGCTGATCGAGCAATCCCGCCAGGCGATCATGGACCTCGGGCTGTTCAACGCGGTGCGCGCCGAGTTGCAGCCCGGCGACGAGCGCGGCCGGGTGCTGCTCATCACCGTCAAGGAAAAGTACTACATCCTGCCGATCCCCAAACTCAATCGCAGCGACGAGGGCGACATCGGCTACGGCGCGCAACTGCGGCTCGACAACCTCGCCGGCCTCAACCAGCAGCTCAAGCTCACCTACGAGCTCGAGAAATCCGAGACCTCGAGCAGCGGCGAGCAGGAGGTGTTCTCGCTGGTGTATAGCTACCCGCGCATCTTCGGCAGCCCCTATCGTCTGGAGGTTGTCGGCAGCCGTACCAGTTATCCGGTCGATACGCTGGCGGCGGACGGAACGACGGTGGACGCCAGTTACCGCCAGACCACCAACGAGGCCGGCTTCGCGGTTTCCCGTTGGCTCCATCTCATCGGACCGAGCCGCGGCTGGCAGGCGGGCGGCGGGCTGGTGTGGCGCGAGCGCGGTTACCGATACCTGTCGGGTACGCCCGGGCTCTATTCGGACAGCACCACCGTGGGTCTGACCGCGACGATCGAACACACCGATGTGCACAATTACCTCTACAGCCGCAGCGGCCGGACCTACGGGGTGAGCGCCGAATTCGGTCTGCCGTCGCTCGGCTCGGACAGCAACTACACCCGTGAGCTGCTGTATTACCGCGGCTACTATCCGATGTTCAACCGCCCGCACCACAACCTCGACGTGCAACTGCAACTCGGGCTGGCGAGCGACCGGTCGTTCAACGAGGACGCCTACAGCCTGGGCGGATCGGGCTCGCTGCGCGGCTACGAAGCCGGCAGCATCACCGGCAACGCCTACCTGCTCGCCAACATCGAGTACCTGGCGCCGTTGTTCGGTTATTACCCGATCCGCGGCGTGCTGTTCGCCGACATCGGCAACGCCTATCCGAGTAACCGCGACATCGACCTGTCCGACCTGAAGTCCAGCGCCGGCCTCGGCCTGCGCTGGAAGATCAAGGCGTTCGTGAAACTCGACCTGCGGCTGGACGTGGCCTATGCTTTCGACACCGGCGAGACCCGGGTATACGCCGGCACCAAGGAGACGTTCTGAGGAATGTTACTAACGAAACTGCAAGCCGCGGATGAACGCGGATGGTAAAACAGGCTAAGTCGGGTTAGGACCCATCTCAAGATTCCCCACGCTTCTACGCGTCACCCCTTATTTCAAAGGGGGCTGAATGGTTGCCTACTGCGGAAAGGGGGGTCGGCCGAGGGTCAAGGGGATTTTGAGATAGGCTCCAATCATTTAATCTGCGTTTATCCGTGTTCATCTGCGGCTGAAATAGTAAATTCCTTATTTCCTTTTCAAGAACCTGTCGGCCAGCGCCCGGCGTTTTTCGTAGGCGGCGCGCGCCAGCGCCACGTCCTCCAGGAAGTACGGCAGCTCGTCGAGCGTGAGCGCCTGCGGGCCGTCGACCAGCGCCTTGTGCGGCGCCGGGTGGAAATCCACCAGGATCATGTTGGCGCCGGCGATCACGCCCTGGGCGGTGACGTGCATGACGTCGAGCATGCCGTCCGGCGCGCGCTCGCGGCTGCCGACCGAGTGCGAGGGGTCGATGCACACCGGCATGCGCGTCAGGCGCTTCACCACCGGCACGTGCGCGAAGTCCACAAAGTTGCGGTGCGGGTCGCCCATGTTGGTCTTCATGCCGCGCAGGCCGAACACCACGTTGCGGTTGCCCTCGCTCGCCAGGTACTCGGCGGCGTTCAGAGATTCCTCGAGCGTGATGCCGAAGCCGCGCTTGAGCAGCACCGGAAGCTGGTGCTGGCGGCCGACGATCTTGAGTAGCTCGAAATTTTGGGTGTTGCGCGTGCCGATCTGAAGCATCACGCCGGTGGGGTTGCCGGTCATGCGCAGCGCCTCGTTGATCTCGTCCAGGTGCGAGTCGTGGGTGATCTCCATGGCGATCACCTTGATGCCGTACTTGCCGGCCAGTTCGAACACCCAGGGCAGGCAGGCCTTGCCGTGGCCCTGGAACGAATACGGGTTGGTGCGCGGCTTGTAGGCGCCCATGCGCGTGCACACCTGGCCGTTGTCGCGCAGCGCGCGCAGCATGGTCTCGACGTGCTCCGGGACATCGACCGCGCACAGCCCGGCGAAGACATGGAGCGTGTCCTGACCGAAGCGCACGCCGTTGTACTCGAAGCCCGTCGGCCGGGTATCGTCGTGGTGGCGGCCGAGGATGCGGTACTCCTCGGAGACGCGCACCACCCGCTCCACACCCGGCAGCACCTCGATCTCGGACTTATCGAGGGCGGCGGTATCGCCGACCAGATAAATCTCGGTGAGCGTCTGCTGGGTGCCGATCTCCTTGTGAATACGCGTGCTGATGTTCGGACGGTTGGCGAGAAACTCCATTAGCCCGCGGTACTCCGGACTCTGCTCGGTGATGTGCGATTGCAGGATGACGATCATGGGCGGTATGAATTCATACGAGCTGCGGTAGAGCGGCATATTCTAACAAGACCGGCCGGAAAGGCACGCGCCCGCCGGAAAAATGTCCGGGCGCGTAGCGAGTTGGGGTAAGCTAGCGGCATGACCGAGACCCCGCCACGCTCGCGGTTTCACCTTGATCGAGCCAGGCTCGCCCAGGAAGTGCGCCTCGACACCTTCCGGGCCGGCGGCCCGGGCGGCCAGCACCTGCACAAGACCGAATCGGCGGTGCGCCTCACCCACTGGCCGTCCGGGGTGGTGGTGACCGCCTCGGACACGCGCTCCCAGGCGCGCAACCGCGAACTGGCGTTCGAGCGCCTGATCGCGCGCCTGAAGAAACTCAACACCATCCCGAAGAAGCGCAAGAAGACCCGCGCGCCGGCGGCGGCCAAGAAGCGCCGTCTGGAAGGCAAGCGCCACGCCGCCACCACCAAGCGCCTGCGCGGCCGGGTGCGGGACGAAGTTTAAGTACTATTTTCAGCCGCAGATGAACACAGATGAACGCAGATTAAACTGGCTAAGCTGATGGGGTAGGTTTTGATTTTATCCGCGTCTATCTGCGTTCATCTGCGGCTAATGTCTTTAAGTCATTCATGGCCGCACGCGCCGCCAGAAGAACAGCGTGGCCGCGGCGGCGATACCGGCCGAGGCCAGGAACGCAACCTTGGCGCCCGCCAATGCCCACAGACCGCCGAGCAGCAGCCCGGCGGGGATCGCCGCCAGCCCCACGAGCATGTGAAACCAGCCGAACGCGGTGCCGCGCTCGGCGCGCGGCGCCAGGTCGCGCACCAGCGCGCGTTCCGCGCCCTCGGTGAGGCCGAAGTGCAGACCGAGCGCGAGGCTCAGGAGCCACAGGTGCATGACCGACACGGTGAACGCCAAGCCGGTTAGCGCCAGCACGTACACCGCGTAGCCGGCAAGCAGTACCGGCCGCCGGCCGTTGCGGTCGGCGAGCCGACCGGCGCCTTCCGCGGTCAACACCTTCACCACGTGCGCCGCCGCCCACAGCAGCAGCAACTCGACCACCGCCATGCCGAGTTCATGGCCGCGCAGCA
>JACREH010000095.1 GCA_016218345.1 Gammaproteobacteria bacterium | reverse complement strand
TTAGCTTAAGAACAGTTTGTACGCGGGGTTGGCGGTCTCCTCGACATACTCGTAGCCGAGATTGTCGAGAAACGCCTGAAACGCCTGCTTGTCCTCGGGCGGCACCTGCATGCCGACCAGCACCCGGCCGAAATCGGCGCCGTGATTGCGGTAGTGGAACAGGCTGATGTTCCAGGCCCCGCGCATCTTGTCGAGGAAATGCAGAAGTGCGCCGGGCCGCTCCGGGAAGATGAAGCGGTAGAGGATTTCGTTCACGGCGTTGGGCGCGCGCCCGCCGACCAGATGGCGGACGTGGAGCTTGGCCATCTCGTTGTCGGTCATGTCCAGCGTCGCATAGCCCTGGGCGCGCAAGGTCTCGATCAATCCCCGGGTCTCGCGGGCGTCGCCGATCTGGATGCCGGCGAACACGTGGGCGTTTTGCGGATCGGAAAACCGGTAGTTGAACTCGGTGATGTTGTGCCGGCCGATGGCCGCGCAGAAATTCCGGAAGCTGCCCGGCCGCTCGGGGATGGTCACGGCCAGGATCGCCTCGCGGCGCTCGCCGAGTTCGGCGCGCTCGGCCACGTGGCGCAGACGATCGAAGTTCATGTTGGCGCCCGAGGCGATCGCCGCCAGTGTCAGACCGGCGGCGCGCTCGCGCTCGACATAGCGCTTGAGACCGGCGACCGCCAGCGCCCCGGCCGGCTCCAGGATCGAACGCGTGTCCTCGAAGATATCCTTGATCGCCGCGCAGATCTCGTCGTTGGTCACGATCAGCATCTCGTCGACGTATTGGCGCGCCAACCGGAAGGTTTCCTCGCCCACCTGGCGTACCGCCACACCGTCGGCGAAGATGCCGACGTGGTCGAGCAACACGCGCTCGCCGCTCTTGAGCGAGCGTTCCATGGCGTCGGCGTCCTCCGGTTCGACGCCGACGATCCTGATTTCGGGCCGCAGCGCCTTGACGTAGGCGGCGATGCCGCCGATCAGCCCGCCGCCGCCGACCGGTACGAACAGCGCATGCAACGGGCCGGGATGTTGTTTTAGGATTTCGAACGCGATCGTGCCCTGGCCGGCGATCACGTCGGGATCGTCGTAGGGGTGCACGAACGTCAGCCCTTGCTCCCGGCCGATGCGCAGCGCCTGGGCGTAGGCGGCGTCGTAGTTGTCGCCATGCAGCACCACCTCGCCGCCCAGGTTGCGCACCGCGTCGATCTTGATGCTCGGCGTGGTGACCGGCATCACGATCACGGCGCGCGCGCCGAGCCGGCCGGCGGCCAGCGCCACGCCCTGGGCGTGATTGCCGGCCGAGGCCGCGACCACGCCGTTTTTCAGGGCCTGCGCCGACAGATGCGCCATCTTGTTGTAGGCGCCGCGGCACTTGAACGAGAACACCGGCTGCTGGTCCTCGCGCTTGAGCCACACCTGGTTACCGAGGCGGCGCGACAGATTGGGGGCGAGCTCGAGGGCGGTTTCCCTGGCCACGTCGTAGACGCGCGTGGACTGGATTTTTTTGAGGTAATCGACGGTCATTTAATGAAGCCTTACTTCGTTCGTCCTTTCATAACTAACGTAATCTATCAAAAACCGGGTGTTTGGGCTCTTTTTTATTGGCCCGGCAGGCGGTATTCTCGCAAACCTTCAGTGACCAAGCGGGGACGTATGACCCAGGACGAAATGAAAAAGGCCGCGGCGTTGGCGGCCATCGAGCACGTGCAGTCGGGCTGGGTGGTCGGCATCGGCACCGGTTCGACCGCCAACCACTTTATCGACGCGCTTGCCAGGATCAAGGGCAAGATCGACGGCGCGGTGGCGAGTTCGAACGCCACCGCCGAGCGCCTGAAAAAACACGGCATCGCGGTGCTGGACCTGAACGCCACCGGCGACCTGCCGCTGTACGTGGACGGTGCCGACGAGGCCACCCGCCATCGCCACCTGATCAAGGGCGGCGGCGGGGCGCTGACGCGCGAGAAGATCGTGGCGGCGGCCTGCAAGAAATTCATCTGCATCGCCGACGAGTCGAAGCTGGTCGATACGCTCGGCAAATTCCCGTTGCCGGTCGAGGTGGTCCCGATGGCGCGCAGCCTGGTGGCGCGTAAAATCGTGGAACTGGGCGGCGACCCGGTGTGGCGCCAGGGCTTTACCACCGACAACGGCAACATCATTCTGGACGTACACAACCTGAACATCCTCAATCCGGTCGAACTGGAAGGCCAGCTCGACCACCTCACCGGCGTCGTCACCAACGGCCTGTTCGCGCGCCGTCCGGCGGATCTGCTGTTGTTCGGTGGCAGTCAGGGCGTGCGGAGTATTTAATGAAGTGAGATTTATATGAGTTTTTGTCGCAGAGACGCGGAGACGCAAAGAAAAAATATTTTTGGTTAAAAACCCAAGCACGCTTACTCCGTGCGTTGATGTTAGCCCGCATGCAAGCCTTGAAGTTTTTTATCAGGAATCGGTTTTCTCTGCGTCTCCGCGTCTCTGCGTCAAACAATCATATATAGCTTGACTAATTCACCACCCGGCTGATCTGGATGCCGAGCTTTTTGATGCGGTGCCAGAGGCTGCGTTCGTTGATTCCCAGGCGCCGCGCCGCCTGGGCCTGAACGCCGTTGCTGTCGGCGAGCGCGGCCAGAATGGCGCGCCGTTCGACGTCGGCCAGCCAGTCGTCCAGGTTCTTGTCGCCCAGCGACTCGGACAAGCCGGCCTGTTTGGGGGTGTGACCGGCGCCGGCGAGAATGGTGTGCGGCAGGTCGGGGACGTCGATGATTTCGCCCTTGCATGACAGCACCGAGCGCTCCACGGCGTTGCGCAGTTCGCGGATATTGCCCGGCCAGTTGTATCCGGCGAGCACCTGCAACGCCTCCTTGCTGAAGCCGTGCACCGGCTTGTCGGTCTCGGCGGCGAGTTCGCGCAAGAACGCCTCGGCCAGCACCGGAATATCCGCCTTGCGGTCGCGCAGCGGCGGCACCAGGATGTTGTACACATCCAGACGATAGAACAGGTCCTCGCGAAACCTGCCTTGCTTGACCAGCTCCTTGAGATCGCGGTTGGTGGCGGCGATGAAACGCACATCGATCGAGCGCACCTGATCGCTGCCGAGCGGCGAGAACTCGCGCTCCTGCAACACCCGCAGCAGTTTGGTCTGGAGCGAAAGGTCGAGATCGCCGATCTCGTCCAGGAACAGGGTGCCGTTCTGGGCCTGTTCGAGGCGCCCGGGACGATTCTTTATGGCGCCGGTGAACGCACCTTTGACGTATCCGAACAATTCGCTCTCCATAAGATCGTGCGGAATCGCGCAGCAATTGATCGCTACCCACGGTCCGTCGCTGCGCGGCGACAGCTCGTGGATGGCGCGCGCGATCACCTCCTTGCCGGTGCCGCTCTCGCCGGTGATCAGGATGTTGGTCTTGTACGGCGCCACGCGGTTGATCTCCTCGTTGATGTGCAGCGCCTCGGCGCTCACCCCGAGCAGGCGCTTGCCGGCCAGCGATTGGCTGACCGCGGCCTTCAACTGCTGGTTCTCGCGCAGGATGTCGCGCAACTTGACGGCGTTATGAACGGCGATCTCGAGTTCCTCCGGCTCGAACGGCTTGGTCAGATAATCCGCGGCGCCGGCGTTGATGCTCGCCACCGCCGAGCGTATGGTGCCGTGGGCGGTGACGATGATCACCGGCACGTCCGGCCGTTCCTTGCGGCAGCGGCTGACGAATTCCTCGCCGCCCATGCCTGGCATATTGAGGTCCGAGAGCACGACGTCCAGGTTGGGGTTTTGCAGTTGTCCGAGTCCGGCCTCGCCGCTGTCGGCGAGCAGTACCTCATAGCCGGAATCGTGCAGGATGATGCGCATGACCGCCTGCATATTGTGTTCGTCGTCGACCACCAGCACCGTTCGTTTCATGGGAATGCCTGCTCATGGATCGGAAAACGCATGCCGAACCTCGCGCCGGACTTTTCCGGTTCGAGGATTTTCAGGTTGCCGCCGTTGGCCTCGACCAGGGTGTTGGCGATGGTCAGCCCCAGGCCGGTACCCTGTTCCTTGTTGGTGAAAAACGGCTCGAACAGCCGCGGCATCGCCTCCGGCGATATGCCCGGACCGCTGTCCTCGACGGCGATCAATATGCAGCCGTCCTCGCGCACCGAGGTCAGGGTAAGTTCGCCGTCGCGCTCGCCGATGGCCTGCAGGGCGTTGGTGAGAATGTTCCCCCAGGCCTGTTGCAGCAGGTTGGCGTCGGCGTTGATGCGGACGTCGCCGTGCTCGAGGCGTCTGGTCACGCGGATGTTATTCCGGCCGGCGAGCGCGGTGCCGAGTGCGCGCTCGAGCGGTGTCGTTGGGTCGATCGAGGCGAACTCCGGCTGTCGATAGCGCGATAATTGTAAAAAGTCCTGTACCAAATTGTTTACCCGCATGCTCTCCTCGCGCAACATGCGCGTCAGCTCGGCGTGCTTTTTGGCGTCGGTGTCGGGTTTTTCCAGAAGCGCGGCGGCGGTGTTGACGACGCCGATCGGATTGCGGATTTCGTGCGCCAGCGCCGCCGACAATTCGCCGAGCGCGCTGAGCTTGTCCTTCTGGAAGCGCTGTTGCTGTTCGTCGCGTGCCTGGCGCAGGCTTACCGCCATGGCGTTGAACGCCTTGGCCAGATCGCCGAGTTCGTCGTTGGAGCTGACCGGCACCTCGGCGTGGAAGTTCTGTCCGGCCAGCTGCATCACGCCGCTGCGCAAGTACTCGACCGGGCGCACGATCAAGCGACTGAGCAGCACGCCGGCCAGCACGCCGATGGCTATCCCGAGCAGCGAGATCAAGAGGAACATGACCAGGCGGTTGGTTAGAATCTCCTCGAAGCCGCGTCGTTCGAGACCGCTGAAGATAATGGCTTCGACATGCCCCTCGGAATCCAGGATCGGCGTGTACTGGCCGCGGAACTGGCCCTGTTCGGCCACCAGGCTGTAATACGGTTTCTTGTCCTGTTGCAGGCGCTTGAGCGCCTCCTTGGGAAGGTGCTTTAGCGATTGCACTTCGTCCGGTTTGGAGAACAGATCGTAAAAATTATTGCCTTCGCGGTAGTAGAGGCGGGTCTTGAGACCGCTCAGCTGATCAAGTTTGTTGATGAAGTCCTGATCGAGCAGGCTGCCCAGCACCACGTAGTAGCGCGCCAGGCCCTCGCGCGGCAGCGGCGTGATGCCGACCGTCGCCAGCACGCTTTTATTCTTTTGGGTCACCTTCAAAACCGCCTCGCTCTGGCCGGGTTCCCAGGAGGACTGAAAGCTGACCGGCGCCGACGAGTAGATCAGCTTGTTGCGGGCGTTGTAGACCTGCACGAAGCTGATGCCCATCTTTTGTATTACCTGGTCGAGCGGCTGTTTCAGCGGCGTCGGTTCGGCACTGTCCAGATTCACGATGAATTCCGGATCGTCGGCCAACACATGGCCGAGCAGGATGGCGTCGTTCTGGTAGTCCTGCAGCCAGGTCTGGGCGACCACCGCCGATTCCTCGATCCAGCGTTGCAGGCGCTCCTCGAAATTCGACGACACCCAGGCCGAGGCCAGGGCGCCGGCCACCAGCATCGGCACCACCACCATCACCAGGATGATCAGCACCACCTTGCGCTGCAGGCGGTTCAGTTTGGGCAGGTTCAGGGGCATGGGCTGTTCATAAAAGGAAGTATCCTACAAAATTTGTAGTAAATAAAATGTAGGTTGGATCGGTGGATATCGGGAAGGATCCCTATCTTACTGAATTCCATGGTAAATCGCCAAGTCCCGGGTTGGCATGGCGATTGCTACTGCTAACGGTGCGGACAGTTACGACGGATATTTTAGGTCGGTACCGTCCGGGTTATCTACAACATTCACTACGAGGAAACGTAAACCATGAAGACTTTGACTGGCGTTTTTGCCCTGATGTTCGCCCTGATGCTCTCCTCCAACGTGTTCGCCGCCGATGCTCCGGGCAGCGCCCCGGCCAAGGCCGACCCGGTGAAGGCCTGCAAGGAAAAGTGCAAGAAGGACGACGCGGCCTGCATGAAGAAGTGCGAGCCGAAGGAAGAGAAGAAGAAGTAATCCAGTCGTATCGGATGTACCTAAAAAGCGCCCCTTGCGGGGCGCTTTTTTTTGCCACATACGCCGTTGTCCGGCCGGTGAAGCCGGGCACCTCCGGTCGGATCGAGACCGACTTGTACCGTTCTCGGTTTATTTTTTCTTGGGCGCGGGCTTGGTTTTTTTGCGCGCCGTGGCTTTCTTCAGTCCGGTGGCCTTTTTGGCCGTTTTCTTCATGGCGGCCTTGGGCGCCGCCTTTGCCGCCGGCGGTTTGGCGGTGCGCAGGCGTTGCGCCAAATCGGTCAAATGGTCGATGCGTTCGGTCATGCGCGCCACCGCCGCCTTGGCGGCGTCCGGACCGGTCTCGCCGTCGTTCAGCAGACGGTAGGCCATCTCGATTACGTCCTCATCGAATAGGATGAAGCGCCCGGCCTCGGGGCCGGCGGCATCGGCGAGTGCCTTCAGACGACCCTTGGCGCCCAGATTGATTTCATGCAGGCGCTTGGCGCGTTCCGGTCCAATCCAGCTGACCAGCGCCCAGCGATCCCCGGGCGCGCCCGGCGAATCGAGATAGCCACGCCAGATATCGAGCGCGGCGCGGCAGTCCATGATGACGGCGTCGAGGCGGCTGACGACTTCCCTGCGCTGTGCCTGTTGCTTGGCCGGCCAACGCACAACCAGTTCCACTGCTTTTTCGAGGCTGTTCATCTCATCCTCCGGGCGCGGTTGTTGTTCTGGAATAGGGTGGCGCAGGGCGTCCTGCGTACCGTTTTAATATAGCGAGCCGGTTGCGCCCATACAAGAAATGGCCGGCGAATCCCCGCCCCTTGAGGGGGAATGGGTATTACCTTATCCTGCTTGGCCGTTTCGCCCGGCGTTTCCGATACATATGCTTTCATCCACCAGCCGTTTTTATGGCGCGTTGCTCGGCCTGCTACTCGCGGGTTGCGCCACGCCGCCGGCCGTTATCCCGGCGGCCGGCGATTACCGCGGAATGCAGGACTATCTCGACTGGTACATCCCGCGCCAGATGGCCAAGCACGACGTCCCGGGTCTGAGCATCGCCCTGGTCGACGGTTCGCGCCCGGTGTGGGCCAAGGGCTATGGATATGCCGATGCCGAACGCGCCATTCCGGCCGACGCCGAAACCGTCTATCAAGTCGGGTCGGTGTCGAAAATCCTGACGGCGGTGGCCGCGCTCGGCCTGGTCGAGCGCGGCCACATCGATCTCGATAAGCCGATCACACAGTATCTGCCGGAATTCGCCATTCAGTCGCGCTGGCCGGCGGCCAGCCCGATCACGCCGCGCATGCTGCTCAGCCATCACGCCGGTCTGCCGACCTTCCATCTCAAGGGATTTTTCTCGCACCGGCCGCTCAGTCGGCTGCCCGAGGAACTGCGCACCGAATACCTCGCCTATCCGCCCGGCACGACCTTGAGCTACTCCAATATCGGCACCAATTTAACCGGGCTGGCGATCGAGCGCGTGAGCGGCCGGGAGTTCGCCACCTACATGCGGGATGAGGTGTTCCGGCCCTTGGCCATGACTCGTTCGGGATTCACGCTCGATGACGCCATCGCCGCCAAGCTCGCGCACGGCTATATAAAAGGTCAGCCGGCGCCGCCTACGCCGGTGCGCGATGTGCCGGCCGCCGGCCTGTACAGCAACGCGCTCGACATGAGCCGGTTCATGCGCTTTGTGCTGACTGGAACCGGCGCGCAAACGCCGCCGCTCAACCCAGCGACGCGGCGCGCGATGTTCACGCCGCAATATGCCGAGAACCCGTTTCATTTCGGTCAGGACACCGGCCTGGGTTGGTTCCTGGGCGGTCTTGCGATCGACGGCGCCGGCACGGTCGCCTGGCACAACGGCGGAACCAAGGCCTATCACGCCCAGATGGTGCTGCTGCCGGAAAAACAGTTGGGCGTGGCGGTGCTCGCCAACGCCGACAGCGCCAAGGACCTGATCTATGAAGTGGCCGAAGAAGCGCTGCGTGCGGCCTTGCTGGCACGCGACGGCATCGCGCCCGCGCCGCCGTCCGCCCCGCGCCCGGCGGTGACGCTGGCGCCCGAGGTCCTGCAAAAATACGTCGGCGACTACAGCCTGATGGGCACGCTCGCGCGCGTGGCGCTGGACGGCGAACGGCTCAAGTTTCAGGTGCTCGACCACGAACTCGATCTGGTGCCGCTGTCCGCGACCGAATTCCGGGTCGAGAAATCGCTGCTCGGCCTGGTTTCGATCGCCATCCCGTTTCCGCCCTTGGAATTCGCCAGCGTCGGCGGGCGCGAGTTCGTGCTGTTGCGCGACCGCACCGTGGCGGTGGCGGAAAAAGTCCCGCCTCACGAGCTGCCGGCGGCGTGGCGGGCGCGGGTCGGCGACTATCGTCTCGTCAATCCCGACGCCGAATACCTGGTGAACCTAGAACACTGCCGCTTGCTGGTGGAGGGCGACCGGCTGCTGCTGGATTTGGAAATCTCCGGGATCGACGACCGGCGCGTGAAAATCGTCGTGATGCCGTATTCGGACGACGAGGCCTATGTGTTCGGCTACGGCCGCAATGTCGGCGACACCACCGTCGCCTATCGCGAGGGCGGTCGTCAGCGCATCCGGTATTCGGGGTTTATTTTCGAACGACAGGAGGAGGCGGCAAGCGACGCGCTCGCAGCGCGTTGAGGTTTTGTATCGCTGTAGGCGATGATTTTTTACGCTCCTGAACCGCCAAGAACGCCAAGAAAGACAATTTTCAGGGTTCCTATCTTATTGTCTTGGTGGTTAATCGAGGCAACCCACCGTTCTGTCGGTGGACACACTGAGGTTTGACCGTTACGACGATTACAAACTATTTCCCTCCCCCTGGAAGGGGGAGGGTAAGGGAGGGGGTGAGGCGTTTGCTGTGGGTACGAATGGCAAGTTCCCACCCCCATCCTAGCCTTCCCCCTTGAAGGGGGAAGGAGAAAAAGATCCACCGCCTTCAGGCGGTTCACGGTGTTATCGGGCATCTTTCAGACGTTCGGCCACCACCCGCACCGCGACCGCCATGCCGTGCGCGTTCCAGTGGGTGTCGTCGCTCCACCACACCAGTTGGCCGGTCTTGAGCAGTTGGTCGGCGGCCGTCGTCAGCGGCGCGGTGAGATTCGTGCATTGCAGTTGGTGTTTGCCGCACACGCCGTTCAGATAGTCCCAGTAGGCGTTCGGCAGGCGCGTGCCCGGTTCCAGGTGGTTGTGGTACACGCGGTACTTGGTGGGGATGAAAAAGATGTGCTGCGCGCCGGTCGCGACGATCGCCTGTTCGACGCCGGCGTCCGGGCGATAGTCGGCCTTTTTCGTGACGTCGATGTAGGGCGCGTAGAACGCGACGGTTTGGTCGCCAACCTTCAAGACCTTCACGTTTTCCGAGCGCTCGATCTCGTCGAGCTTGGACAGGCGCTTATACAGCGACTTGGTCAGGCGGAACATGCCGGTGTCGGAGAACAGGTTGTAGTAACGCTTCCAGAACAACCCGAACGTGCTGAATTTCTTTTTCGACGGATCGGGCAACGCCTTGGGAAAATCGTTGCCCTCGAACAGGAACAGCAGGATCGCCGGCTTCTCTCCATAGCGCTCGCGGAAGCCGCGGATATAGGCGAGATAATCGTTGAGATTCCCGGGGTGGCCGAGGTTGTAGGCGGCGAGGCCGTGATCGCGTTCCAGCTGGACGTTGAGCATGGCCTCCTGGCTGTCGCCGACCGCGGCGATGAACGAATCGCCCACCAGCGCGTACCGCTGGCCGTAGTAGTCGCGGTCGTTGCGGAAGCCGTCGGAATCGGTTTGGAACACGACCTCGCGCGGCTGGGCGATGGGCGCCTTGGTCATGGATTGCAGGTCGCCGTAGGGCATGCGCATCTCGATGCGGGCGTTTCGCCGGTACACGCGGTGATTGTAGTTATAGTCGTAGGTGGCGAGTTGTTCGTGCGGCCGGTAGTACATGGCGCTCTCGAAACCGGTGAGCTTGATGGCGAGCGCGTACAGCAACGTAACACCGAGCAGCGCCAGCGAGATGGTAACCGCGCCCAGGTAACCCGTGCGGTAGTAGACGATGCCGAGCGCCACCACCAGCACCAGGAACACGCCGGGCGCCAGGCCGTAGGCCAGCAGCGTGTGGAAGCTCAGCAGAAACGCGGCCAGGCCGATGCCGCGCCGGGCGGTGAGGGAGAGTGGCATATTTCGCGCGCGAGGGTTATAAGTGCCGCTAGTGTAGCGTTTTTATAGAATAACCCAAACATCGACAACTCAACGCAAAGGCGCGAAGGCGCAAAGGGAAATCAGGGGAAATCCGCCTGCGTTTAAACTCAGAATTTCTTTGCGTCTTAGCGCCTTTGCGTTGAGTTTTTTCTTTTTGTTATGGCTCTAAACAAAATGCGATCGAACAACTTCTTATGATAGGACGAACGGAGCGAAGCGCAGTAGGGCTTCACTTGAAACGCGGCGCGCTGTATATGATCGGCTCCAGCCTGTTGTTTGCCGCCATGGGCGCGATCGTCAAGATCGTTTCGCAGTCGCTACCGAACGAGATGGTGGTGTTCTTCCGCAGCGCCTTCGGGCTGCTGGCGCTGGCGCCGTGGTTTCTGCACAAGGGCGTGCGCGGCCTGGCCACGCGCCGTTTTCCCCAGCACCTGGTGCGCGGGCTCGCCGGGCTGGCCGCGATGTATTGCTTTTTTTACGCGCTCGCGCACATGCGCCTGGCCGAGGCCACGCTGCTCAACTACACCACGCCGCTGTTCATCCCGCTCATCGCCTATGTGTGGTTGGGCGAAGCGGTGCCGCGGCGCATGTGGGGCATGCTCGCGATCGGCTTTATCGGGGTGACGCTCATCCTGAAGCCGGGCCTGGCGCTGTTCCAGCCGGTGGCGCTCATCGGGCTCGCCTCCGGCGTGCTGGCGGCGCTCGCCATGGCCAGCATCCGCAATCTCACCCGCACCGAATCGGCTACGCGCATCGTGTTTTATTTCACCGCAATCGCCACCGTGGTCTCGGCCGTGCCGCTCGTCTGGAGCTGGACAACCCCGCCGATCGAATTCTGGGGCCTGCTCGTCGCCATGGGCGCCCTGGCGAGCGCCGCGCAACTCCTGATGACGCGCGCCTACGCCCAGGCCCCGGCCGCCCAGATCGGCCCGTTCGTGTACACCATCGTGGTGTTCGCCGGCATCATCGGCTGGACGCTGTGGGACGAAGTGCCGGACGGATTTTCGTTGCTGGGCACGGTCCTGGTATGCCTGGCCGGTGCGCTCACCATCCGCCGCGCCGGCCGACTGGCGCCGTCGCCGGAGATGCCGAAGCCGTGAGGGTGAATGTTATTGGGGGCCGTGTTAGGGTAAGTCCCTGAATTCAATCGGTTCACGAATACTATGTGTCATTTTTCATGTTTACATGTTTACATGTTTTACAACCCAACATTTAGGACGTCTATTTTGTAAGTTAGACCTCATAATTTATCCGCATGGCCAAGCTCAAGAACAATAAAATACGGCACCCGAAGAAGCGCTCAAACAAGGGCGCACTGATTAAGGGTATGTCACAGCCACTGCCGATCGAGTTGCTTGGCGAGCCCTCGTTCAGAAGCGGGCTCTACGAGATCATGCGCGATTACGCGGGAATTTACGCCCTGTATAAACGGAATCGGCTTTACTACGTGGGGCTCGCGACCAACCTATATTGGCGGCTATTGGGCCACACGAAGAATAAACATAAAGGAAAATGGAACCGCTTTGCCATTTTTCGGATCGGTCGAGTCCGGTACCTGAAAGACATAGAAACCTTGCTTCTTCGTGTAGCAGAACCACCCGGAAATGTTGTGAGTGGCCATCTCCATCGTGACGCTGATCTCACGCGCGTTTTACGCAAGATTCAGCAGGACCAAACGCGCCGACTAAGTCGCATTCGCAAGGCCCTGCGAAGATAAGGTTTAACTCTGGCTTGTGCAGATGGGCCGGAAGCTTCTCACCATTTTTCGTCGCCCTGCTTGCCAGCCGCACAGCAAGACATTGAGACTGTAGGAGAACCCCTTGACGAGTGCAAATTTGCAATCACAATTGACAGAGAAAAATCAGTACTCGAAATGGAAAACGCCACCAGAAACCCCCAGACCTGTGTGGTAAGGATTCTCGCATACGGCCAAAGGCGGTAATCATAACTACCGTTACCGTTTTATTGCCCTGCATCACTTTAGATTCGTTTGCATCGAAAAAAGGATTATTTCTACAGTCCCGTTAGATTTCATAAACTTTGAGCTTCAGTTATGGCCTCGAAGCAACAAATGACAGGAATGCGAGGCGTGTACCTCGTGGCTGCTGAGCTTGCTCGGCTGGGTTTTATCGTGTCTCCGACTTCACGTAGTGCTATCGGGGCCGATCTTCTAGTCACAGATCAAGAGTGCAAGCGCGCATACTCAGTTCAAGTAAAAACAAATGCGAGCACCTTCAACTTCTGGTTGTTGAGCGAAAAGTCAAAAAAGCTTGTGTCGAGTAGCCACATTTACATATTCGTGAATCTCAGAAAAGATGGAGAGATTGTCGAAATGTACCCCGTACCGAGTCGCGAGGTGTCAAAGAAAATGACCATCTCCAAGCAAGGAAAATCAACTTGGTACTCCTTCTGGTTGAAAGATGCCAGGCGATTTCAAAACAAGTGGAATATTTTCGGGAAGGTCTGAATGAAACCCAACTTTGCGTTCGCGGTGGATGCGGTGATACGGCGTACCGTTTCCCGCCAGATTCATGCCTCGCGTCTCTCAGTGCAGCGTTATGCCTCTATCTGAGTCGCCCGAGCTCGATTCGCTTCTGGAAAGGAAGCTTGCGAATTTTCGCGACTTCCAAAAGGAACAGGAGGGCGTATGGGACACTGTCAACGGCGCATACCTCGTTTCGCGGGGTTTAGTCTCCGCCGTTGCAAAGGATGGAGTGCTGCCGGCAGGCGGATCGCACCGGCTGACGATGTGGCAGACCGTCCTCAACTACCAGATGGAGTCCTTTTTCTTGCTTATTGATCGACGGCTCGACGAAGGCCTCGCTTTGCTTCGGATGGCAGCAGAACTTGCGCGCGATGTGGGTCGTATTTCAGACGATGCAACTCTAGTAGACACATGGCTGAACCGCGTGAATGGAAAAGCGCAGAAGAATGCGTATCGGGACGCCTTCCGTTTTTCCGACTCCGACAGGATCGAGGTGTACGTCCACAAGCTATACGACTTGGCCTCAACCTTTGGAATCCACGGGCACACGCTTACAAGCTCAAGCCTTCAGCCGAATCGTCTGTCACCTGACGGCAAGGTATTCGCTCTAGGGGTGCCTGACGTTGAGGTGTACCGAACCATCGAAATCTGGCTTGCAGCGTTCTTTCCGTTGCAGGAGCTCTGTCATCGAGTTTTCCGGGTAACGGGCGGGGCCACAGTCGTCCAAGCCGGTCTACACTACGATCAGATGCGAAAGGCGTTTGATGATGTATTCGCGATGTATCGAGAGTCTCTTCAGAAATTAGATGCTGATGTGCTTGCTGGTTTGCATTGAGAGGCCTAACCTGTTGCTAGGCCGACGCCTGCAAGCGGGTGCGGCTGAGCGCAAAGAACAAAAACGGAAACAAAAATGGGACTGGTTTAAAGGGACGCTGCCCTTTATTTCTTTGGTTTTCTGAAGTTCCGCCCCTTGAGTCGCACCGAGCACCGCAGGTCGGTGAGGACAAGGCCCGCCAGGGGCGCGCATGGGATGCGCGCGTTTTTCGCAGTACATGGATGTACTGTCGAAAAACCCCCTCGCTGACCGAGGAGCGCAGGGCACCCCCACATCAAAGCGCGTTGCGCTTTGATGTGGGGGTGCGACGAAGGGGCAAAGTGGCTTTGGTTACTTTCCCCGAAAGGAAAGTAACCCGCCCGCGGTGCGGGAACCGCAATGATATCGCGGTAGCGATATAAAAAATCAAAACTCTCACGACGTAAGCGTGGCGCTACGCCCCACGCTTCCCGTAATACTCCCGATACCACGCAACAAATTTTCCAATGCCATCGGCCAACGGCGTGCGCGGCGCGAAGCCGACGGCGCGCTGCAAATCCTCGATGTCGGCATAGGTCGCGACCACGTCGCCGGCTTGCATGGGCAGCAGGTTTTTCTGGGCTTGTGTCCCGCTCGCGCGTTCGATGGTTTCGATGAAGGTCATGAGCTCGACGGGCTGGTGGTTGCCGATGTGGAACAGGCGATAGGGCGCGTGGCTGGCGGCCGGGTCGGGGTGGAGCGGGTCGAAGGCCGGGTTGGGGGCGGGGATGTGATCGAGGACGCGCACCACGCCCTCGACGATGTCGTCGATATAGGTGAAATCGCGCTGCATCTTGCCGTCGTTGAACACGTCGATCGGTTTGCCCGCCAGGATCGCGCCGGCGAACAAGGACGGCGACATGTCCGGCCGGCCCCACGGGCCGTAGACGGTGAAGAACCGCAGGCCGGTGGTCGGCAGGCCGTACAGGTGGCTGTAGGTATGGGCCATCAACTCGTTGGCC
>JACREH010000097.1 GCA_016218345.1 Gammaproteobacteria bacterium | reverse complement strand
GCAGCGGGTGTTCGGCCTTTTCACGGGCCTCGACGGTGCGCGCCGCGTGCAGGATCGCGTCGCGATGTTCCCGGAAAAATTCCCCGCTGAGCGTGAGATAGCCGCCCGGATTGCGATCGTGCCCGCGCTGGCAGGCCGGGCACAGACTCGGCCGTGCATCGGCCGGCGCTTCCAGCCATTGCCAGCGGCCGTTGTGGAAGACCACGCCGCATTCCGGACACACGGTCGGTTCGCGCGGCTTGCCTTTGGAACGGCAGGTATCGCGTACCTGTTCCTTGGTCAGCCGATCGCGGCGCATCTGGCGGAGCGAACGGGGGTTGCGGGTGCGCATTCGGGTCATGGCGATCGGGTGCCGAGATTGTAATAGTTAGAATGTGTTCGTATACCGACATAAGCAGCATAACCGCCGGCGTTCGTCACGCTTTGACGCAGGTCAAACCAGGGCGGCCTATTTTCCGCCCAGCGCTTTTCTCCAATCGCGGAACACGTCGATGTCGAAGCCGTCCGGGTACCAGAGATAGCCGGGCTTGTGGCCCTTTACGTCGGTGACGCCGTACTGCCAGATGATCTCCTTGGTCTTGCGGTCGATCACGATCACCCGCTCGCGCAGATCGTCGGCGACCAGGATGTCGCCGGTGTCGGGCAGCTCGCGCGCGAGCGAGGGATGGTCGAGCATTTTCTCGCCTTCCTTGACGTAGTAGTCCCACAGCACCTTGCGCGTGGCCGGGTCGAAGATCACCACCCGTCCGGGCTTCCAGAAATCGGCCACGATCACGTGCTTGCCGTCCACGGTCGGGAAGGCGTCGGACGGATAGTTGACGCGCGGCGCCTGCACGCTCCACACCACCTTCGAGTCGCGCGTGATGCGCGTGATCCACGCGCCGCCGATCTCGGTGATCAGGATGTCGCCGTTCTCCAGCGGGGTCGCGCCGTTCGGCGCGGCCAGCTCGTGCGGCGGGTTGTGGTTGCGCTTGCCGACCGTGCCCCATTGCGTGACGATCTTGTTGGTGCGCGGGTCTATGATCAGCACGCGGTGGTTGCGGATGTCGGCCGTGAGAAAATTGCCGTCTTCCAGAATGTGCGCATCGTCCGGGTAGTTGAGATAACCCGGCGCGCTGCCCTTGTGGTCCGGCACGCCGTAGGTCCAGGTGACCGCGCGCTTCTCGTAATCCACGATATGGATGTCGTAGTTGTCCTCCTCGCTCACCGCCAGCAGCTTGCCGTCGGGCGAGAAGTTCACGTCCTCGTTGCCGCGATAGAGCACCATGTCGGGCGAGGGCAGCTCCCAAACGATGCGCTTGTCGGGCGTGACCTCGATCAGGCGGTTGTTGCGCCGGTCGGCGATCACGATCGGATAGGGCAGCGGCTTGCCCCAGGACGGCACCGGCTGCTTGCGGTTGCCGGTCACCGGCGGGATCGGCGGCAGCGTCACCCCGCTCGACACCGGTCCGGCGCCCCACATCTCGGGCGTCACCTCGACCGGAACGCCGGGCGGCTTGGCCTTGGGTTTTTCTTGCGCCCATGCCGGCCGCAGGGCGCCGCCGAATCCCACGGCGATCGCCACGACCAGGATGCCGCCGAGCGCCCATCCGACCGCGGGTCTTATTAAGGTATCGCTGCGTTTGACCGGGAACATATCGTTGTCCTCGCTTTTTCGTTCATGTCCGGTGGATTCTTTCCCATTATTCGTCGCATCTGCTTGACCTGCGTCAAGCAAGCCGGAACGACGGCTGGCGGCGTCAGATGCACCCGGCTCAGGGGGGCGTAACCGGGCGTGACGGCGCGGTTTCGGCGCCACCGGCGACCATGTGCCCCGGCGGCGCGGTATAATAAATCTTCAAGTGTTCCAGCTTCTGTCCAACGCCAACCCATGAACTTTTGCAGCCATTGCGGCGCGCCGGTAACGGTGCGCATCCCCGCGGGCGACAGCCACCCACGGCATGTGTGTGCCGCGTGCGGCGCGATCCATTATCAGAACCCCAAGGTCGTGGTCGGCTGCATCCCGCAATGGCAGGACAAGGTGTTGCTGTGCAGGCGCGCCATCGAGCCGCGCCACGGGCTGTGGACACTGCCGGCCGGCTTCCTGGAAAACGACGAGACCACTATCCAAGGCGCGCTGCGCGAAACCCTGGAGGAGGCCGGCGCGCGCGTCGAGATGCTCGACCTGCACACGCTGTTCAATCTGCCGCACGTCAACCAGGTGTACGTCATGTTCCGCGGCAACCTGCTCGACACCGATTTCGGTCCCGGCGAGGAAAGCCTGGAGGTGGCGCTGTACGAGGAAAAGGACATCCCCTGGGACGAGCTGGCGTTCCCGGTGATCGAACAGACGCTCCGGCTTTATTTTCAGGACCGGAAGAGCGGAAAGTTTTCCATCCACACCGGTGACATCGTCCGCTTGCCGGGCGAGGCGCGGCGGTACGAAACCCGCATGCTGCGCGAGAAACAAAAACGTTAGCCACAGATAAACGCAGATGAACGCCGATCAATATCCGGTCAAACCGGATCGGTGGTTTGTTTTATCTGCGTAAATCTGCGTTCATCTGCGGCAAAAAATTAGTACCAGACTACGCCAACGCCACGCCCAGGAGTTTCCCGATCGTATAGGTGGCCAGCCCCGACGCGCCGCCGATCAGCATCATGCGCAGGCCGCTCGCGAGCGCGCCGCGGCCGGTGAACAGACTCAACGTCGTGCCGACCGCGAACAAGGCGAACCCGGCCAGCAGCGCCGCCGCGACCAGGGCCGACGGACCGATCCGCACCGCGAACGGCACGAGCGGAATCAGCGCACCGGCGGTGAACGCCAGGAACGAAAACAGCGCCGCGCCCCACGGCGAGCCGAGATCGTCCGGGTTCAGGCCCAATTCCTCGCGCGCCAGGGTATCGAGCGCGTGTTGCGGGTCTTGCAGCAGTTGCCGCGCCACGCCGCGCGCCTGTTCCAGGTCCATGCCGCGCGCCTGGTAGATGAGCGCCAGTTCCTCGGCCTCCTCCTGCGGGTATTCGTTCAGCTCCTGGCGTTCCAGCCCGATCTGGTATTCGAACATCTCGCGCTGCGAGCGCATCGACACGTATTCGCCGGCCGCCATCGACAGCGCCCCGGCCAGCAGTCCGGCCGCGCCCGCGGTCACGATCGTCGCCGGGTCGCCGCTCGCGCCGGCCACGCCCATGATCAGGCTGGTGTTGGACACCAACCCGTCGTTCACGCCGAACACCGCCGCGCGCAGGTTGCCGCCGCTGCCGATGCCGCGATGCCGGCCGCCGACCTGCTCGACGCGGGTCGGCATCGCGTGCCCCGGCGGGGCAGCGCTGTACACCGACAGCCCGCGCACCTTCATGGCGGCGAGCACCGGCCGCACTGCGCGTGGCCCGCGCCGGCGGGCGAGCGCCGCCACCAGCCGCGCCCGCGCGCCGGGCCGGAACACCGGGGCCGGCGCGCCGCTCTCGGTGAGTTTCTTGAGCCAGATCGTGGCCTGGTCTTCGGCGGCGGTGGCGAGCGCATCGAAGAGCTTGGCCTTCACGGGATCAGCCTCGGCGCGCGCCAGTTCCCGGTACAGCCAGGCGGATTGTTTTTCTTCGTGCCAGCTTTGGTAGGCCATGTTCGTTCCTGAATTTTGAAGATGGATTATGGTCTTGAACCGCCAAGAACGCCAAGAAAAGCGATATTCAGGGCCACGTTTCCCGGGCCGTGTCTTAAAGGAGATTGACGGTGCGGCAAGAATTGGACACCATGAGGGCCGCCCAATATAGGCACCGTTTAGGGTGTCTAGTTTTAGATAGCAGTTCAAGACATGATGCTGATCATGGCGTAAAATTGAGATTCCGACTACGAGGTGGGGTATGGCTGCTTCCCTTAAAGAGATCGAACAACAAGCCCAGGCTTTGGCGGCTGAAGATCGTGCCAAGCTCGCGGAGACTCTGCTTGAGTCACTACGGGCGCCGCTTTCCGAGATCGAAACGACGTGGGCCCAAGAGATCGAAGAGCGCGTTGCCGCATTTGATCGCGGCGAAACACAAGCCTACGCCGCAGAGGATGTTTTTGCGGAAGCGCGGCGCCTGACTCGGTGAAGCGCGCCAGATTCGTCGCGGCAGCGCGGCGCGAGTTTCTG
>JACREH010000094.1 GCA_016218345.1 Gammaproteobacteria bacterium | reverse complement strand
GCGGTGTCGCCGCCCTCCGCCAGGATCGCCAGTTCCGGGCTTGCCGGTTGTCCGGGCTCGAACAGCGCCACTCCGGGCCGGTGGGTAGCGACCAATATCGGCGTGAACGACTGTCCGCGGGTCAGATTGGTAACGGTAACCTCGTAGAAATCGTCGTCGGCGTTGGCAGACGTAGGTGCCGCCACGAGCGCGGCGACGGTCAACATCGCGATGAATTGCTTCATGAACATGTCTCCTTGATGAGGGTGGGTAAATTACGCCTGCCAAACGTCAGCAGCGCGTAACGGAGCATGACGGTACGCAATCGCGCACCGATCACGAAGTCTTCAAATTTCTGTCACGCCGCCCGCGTAACCGGGAGGTAAAAGTGGAAAGTTGCGCCGGCACCGGGCTGGCTCTCGACCCGGATGCGGCTGCCATGCAGCTCAAGAATTCGCCGCGCGATCGCAAGCCCCAGGCCGGTCCCGCCGGCGGGCCGGTTGTCCTGCACACGATAGAATCGCTCGAACAGATAGGGCAGGTGATGCGGCGCGATGCCATCGCCCGTATCGCTCACCTCAATGCGCGCCACGGCGCCGTTCGGCACGAGCCTCAGCCGAATCGTCCCACCTTGCGGGGTGTGGTGCAGAGCGTTGTCGATGAGATTCTGGAAGACGCGCTCGATCAGGCCGATATCGGCGGTGACGAACGGCGCCGCAGGCGGCGCCTCCACATCGAGAGTCACGCCCTTCTGCTGGGCGCTGAGCCGGAACTTTTGGGCCACGTCCTGCATGAGCTCGGCGATCGCAAACGGCTCGCACTGCGGCTGTGCCTCGCCCGAATCGAGCTTGGCGAGATCGAACAGCTCCTGTATCAGATCGGCCAGGCGCTGGCTATGGCGTCTGGCGATCTCGATGTATTCGCGTTGAGCCCGCGTGTCGAGGCGCTCGTGCTGCAACAACAGAGTGTCGAGGTATCCCTGCATAGCGGCGAGTGGTGTGCGAAGATCGTGCGACACGTTGGCTACGAGCTCGCGTCGCAGGCGATCGGCCGCGGCGAGTCGGTGCATTTGCTCGTGCAACCTTCCGGCCATTTCGTCGAAAGTTCGATCGAGGCGATCGATCTCATCCACGGCGGTGGTCGTGCCGCGCACGCCCATGAGCGGAGTCGCGAAACCCCCGGTGCGAAAGTCCTCGACCTTGCGGGCAAACCGGCGCAGCCGGCGGGTGAGCAGACCGAAGGCCAGCAGACCGGCGATGAGCGCGAACAGCAGGCTCGCGCCGGCCGCGGTCAGTACCAGCTTCGGCACGTATCCGCCGCGCGCCAGCGAGGCGATGTTCTCGTGCTGCTCGCCGCCCAGGATCACATACAGATAGCCTGCCGCCGGCGCGAGCGGGGCGACCGAGAAGATCTTCTGGCCGTCGACTTGGCGCGGATCGTCGGCACGCAGCGGCAGAAGCGCGTCTCCCGAAAGGAATCGGTGGATGGGCGCGAGATCGACGCGCTCGCGCTTGATCTTGCCGTGCTCGGCGACATAGGCGAGCACCAATCCATCCGCGCCGAGCAGGTACATCTCGATGCTCGGGTTGACCGCCATGGCGTGATGGAACACTTCCTCGACCGCGGCCATATTGACTCCTGCATCGCTCGCCACCGGGCTCATTTTCACGATGTGCTTGGCCAGGTCGCGGTGCAGTTTCTGCGCCACCTCCTCCTGGTAGTCCTCGAGCGTGAAATGGACCACTGCGGTAAGTAAAACGCCGATCAGCACAACAATCGTAAGCAGCAGCAGCGCCAGCCGGCCATAGAGCGTGTGCCACATGATCAAGTCCACTCCTCGTCGGAGAACTTGTAGCCCACACCCCAGACCGTGAGGATGTAACGCGGCTCGGTGGGATCGGCCTCGATCTTGGCGCGCAGCCGGTTGATATGCGAGTTGACCGTGTGTTCGTAGCCGTCGTGTCCGTAACCCCATACCGCGTCGAGCAGTTGCGCCCGTGTGTACACCTGTCCGGGGTGGGCCGCGAAGTGCGCGAGAAGATCGAACTCCTTGGCGGTAAGCTCGACGATGCGCTCGCCGAGTGTGGCACGTCGCCTGGTGGAATCGATGGTGAGCTCGCCGGCGCGCAACACCGGCGGCGCTTTGGCGCTCGCGGTGGCGGCCATGGCTTCGATGCGGCGAAACAACGCCTTCACGCGCGCCAGCAATTCTGGAACGCTGAACGGCTTGGTGAGGTAATCGTCCGCACCGATCTCGAGCCCCAGTACGCGGTCCAACTCCGTACAGCGCGCCGTGAGCATGAGAATCGGCGTGTAGTCGGGGCGCTGGCGCAACCGACGGCAGACCTCAAGTCCGTCGATACCGGGCAGCCGCAGGTCGAGCACGATCAGATCGTAGCGCGCGGCCTGTGCCCGCCCCAACCCCTCTGTCCCAGAGGCGGCTAGACAGACCTCGTGGCCGAGCCCACGCAGGTTAAGCGCCAGCAGGTGTGAAATGTCATGGTCATCCTCGATCACGAGAATGCGTCGCGTCGTGGGAACCGAGGTGAGTGGGGCGGACATTGCTATTCAGTATGATAGACCGGGACCGGTCACGAAAGTATCACGCCGATCCACGCTCATGCCCGGGCGCCTGCTTCTGACCACCCACTCGTAAACGGCCGAACACCGGCGGGCTGCCGGAACAGCCGATCCATTGGCTTTGGCATAGCCCTGCCACCTACGAACTGATTATGCTATCGGACCAATACGATTCACACCCAAAACGCGCGCCACGGCTGATTTGCCGCGAGTGGCCAAGGGTCTGCGCTGGGCCCCAGGGCCGTACGATCGATTAGATTTTATTCCCTCCATCCCCAATACTATTAAACTCAGCGACGGTAATGACCAAACCTGGCCTAAGCGACCTTGTGAACATCCTGGAGGACTACCGGGTCACGCCGGGCGTGCACGACCAGGACGGCGTGCGCTGCCTGCGTTTCGGCGGCGGGACCGTGCAAAGCGCCATGCGAATATCGGCGCCATTCGAGTTGGATCTGAGCTATACCCGGACCATGATGGGCTTCCTGCTGTTCAATACCGCACCCCGCGATATCCTGCTGGTCGGCCTCGGTGGCGGCTCGCTCTCGAAGTATTGCCATCGCCGGTTTCCGCAGGCGCGCATCACCACCCTGGAGATCGACCCGGATGTGATCGCGCTGCGCGACGAATTTCTGATCCCGGCGGACGACGAACGCTTCCGGGTGGTGCAGGTGGATGCCTGCGAATACCTGGCGCGGAGCGACCTCCAGGCCGACGTCCTGCTGCTGGATGGTTACGATGCCGCCGGCCTGCCGGATCGGCTGTGCTCGAAATCGTTCTATTCCAACTGCTGGCAGGCATTGAGCGCGCACGGTGTGTTGGTCGCCAACCTCTGGAACGGCGAACCGAAACGCGCGGTTTACCTCGATCGCCTCAATGGCATCTTCGACGGCCGGGTGTGGTGGAGCAAGCCCGACGACAGCAACAGCCTGATCGTCTTCGCCGTAAAGAGCGCGCACTATTACCCGCAGTGGTCGCGGCTGATGGCGACCGCGCTCGCCCTGGGGGCGCGCGATCGGCTGGATTTACCGCGGGTGGTCAACGATATGCGCCGGCGCCCGGAGCTGGGCGATTGATCGACGAGCAATTGCTCCGAGCCCTTTTTTGCCAGACACGGGCTGGGTTGCCGGCCGATACGCGCCTGAAGCGAGCCTAATAGCAGAAATTTACTCTGTCCCGGATTTTGATTTTCCGCATTTGATCTGATCTGATACGGCTGTACTCAGAGAAAGGGCCTTTATACTTTCTATCTTCCATTTCAATCGCAGTGCCGCGGCCTAGTCCGGCGCCCAGCGGCCCAGAACAGGAGGATGCCATGCGTTTCGCCATTCCCACCGTCATGATGGTCAAGATCGGTGTACTGCTACCGATCATGCTCAGTGCCCAACCGGCCCTTGCGGCTTGTACCAGCACCGGCCAATGTCCCACGCATCAGGTTTGTCAGAATTCGCTGGTCCCGGGGATCAAGGAGTGCAAGGAGCTTCGGTGCAATGCCGATTCCGAGTGTCCCGCCGCCCGCCCGTCCTGCTCGTTAGGCATCTGTCGGTCTCTGACAGGAGACGGTAAGAGTGAGGGAGGAATATCTCAGCCCGGCGTGGGAGGAAAGTGCGGACAGGTCAAAATAGGGCAGGTCACGAAAAACGTGGCGTGCCAGAAGGGCCTCCAATGCGTCAAGGTGCCGGCGACCTCGGATTCCGGGACGTGCCAAAAGCCGCCGACATAGGGATATCGGCAGCAACAAATTCTGTCCCGGATTTCGTTGTAAATGGCTATTGCCAAACGCCCTTCCGTCGTCACGCTGCCGGCGGCGGAAAAGCCCTATCCCTCGATAGTGGAATTTCTATCCAAAACGTTCCCGGCGGTTTCCCGGGAGCGGTGGGCGGAACGCATTCAGGAAGGCAAGGTGCTGGACGACCGGGGAAACCCCATCACCGCGGACACGAAGTATTCCCCCTCCCGACGGCTATTCTATTTCCGGGAAATCGAAAACGAGCCGGTCATTCCGTTCGCGGAACAAATCCTGTTTCAAAACGACGAGATACTGGTGGCTTGCAAGCCGCATTTTCTGCCGGTGATTCCGGGCGGCCGCTACGTGCAGGAATGTTTATTGAACCGCTTGCGCAACCGCACCGGCATCGACGATCTGACGCCGCTTCACCGGTTGGACCGCGAGACCGCGGGGCTTGTCATTTTCTCCGTCAACAAAAACACCCGCGGCCTCTACCACGGGCTCTTCATGCACGGGAAAGTGGAGAAAACCTACCAGGCGCTGGCGGAAGTGAACCGGCCTCCGCCGGAGAATCGATGGATCGTCGAAAACCGAATCGTCCGGGGCGAACCGCGGTTCCGAATGAAAACCGTCCCGGGTGTCGCCAATGCCCGCTCGCACATCCAGCTCGTGGAAATTAACGGCAACCGCGGGCGGTTCAATTTGCAGCCGGTGACCGGCAAAACCCATCAGCTGCGGCTGCACCTGAGCGGTCTGGGATTCAGCATCGTCAACGACCGGGTCTATCCGGTTCTGCAACCGCAAACCGACGATGATTTCGCCCAGCCGCTCCAGCTTCTGGCCAGAACGATTCGCTTCCACGATCCCGTTTCCGAAAAAGAGATGGAGTTCCGATCCGAACGGGAGTTGTTGTGGTAGTGCCGCATTTCAGGTGTTGAAATCTCACATATATACAACTCTGCGCTCCCCAACACCCTGCCCGAACCGGACCGGCACGGCCGCGGAATTGGACTATATTGTTATTTTGCATAATCGTTAGGGGTCAGGACCACTCCCCGGTTTTCCCCCGAGGGACGGGCGCGCATGGACACCCGGAGGTACACCGATGAAACGTCATGTAATCGCTTTCGCCCTTGCCATCGCCACGCCGATATCGCTCGCGGCCAACTTGGACGACGCCGACCAGCGGCTGTTCAAGGCGCAAGAAACGATGGCCGCCAAGGGCGACCCGGCCGCCCAGTACTACCTGGGCGAGATGTACGAGCACGGGCTCGGCACCCCGATGGATATGAAGCAGGCGTTCGAAGAGTACGAAAAGTCCGCGGCCAAGGGCAACCCACTCGCCAAGCGCAAGCTCGCGCACCGCAAGCAGATCGAAGAGGACGCCGCGCGTGCCGGCACCGCGGGGAAATTGCTGCGCGAACAGGAGGCGCGCCGGGCACCGGAGCCGCCCAAACCGGCGGCCGCCCCCAAGCCGGCGGAAAATCCCAAGACCGTGACCGAGCCGCCGAAGCCGAAATCGGAGAAAGAGCTCGCGGCGGAGGCGGCGGCACGCGAGAAGCTGCGTGCGCAGTTGCGCGCCCAGTTGCGCGAGCGCGCGAAGAACCCGGTCGGCACGCCGTTCGAGTAGCCGCCCGCCACCGACGGGTGGACACGGCTACGGAGTGGGCCAGGGCCTCGTGTTGAGAAAGAGCAAGGTGAACTTTTTCAACAACCTAGAACCTGTCTCAAAAATACACGGCATATATTCGTAGGGTGGGCATCGCCCACCAACCCGGCTTCGTCAGGCCGTCTGAAGGTGGGCGGTGCCCGCCCTACATGTATTTTGCGAGAGATTCTAATCAGCCCGGATAGTCCAGTTCGCGCTGGTGCCTGATTGCCAGTATGCGAATCAGGCCCTGCTCGGGCAAGATGCGATAGAGGGCGATATAACCGGTCTTGCCGTAGGAAATGACCAGTTCGCGTATCTCGCCTTCGACGCGCCGACCGATCAACGGGTGGCCCGAAAGAATCCTGACGGCCTCGCGAATCGCAACCGCCGCGTCCACCGCCGCGGCGGGATCGTGCTCCGCGAGAAACGCGAATGCCCGCTCCAGATTGGCGAGCGCGTTCCGTGTATAAACTACCTGCGCCAAGGCTTGGGCCGCGCCGCCTTGGGATTGCGGGCCAGACGCTCCAGCCAGGCATGCACGTCCTCCGCCCGGTAGACCGCCGCGCCTTCCTCGACGCCGGCATCCGCCGCCAGCGCCTCGCGCACGAACTCGCGCATGCGCTCTTCCCGCGCCACCTCGCGCTCCAGCGCCTCGAGCATCAGGCTATGCGCCGACCGGCCGGTCTCCTTGGCCAACCGGGCAATACGTGTTTTGAGTTTATCGGGCAGCTTGAGCGTGGTTGTAGCGGTCATGGAGACTCCAGATTCTGTGGTAATACTATAGTAACACCGCGTAGCGATGGGGACAACCACCCCCCGCGCGGGCATCCGCTTCATCGGCACCCATGCCCAGTACGACCGGATCGACGCCCAGACAATCTGAGGATTCGAACCCATGGATATCAAACCCATTAAGACCAAAGCCGACTATCGGGCCGCCCTCAAGGAAATCGAGGCGCTGATGGACGCCAGGCCCCGCACGCCCAGTGGCGACCGGCTCGAGTTGCTGGTCACGCTGGTGGAGGCCTACGTGGCCAAACATTACCCGCTCGACCTGCCTGACCCGGTCGAGGCGATCAAATACGCCATGGGAAGCAAAGGATTGACCGTGAAGGATCTGGAGCCGATGATCGGCCGCTCCAACCGCGTCTACGAGATCCTCAACCGCAAGCGGCCGTTGACGCTGAAGATGATCCAGGAGCTGCACCGCCAGCTCGGCATCCCCGCCGAATCCCTGATCCGGCCATCGAAGAAAGCGCGCGCCGCGTGAACGCCCGATAATCGCCGACTGTCACCTGCGCCAACACAGCCGCAGATTTCAGTAACTCTGGCCCGTAGATTTACTGCCCCCGGGCATGCTTGTGCAAGAACACGTCGAGTTGGTTGGCGAACGCCTGCCGGTCGCCGTGGCCGAGCGCCGGCGGGCCGCCGGTATTCACGCCGCTGCTGCGCAACGAGTCCATGAAGTCGCGCATGTTCAGCCGCTCGCGAATGTTCTCGGTCGTATACCGCTCGCCGCGCGGATTCAGCGCGTGCGCGGCGCGCGCGATCACCGCCGCCGCCAGCGGAATATCGGCGGTAATCACCAGATCGCCCGCCTGCACCTGCTCGACGATGTGGTTGTCCGCCACGTCGAACCCGGCCGCCACTTGCAGGGCGCGGATGTACCG
>JACREH010000093.1 GCA_016218345.1 Gammaproteobacteria bacterium | reverse complement strand
GTAGAGCGCCGCGTCCTCGCCCGGGTGGCCGGCGGCCGCCATCCAGTTGGCCGAGAGTTTCACGTCCGGCAGTTTCTCGATGCGGCTGGCGGCGATGTTGGTGAGCGCCTCGCCGATCGCCATGCGCCCGCTGGCCGCCGGGTCGATGAGCGCCAGCGGCGTGCGCTCGCCGATCGCCATGGCCTCGCCGCTGACCGCCTGGTAGCCGCTGGCCGTGACCGCCACGTCCGCGACCGGCACCTGCCAGGGACCGACCATCTGGTCGCGGCACACCAGGCCGGAGACAGAGCGGTCACCGATCGTGATCAGGAAATTCTTGCTGGCCACGGTCGGGTGATGCAGCACCCGCCGGGCGGCATCCTTGATGTCGATGCCCTTGGTCTTGAACGCCGGCGGCCGGCGCTTGCGGCGCTTCACGTCGCGCAGCATCTTGGGCGGTTTGCCGAGCAGCACGGCGAGTTCCATGTCGATCGGCACGGGCGCGGCCGGGGCGCCGGGCCGGCCGTCGCGCAGCACCAGGCGCTTGTGCGCCTGGGTCGTGCCGATCACGGCGTACGGGCAACGCTCGCGCGCGCACAGCTGCTTGAACAAGTCGAGGTGCGCGCCGTCGACCGCCAGCACGTAGCGTTCCTGGGCCTCGTTGCACCAGATCTGCATCGGCGACATCGCCGGCTGGTCGTTCGGCACCGCGCGCAGCTCGAAGTCCCCGCCCAACCCGGCGGCGTGGATCAGCTCCGGGACGGCGTTCGACAGGCCGCCGGCGCCGACGTCGTGGATCGACAGAATCGGATTGTCGGCGGCCAACGCCCAGCACTGGTCGATCACTTCCTGACAGCGGCGCTGCATCTCGGCGTTGCCGCGCTGCACCGAGGCGAAATCCAGTTCCTCGTGGCTGGTGCCGGTCGCCATGCTCGACGCCGCGCCGCCGCCCAGGCCGATCAACATCGCCGGTCCGCCCAGCACGATGACGTGCGCGCCGACCGGCAACGGCTGCTTGAGGACGTGCGCGGCCGAGATATTGCCGAGGCCGCCGGCCAGCATGATCGGCTTGTGATAGCCGCGCACCTCGTCCTCGACACGCTCTTCGTAACAGCGGAAATAGCCGCCGATGTTGGGCCGGCCGAATTCGTTGTTGAACGCCGCCCCGCCGAGCGGCGCGTCGAGCATGATCTCGAGCGCGCTGGCGATGCGTCCGGGCTTGCCGTAATCGGTCTCCCAGGGCTGTAAGGCGTCCGGGATGCGCAGGTTCGATACCGAGAACCCGGTGACGCCCGCCTTGGGCTTGGCGCCGCGCCCAGTCGCGCCCTCGTCGCGAATCTCCCCGCCCGAGCCGGTGGCCGCGCCCGGGAACGGCGAGATCGCGGTCGGGTGGTTGTGGGTCTCGACCTTCATCAGGATCGGCATGGCATCGTCGCGATAGCGATAGTTGTGCGTGATCGGGTCGGGGAACCAGCGCGCGGTGGTGACGCCCTCGATAACCGAGGCGTTGTCCTCGTAGGCGACCAGCGTGCCGCGCGGGTTGAGGGCGTGGGTGGTGCGGATCATGGCGAACAGCGACTGGTCCTGACGCCGGCCGTCGATGATCCAGTCGGCGTTGAAAATCTTGTGGCGGCAATGCTCGGAGTTGGCCTGGGCGAACATCATGAGCTCGACGTCGGTGGGATTGCGCTCGGCGCGCTGGAAATTCTCGACCAGGTACTCGATCTCGTCGGCCGACAGCGCCAGCCCGAGCGCGCGGTTGGCGTCGTCGAGCGCGCCGCGTCCGCCGCTCAACACATCGACCACCCCGAGCGGCGCCGGCACACCGTCACGGAACAGCTCCTCGGCCTGGGCGAAACCGTCGAGCACGCTCTCGGTCATGCGGTCGTGAATGAACGGCAGGATTCGTTCCCGCCGCCCCGCGTCCAGCTCGGTACCGGCGGCGAACGTGAAATACCAGGCGACTCCGCGCTCCAGGCGCGTGATCTTGTCCAGCCCGCAATGGCGGGCGATGTCGCTGGCCTTGGTCGACCACGGTGAGATCGTGCCGAGGCGCGGCACCGCCAGCAGCAGCGCGCCGTGCGGCTCGCCGTCGTCCTGGCGCGGGCCGTAGCTGAGCAATTTTTGCAGCACCGCCTGCTCCGCGCCGCTCAGTTCGGCCGCGCACAGCGCGAAGTGCCGGTAGCGCGCCTGCACATCGGTGAGCTCCGGCAGCGCGGCGGTCAGGCGCGCGAGCAGGCGCTCGCGCCGAAACGGCGTGAGCGCCGCCGAACCGGCCAGGTTCAACAGCGCGCCGCGCGCCGCCCCGGGCCGCGACGCGGTGAACGCCACGACCTTGCCGGCACCGGGGGTAGAAGGTGGTGTGCGCGTCATAGGCACCACTTAACGTTGAGTGGGCACAAAATAGCTTGTAATAGTTTTTGCCGCAGAGACGCAGAGAGCGCAGAGAAAATCATTTAAAATTGGAAAATCCTATTTTTGGTGATCCAGTAGTTAAATCTCTGCGTTCTCTGCGTCTCTGCGGCAAGAAATCATTAGATTATTCTAATCCAACACACACCACGCCAGCCCGCGCTCCTGGTCGGCGATGCGCACCCACTCCGGGTCGCAATCGAAGGCCGCGCTCAAGGCGTCGCGTGCGAGTTCCGGGGTGTTGTTGGTTTTGCTCAAATGGCCGGCGACCAGATGGCGCAATTGCGACGAATCGATGCGCCGCAGCAGGCGCGCGGCCGAATCGTTGTCGAGATGGCCGAGCGGTCCGCCGACGCGCTCCTTCAGCGACGCCGGGTACGGGCCGTTGCGGAGCATGTCTCGATCGTGATTGCATTCGAGCAGCAGCGCGTCGCAGCCGTCCAGGCTCGCCTCGATATGCGGGGTGCTGGCGCCGGTGTCGGTCAGCACGCCGATGCGCCGGTCGCCGTTACCGAACACGAATTGGCTGGGTTCCTCGGCGTCGTGCGGCACCGGGAAGGGTTCGACCTCGATGGCGCCGACCGTGAAGCGCTCGTGGCAGTTGAACAGGCGCAGATCGGGGAGCGGGCCGATGGCGCCGCCTTGGGCGGCGCGCCAGGTCCCGGGCGTCATCCACACCGGCAGGTTGAACTGGCGGGCGACCACGCCGACGCCGCCCAGATGATCGGAATGCTCGTGGGTCACCAGGATCGCCGCCAGGTCCTCGCCGGTGCGTGCCAAGCGTGCCAGGCGCGCGACCGTCTGTTTCACCGAAAAACCGCAATCGACCATGAGGCAGGTCCCGTCATATTCGATGAGGGTGGCGTTGCCGGCGCTGCCGCTGCCGAGCGAGGCGAAGCGCATGCGCCGTTCAGCGGGCGGCGGCATCGAACAGGCCTGGCATCGCGTTCCGCCGCCGATCAGTCGTGGAAGGTGGCCGCGGTCACGCCGCTATTTCATCTGCTCGTACAAAAGATTCAGAATCCGTTCACTGGTCTTGGATTTGTCGCGTGTACCGTTGCTGTCCAGCACGCTCACCTCGGTGGCGTTGCCGGCGGTCGCCAGACTCACCTGGTAGCGGTTGTCGGCTTTTTCGTCATCGCCGATCAGCCAGGAGAACATGCCTTTTCCCCCCGATTCCTTGGCGGGGTCGATGTAGCGCACGTAATAGATGCCCTTGCTGCGATCGCGGTCCTCGACCGTGAAGCCGACGCGGTCGAGCGACAGGCCGATGCGCCGCCAGGCGCGGTCGAGCGTGTCCTCGACGGTCAGCACCGGATAGCCCTTGGCGTCGCGCCCGACGCGCGCGCGTTCCGCCCCGCCGCCGGCCGTGGCCACCACGCCCTGGGCCTTCTTTTCGTCGGCGCCGAGGTGCACCATGAGCAGGCGCAGCATTTCGTTTTCGATCTCCGGGTCGGGCGCGCGCGCCTGCCACACCGAGCTGGTACTGGCGATGGCGATATTGCCTCCCGGCACCACCTCCTCCATGCCGCGATGGGTCAGGAAGATATCGGTGGTGCCGGGCGCCTGGCCGCGCTCCAGACGCACGCGGAATTTATCCTTCAGGCCGGTGGAGTAAAGATTCGGAAATACCTTGCTCAGGTAACGATAGATGAAATCGTCGGCGGCGGTGGCGCGGTTCTCGGCCCAGTCGGTTTCCAGCACACCGCTCGCGCGATTTTCGACGGCGATGCCGAGGCCATTCTTGACGAAGAACGCCCGCACCGCCGGCCAGAGCGCGTCGGGATCGCCCTGCACCACCAGCCAGCGCTGCGCGCCGGCGCGCTCGATGCGCATGGTGGTCGAATCCGGCACGACCGCGGTGGTCGGCCGGGCGGCCGCCTGCTGTTGAGTGGTGGTATAGCCGGAATAGGTGGCGGCGCGCCCGCTATCGGGCACCGGCAGGCTGCCCTCGGCCGAAGGGCTGCTGAGATCGGGCGGCACCTCCAGCGACGGCGGCGCCGCAGTCTTGGTCTGGTAGCTGATCTTTTTCTCGTCCTTGGAACCGAACATGCTGCAACCGCCGACCAGCGCCACCGTCAGCAGCAGCGCCGTACCACCCACCCATCGTTTTGTCATCGTTCCTTACCTTGTCAAGCTCGAGGTTAATGAAGCTACGTTCAAAGCACGCCGGCGTGTCGCATCGCCTGGCGCACGGTCTCATGATGGGCCGGCGACAACCACGTGAGCGGCAGGCGTATGCCGCGTTCGATCAGGCCCATCTGTTGCAGCGCCCACTTGACCGGGATCGGATTGGACTCCACGAACAAGTGCTGGTGCAGGCCCATCAGCCGGTCGTTGATGGCGCGCGCGCGCGTTTCCTCGCCGTGCCGGACCGCCTCGCACATGTCCTGCATGGCGCGCGGGGCGACGTTGGTGGTCACCGAGATCACGCCCTTGCCGCCCAGCAGCATCAGATCGAGCGCGGTGGCGTCGTCGCCCGAATAGACATCGAGCCGGTCGCCGCACAGCGCGATGATCTCGCGCGCCCGGTCCATGTTGCCGGTCGCCTCCTTCATGCCGATGATGTTCGGGATCGCCGCCAGCCGCGCCGCCGTGGCCGGCAACATGTCGCAGGCGGTGCGACCGGGGACATTATAAAGGATTTGCGGGATCGGCACCGCCTCGGCGACCGCCTTGTGGTGCAGGTACAGGCCCTCCTGGGTGGGCTTATTATAGTAGGGCGTCACCAGCAGGCAGGCGTCGGCGCCGGACGCCTCGGCGCAGCGCGTGAGTTCGATGGCCTCGCTGGTGGAATTGGCGCCGGTGCCGGCGATCACCGGCACGCGGCCGGCGGCGTGATCCACCGCCAGGCGGATGACCCGGCAATGCTCGTCCATGTCGAGCGTGGCGGATTCGCCGGTGGTGCCGACCGCGACGATCGCGGTGGTGCCGTTGGCGACGTGGAAATCGATGAGCCTGCCGAGCGCCGCGCCGTCGATCGCGCCGTCCTCGTGCATCGGCGTGACCAATGCCACCATACTGCCGTGAAACATGCGGAAAATCCCTGAAGAATGGACAGGCATAGTACAGTTTCCGGGACGCCGCTGACAAGGGCGCCCGGCCGGTTTATAGCGGAATTACGGTTTTTGATTAGTATTCGCTCGGTCGCTTGTTAAGATGGCCATAACGAGGAATGCATGGCCGACACCGAAAAAACCATCCGCGAAATCCGCATCAATCCGATCGTGCCGAGCGAATCGGTGCTGGTCGCGACCGCGCGCAGCATGCGCCCGAAGAAGGCCGAGGAACCGCTGGCGCGCGACACCCGCGCGCATGTCGACACCTGCCCGTTCTGCCGCGGCAACGAGGGCATGACGCCGCCGGCGATCGCCGCCTACCCCGAGGGCGGCGACTGGGATATCCGCATCGTCCAGAACCTTTACCCGGTGCTGGGCGACGATCGCGAGAACCCGGCCTTGACCTTCGGCCTGCAACAGACCATCGACGGCTACGGCCGCCACGAGGTCATCATCGACCATCACAGCCACGGCATCGCCATCAAGGAAATGAGCGAAACGCACCTGGCGCGGCTGTTCTCTGTGTACCGGGAGCGCATGCAACAGCTCTACACGTCCAACAAGCGCCTGCGGTACGTGTTCGTGTTCAAGAATTACGGGCCGGCGGCCGGCGCCAGCATCGCCCATACCCACAGCCAGATCATCGCCATGCCGGTGGTACCCGACAATGTCCAGGACGAAGTCGAGAACAGCCGCCGGTTTTATCAGAAGCACCAGCGCTGCATCTTCTGCAGCTTGATCGACGAGGCGCTGACGTTCGAGGCCACCCTGTACGACCGCGAATCCGGCGAGATTCGGCGCAAGATCGACGTCGGCCAGTTCGTGGTCGAGCGCGGCCAGAAGTTCATCGCCATCAAGCCGTTCGCCAGCCGCTTCGAATGGGAGCTGCACATCCTGCCGCTCGCCCATCAAAGCGATTTCCTGGCCGCCACGCCCGAGGATATCGCGGACCTGGCGCGCGTGCTGCGCCGCACCATGGCGCGCCTGGACGCGGTGCTGGGCAACGCCCAATATAATTATTTCCTGCACTCGCTCCCGCACGGCACCGACTGTAGTGACTGCAACGCCAGCTATCATTGGCACCTCGAGATCTGCCCGCGTACCAGCATCCCCTCGGGCTTCGAGCTCGGCTCGGGACTGTTCGTCAACACCATCAGCCCGGAAGCGGCGGCGGCGCGGCTGCGCGCCGTCCGGATCGACTGATTGGCGGATAAAACCCGTGGCGTTCACGCCCGCGACCCCCTTAGAACCCTAAATAAAAAAGTAGAAATTACCCGCCAAGGCGCCAAGAACGCCAAGAAAGTCAATTTTCCAGCAATAGAAACTTGGCATTCTTGGCGCCTTGGCGGTTCAAAATCATATTCTCAAAAATCATATTCATTTTGTCAGAGACTCTTATAAAATAGCGGCATGGCCACGATCCCGAACCCGGACGCGGCCCGATTCAACGGTTGGTTTGGTACCTGAGAGGAACGATATGAAGAAGGTTACGCTCGACGCGCCGGTACCGGACATCGATCTACCGGCGACCGACGACCAACTCTTCAAACTCTCGGAACTCAAGGGCCGGCACGTGGTGCTGTATTTCTACCCCAAGGACAACACCCCCGGATGCACCACCGAGGGCCAGAATTTCCGCGACAACCACGACGAATTCCGCCGCCTCAAGGCCGAGATTTTCGGCGTCTCCAGGGACAGCCTGGAATCGCACGAGCAGTTCAAGAGCCAGCAGTGTTTCCCGTTCGAGCTCGTCTCCGACAAGGACGGCAAGCTCTGCCAGCTGTTCGATGTCATCAAGGAAAAGTCCCTGTACGGAAAGAAATATCTCGGCATCGAACGCAGCACCTTCATCATCGACAAGAAAGGCGTGCTGCGTAAGGAATTTCGCGCCGTGAAGGTCGACGGTCACGTCCAGCAGGTGCTGGCGGCGCTCAAATCCCTCTAACCGGTCCGGGTCAAATGGAAAAAAAGCAAGCGAAAATTTTCGTGCTCGACACCAATGTGTTGATGCACGACCCGTCCGCGATCTTCCGCTTCAAGGAACACGACATCTATCTGCCGATCGTGGTTCTGGAAGAACTGGACGCATCCAAAAAAGGCGTGTCGGAAGTGGCACGCAACGTCCGCCAGGTGAGCCGCTTCATCAGCGACCTGATGGAGAAAGGCGACGCCGATATCAGCAAGGGCCTGAAACTGCCGTCGCATGCCGAGGGCTTTAAAACCGGCCGGCTGTTTTTCCATCTCGACGCGGTGCGCGCCCACCTCCCGAACGGCCTGTCCGGCGGCAGCCCCGACAACACCCTGCTCGGCGTCACCCTCGATCTCGGCAAGCAGCACCCGGACGCGGACGTGGTGCTGGTGTCCAAGGACATCAACCTTCGCATCAAGGCCCATACCCTGGGCATCCGCGCCGAGGACTACACCAACGACCAGGTGCTGGACGACGCCAACCTGCTCTATACCGGCACCGTCAAGCTCGGGGCGGATTTCTGGGACACGCACGGCAAGGACATGGAATCCTGGAAGGAAACCGAGGGCCGGACGTTCTACCGGATCCGCGGGCCGCAGGCGCGCGCCTGGCTGCCGAACCTGTTTCTATACGACGATAGCAAACGCGCCTTCGAGGCGGTGGTACGCAGCATCGAAAACGACACCGCCGTGATCGAGGTGGCGCGCGACTACAGCGGCGCGCGCCACGCCGTCTGGGGCATCAACGCCCGCAACCGCGAACAGAATTTCGCGCTCAACCTGCTGCTGGACCCGGAGGTCGATTTCGTGACGCTCCTCGGCCATGCCGGCACCGGCAAGACCCTGCTGACGCTGGCCGCCGCGCTCACCCAGACGCTCGAAGATAAACGCTACAGCGAGATCATCATGACGCGCGTCACCGTGCCGGTCGGCGAGGACATCGGTTTCCTGCCCGGCACCGAGGAGGAAAAGATGGGTCCGTGGATGGGCGCGCTCGAGGACAACCTGGACGTGCTCAACCCCACCGATCACCACGAGCGCGGCGCCTGGGGACGGGCGGTGACCCACGATCTGGTGCGCGCCCGCATCCGCATCAAATCGCTCAACTTCATGCGCGGCCGCACGTTCTTGAAGAAATTCATCATCATCGACGAGGCCCAGAACCTGACGCCGCATCAGATGAAGACCCTGATCACGCGCGCCGGCCCGGGCAGCAAGATCGTCTGCCTCGGCAACATCGCCCAGATCGACACCCCCTACCTCACCGAAACCACCTCCGGCCTCACCTACGTGGTCGACCGCTTCAAGCACTGGGCGCACAGCGGCCACGTGACCTTGCAGCGCGGCGAACGCTCGCGGTTGGCGGATTACGCGACCGAGATATTGTAATTTGGCCGTGTATCGCCGATGGCGATAGCAACGATTGGGTCTTCAACGACGTAGCTGTATCGCCTCCGGCGATGAATTCTATTCTTGCGGTTCCCGCACCGCGGGCGGGGTACTTTCTTGTCGCGACAAGAAAGTACCCAAAGAAGCGCCACCCCTCCGGCGCGACTACCCCTGCGCTTCTCGGCCGAGGCGGGGGTTGGCCGACAGGACATCCTGTCCTGCGGCCAACGCGCGTATCCCATACGCGCCCCTGGCGGGCCTGATCCGCCTCGGCCTGCGATGCTCGGCGCGCCGGAAAGGGGGGAACGTCAACACCCAACATCAACACCCTAACATCTAAATCTTAAGGCTTTGGGTTTGGTGTTGGTTTTGAAGTTTGGGTGTTCGCCCCATGAGTCGCACCGAGCACCGCAGGTCGGCGAGGACAAGGCCCACAGGGTATTACCCTGTGGGGCGCGCAGGGGATGCGCGCGTTTTTCGCAGTACAGGGATGTGCTGTCGAAAAACCCCCTCGCCGATCGAGGAGCGGAGGGCACCCCATACCAAAGCGCTACGCGCTTTGGTATGGGGTGCGACGACGGGGCAAAATGGTTTTGGTGACTTTTGCCGTAACAAAAGTCACTCGTGCGCGCGGCGAAACGCGCATCGAAAATAATCATCGCCGTAGGCGATACAACAAACATCGCCCTCAGACTAAATCCGTACTAACGGATCAACCCCCGCGCTGATCCTCGTAATGGCGCCGAAACAACACCTCCAACTCATCGATCACCTCGGCCGCCGCGCGCCCATGGATCACATGCTGGGTCATTAGGTGCGAGGCCGCGTCCAGTATCTTGGCGCGATCCAGCATCGGGTAGGTGGCGGCCAAACGCTTCATGGCGTTGATGACGTTCTCGCCGGGCGGGCGCGGGATGGAAACGGGCTCGGTGGCGGTCTCAACCGGCGCATGGCCGCTGGCCAGGAACTCGGCGAACGCCAGCAGCTGCTCGGCCTGGGTCTCGGGCAAGCGGCGCACCAGGCTCAGCAGGCGTTTTTCGATGGAATCAGGCATTGAAGATCAGCGACGAACAGCAAGAAAATCCTTGATGGTCTTTGCCCTTGTTACTTGCTGCTTGCCGCTGCGGTTTTACTACGCGTGCCGGTCTTGAAACAATGTTCGTGCATGAATTCCATGAACTCGTCGACCGCGCTCAGGCGGAATTTCTGGCGCTGGTAGACGAACGAGAACGGCCGCTCCAATTTGGGTTTCAACGGCAAGGCCACCAGCGTCTTGAGCTTCAATTCCTTGCCGACCGTGGCGCGCGATACGATCGACACGCCCAGGCCGGCCTCGACCGCGCTCTTGATGGATTCCGGACTGCCGAACTCCATGCACAGGTGCAGGTCGTTCTGAGTCAGGTTGTTGCGTTCCAGGTAACTGTTGATGAATTCGCGCGTTCCCGAACCTTCCTCGCGACACAGGAACGGCAGGTCGGTCAGCTCCTGCACCGTCACCACGTCCTTCTTGGCGAACGGATGATTGGGCGGGCAGATGAACACCAGCTCGTCGTCCCAGCACACCTCGACCGCCAGGTTCTTGTTGGTCACCGGCGACTCGACGATGCCGACGTCCACGGTATTGTTCTCGACCATGTGTACCACGCCGAGCGAATTCGACACGCTCAGGCGCACGTTCACGCCCGGACAGCGCGCCTGGAATTCGCCCAATAGATTGGGCAATACGTACTCGGCGATGGTGGTGCTGGCGCCGACGATCAGGATGCCGCTGACATCGCCGGTGAGTTCGCGCACGCGGCTGTCCATCTCGCCGTACAACGCGATGATCTTCTCGGCGTATTCGTAGACGCGCTCGCCGGCCGCGGTGAGACTGATGCGGTTATGGGTACGGTCGAACAAGCGGGTGTTGAAATATTCCTCGAGCTGGCGGATCTGGAAGGTCACGGCCGGCTGGGTCATGTGCAGCGTCTCGGCGGCCTTGGTGAAGCTCAATAGCCGCGCGACGGTGTGGAATACTTGTAGTCTGCGATCCGCCATAAATAACGCTTGCCTTCGATGCCCTAAACGTCGTCGTGTGTGGGTATTTCACCATAAACCGGCGCCGGCGAATACCTGTGCCGTCCAAAGAGCCGGCCGCCTCGCAGGCGGCGCGATCGCGACAGGATTTAGAATCCTTCGAGCTTGAGCTTGAGATCGGTCGGGCTGCTCGCGTATTGCAGGGCGGTGGCCTCGTCGATCTCGCCGGCGCGGGTGAGCGCGAACAGGCTTTCGTCGAAGCTCAGCATGCCTTCCGCGACCGTGCCCTTCTTGATGAGGTCGGCGATTTCCTTGACGCGCAGCGGGTCGAGGATGTACTCGCGGATCAGGGCCGACACCGTCATCACCTCGCAGGCCACCACCCGCCCCTCGCCGCCCTGGCGCGGCAGCAGACGCTGGCTGATCACGCCCACCAGGTTCTGGGCGAGCTTGGCGCGGATGGTCTGCTGGCCCTCGGGCGGGACCGAGGAAATGATGCGCGTCACGGTCTCGGCGGCAGCCGGGGCGTGCAGCGTCGAGAACACCAGATGGCCGGTCTCGGCGGCGGTCATGGCGATGTCGATGGTCTCGGGATCGCGCATTTCACCGAGCAGGATCACGTCCGGGTCCTCGCGTAAGCTCGCGCGCATGGCGGCGGCGAACGAATTGGTGTCGATGCCGAGTTCGCGCTGGGTAATGATCGAGCGCTTCTCGGTGAACAGATATTCGATCGGGTCCTCAATGGTGATGATGTGGGTGTTTTGCGCCTGATTGATATCGTTCACCATCGACGCCAGCGTGGTCGATTTGCCGGAGCCGGTGGCACCGGTCACCAGCACCAGCCCGCGTTCGAGCTTGCAGAATCCGTAGGCGACCTTCGGGATCTTGAGTTCGGCGAGTGTCGGGATCTGGGTGTTGATCACGCGCAGCACCACGCCGATGCTGCCGCGTTGATAGAACACGTTGGCGCGCACCCGGCCGATGTCCTTGAAACCGATCGACAGGTCGACCTGATGCTCGCGCTCGAAGGTTTCGCTCAGGCGCGGTGTCATGATGGTGCGCGCCAGGCGCTCCATGAACTCCGGCGGCAACGGCGCAATCTCGCGCACCGCGCGCAACACTCCGTCGACGCGCAGGATCGGGTGATTGCGGGTGCGCAGGTGTATGTCCGAAGCCTTGTAGCGCACCGCCAGCGCCAGCACCTGACCGAGTAATTTAAGCGGGTCGGTGGTGGCCGCCACGGCGGTGGTCGCCGTCCCCGCGCTCGCGACCGCCGCGGTTTTCTGGCTGATTTCTGGGGTGCTCATAGGTATCCAGTGTAGCCTATTCGGGTCCGGCCGCCATCCCGGCAACTGCTCCCGGCGTTGCTCTCGGCCACTGCTCCCGGCGCGGCTCTACCTCCTCCTTCCCTGGAGTCGTACCTTCCACCATCCCTGGCGGTCGCCGGCAAAATCGCCGCCCCGGGCAGCCCGGGATCGCGCTGGCCGACGCACGGACAATTCCGATGCAGAAAAAAAGGGCCATGGTCGCCCATGGCCCTGGTGGTCACCGCTACCCAAAGAACTCTGCTTTAGAACTTGATACCCCAGCTGATCTCCAGCTCGTATTGCTTCATCTCGAGCGTGATGTTCTGGGCGCCGGCCGCCAACGGGTTGGGGCCGGTGAGCTTGCTGCTCGGCGCGTACATGGCGGCGAAGTTGAGCTCGTTCTTCTTGTCCATGTTCCAGGTGAAGCCGGCGGTGAAGTGATCCTCCATGACGGCCGGCGCCAGGATATTGAACAACACCTCGGAGCTCGGGATCGGCTGGTCGCCGTGGCTGTAGCCGGCGCGCAACGTCCACTGCGGGTTGAGCTTGAACTGATAACCCAGCTTGTAGATGGTCATGTCCTCCCAGCCGAAACCGGCGCCGTTGCTGCCGCCCAGGCAGTTGGCGGCCGGGTTGACGGCCATGCCGCACAGGCCCAGGTTCGGGATGATAGGATTGGCGATGGAGTCGACACCGCTGTAAAAGATGCGCTGGATGTCGAACACCAGGGTGTGATCCGGGGCGACCTTGAAGGCCGCGCCGATGGTGCCGGTGGCCGGGACATCGAAACCACCCTGCTCGGCGAACAGACCCTTGTACTTGTCGAACTCACTCATGTTCATCTTGGTCTGGTACGACGCGCCGAGCGTCACGCCACCACCGACGTCGAACTGGCCGCCGAACTTGCCGCCGAAACCGGTCGAGGAATCGTGGCTGTTGTTGGTTAGATTCGAGGGGCTGGTAGAGAAACCCGCGAAGTTTTGCAGGCCGTAGGCCTTGAAGCGCTGATAGACGCCGATCAGGCTGGCGCCGACCGAGGAGTTGGGCGCGAATTTATAGGCGTAGGTGCCGGCCACGAACAGTTGTGAAAGATCCACGCCGGTCTTGCCGCCGGAAAAGAACGTGCCGAAACCGCCGGCCTTGCTGGCGGGATAGTCGGTGTTCATGCCGCCGTTGCCGTAGACGGTGATGCCGAACGAACTGTTCTTGTCCAGCATCATGTTGTAACCGAGGTGCGGAATATAGAAGTTGTTGGAATCGCTCTCGACCGTGCCGTTCAAGAGATTGAACGCCGGCGGCGGCAGCGGTCCGCTCGTGCCGGTGGCGGTGTATTCGCGTATCGGACTGAACCAGGCCATGCCGACATCCATGCGGTCACCGACAAACACCATGCCGGCCGGGTTGGTGGCGGCGGCCATGGTGTCCTGCGAGAACGCCACGCCGGCGCCGGCCAAGCCCTTGGTCTGGGTGCCATAACCATGGGCGAAGTAGCCGTTGGTGGCGAACGCCAGGCCGGGAACCGCGAGACCGGCCGCCATTGCCACCGCCACCGAGAGTTTTTTCTTTGTCATCAGGGACATGCTGGTTTCTCCTACAATGAGTTTTAATGGGTTTGAGACGCGATTAACTACCTTAAACCACTGTTATTATGCGGCCCGTACACTCCGGAAACCCTTCGCTGACCTGACCGGGATCCCACGGACCGGATACTGCGCGTTGCGAATGAACGTATAGAAATATCGCCCTCGCCCCAGGCAATGTCAAATATTATTTTATGCTTATATTAGAAAATACTACTATACCCACACGGTCACGGTCGCGCCTGGAATCTGTCTAATCCCGACCTACGTCGCTTCGCCGGTATTGCAAATCCGCGACCACGGCAGTTCAATACAACAGCGCCGGCCGTGGGCTTGAGCGGTGGCGGAAGCGAAACTAATACCAACAACCCGACCGGAGGATCCTATGTATCACCGCGTGCCTTTTAAACGTCTGCTGTCAGTGGCCGTGCTGGCAAGTCTGAGCGCCGCCCCCGCCGTGCATGCCTCCGGGTTCCGTATCCCCGAGGCGTCGATCGCCGGCCTGGGCAGCGCCAACGCCCTGGTGGCCGACGCCACGGATCCGGGCGCCCTGGCCTACAACCCGGCCGGCATGGGCTTTCACGACGGCATGAGCCTGACCGCCGGGATCATCGCGATCGACCCCAACATCAGCGTGATCACCGCCACCGGCCCGCACGACAGCAGTGTCGACAGTCCGTTCTACGTGCCGACGCTGTTCCTCATGGGCAAGATCAACCCGCAATGGTCGTGGGGGCTCAATGTCAACTCGCCGTTCGGGCTCGAAACCAACTGGCCGGACGAGACCTTCCCGACCTTCGGTCCGTTGCCGTCGCCGCCCTTTCCACCCGGCACCAACATCGATCCCCTCGAACCGTCGCGCAGCAAGATCGCCATGGTCAACATCAATCCCAATATCGCCTTCAAGGCCAACGCCAACACCAGCATCGCCTTCGGCCTCGATTACTATTACGTCAAAGAGGCGCGCCTCGACACCCAGGGGGTGAAACTGAACGGCGACGGCGGCGATATCGGCTGGAACATCGCGCTCATGAACGTCAATGGCCCGTGGAGTTTCGGAATATCCTACCGTTCGCCGGTGGAAGTCGACATCGAAGGCACGCTCAGCGCCGGCCCGAGCTCCGGTCCGGGCAAGACCGCCATCACCTTCCCGGCGCTGTTGCAGGTCGGCACCCGCTACCAGGTCAACGCCAATCTGGCGCTCGAGGCCGATATCGAGATGATGCGCTGGTCGAGCTTCGACGTGCTCACGGTCACCCACGGCGCGCCGGGCGTGCCGACGCCGATCGTGAGCGTCAACGACTGGAACGACGCATTCGCCTATCGCTTCAGCGGCAGTTACAAGCTCGACGCGAACAGCAAGCTGCGCTTCGGCTATTCGTTCGACCAAACCCCACAGGATGTCGCCCGCTTCAACCCGCGCGTTCCCGACTCCGACCGCCATCTGTTCAGCGTCGGGTATTCCCAGAACATCGTCGGCTGGACGGTCGACGCCGGCTATACCTACCTGGCGGCGAAGAGCCGCGACGTCGTGTCGCCGGTGCCGTTCGGCGTATACGGCACCGACGCCAACGGCACCAGCGCCTACAACGGCAAGTACCAGTTCAACGCCCACCTGTTCGGTCTGGGCGTCAGCAAGAAATTCTAATCGATAAAAAAGCCGGGGGCGGTTTCCCGCCCCCGGCTTTATTTTGCGTCCTCGGAATTCTAACTATATAAACAGGCAAATATCCGATTCGCCGGCGAATTCGAGAAACATCGCCGCGCCGCCGAGTTCGATGTTGTCCAGCAGATCGCTGCGCTTGAAGTCGAACAGGTCGACGGTCATCTGGCAACCGATCAGCTTGACGTCGGCCTCGATGCACAGGCTGCGTAATTCCTCGATGCTGGCCACGCCCTTGGCCTTGATCTTCTGCTTCATCATCATGGTCATCATGCTCTGCATGCCGGGGATGGCGGTGCCGAGCACCGGGAACCACTTATCCATGCCGAGCGGCATAGGCATGCCCGGATTGCCGAGCGGCGACACTTGCAGGCTCAGATCCTTCTTCAGCAACTGCAATCCGTAAAACGTGAAGAAGATCCGCACGTCGTAGCCGAGCGCGGCCGCGGTCGAAGACAAGATAAACGGCGGGTAGGCCCAATCCAATGTGCCCTTGGTGGCGATGATCGCAAGCTTCTTATTGGCCATGGTGCTCTCTCCTCGAAGTGAGTGGTTGGACCTGCCGGCGCGCGACCCGCGCGGGAGGATGTTACGCCTTCTTACGGATCAGAAAGGTGAACTCGCCGTTGGCTTCGGCCGACTCCAGCAGATCGTTGCCGGTCTGCTTGGAAAACGCCTGAAAGTCCTTGACCGCCCCGGGATCGGTCGCGACCACGCGCAGGGTCTGCCCGCCGGACATGTCATTCAGCATCTTCTTGGTGCGTAGGATCGGCAGCGGACAGTTGAGCCCGCGGGCGTCGAGTTCTTTGTCAAAATCGGCCATACATCCTCCTGGTTTGGGTTAAACGAAATGGGTTGCTGGATAGTCGTGATATTACACGCAACGTATTGGAATCGAGCGGTGCGGGGCGGAGGCGTTAACCCGCGGGGCGGCCGACCTGCTGCCAGGCCAGAAACCCCCCGCGCAGGTTATACACATTCGCGCGCCCGCGCAGGCTCATGAAGGCGCAGGCCTGGGCCGAACGCGCCCCGCTTTGGCAATAAAACACCACGGCGGTGTCGTGCTCGTCAGGCAGCTCGTGTTCGGACAATGGCAGCATGTGCAGCGGAATGTGACGCGCGCCCTGGATGGCGCCGCGCGCGGTCTCGGCCGGTGTGCGCACATCGACCAGGATCAGGTCCTGGCCGTCGGCCCCGGTCAGGCGCGCGTGCAGCTCGGCGACGTCGATTTCCTTGATATTGTGCATGGGTGGTGGGGCCTTACGCTACGTCGGGATTCATTAGTATATTATTACATTCGAAAGTAGCAACCTAATACACCCATGGTTTAGTCGGATAATTCGCGGAGCGATCCCGCCGAGACCGGGAGCACCGGCCCTGGACAACACCGACGACTTGGCGGAACCATTGGCCCCTTGAGAAATCGAACCCTGCACGCCACCTTCTAGGCCATCACGATGCGCGCACTAACCTTGGTATTGGGCCTGATCCTGGCGGGTGGCGTGGCCGCGGCCGAGCCGGAGCTGCCGGACCTGGCCGATGAGTCCGCGGCGGTGCTGTCGCCCCAGGAGGAGCGCATGCTGGGCGAGGATTTCATGCGCCGGGCGCGCCGCGCACTGGATATCGTCCAGGACCCGGAACTCAACGACTATATGCGGACGCTCGGGCAGCGACTGGCCGCGCACAGCGGTCGGCCTCCGTCGCAGGAATTCCGGTTCTTCATCGTCAACGATCCGAGCATCAACGCCTTCGCCGTGCCGGGCGGTTTTATCGGCGCCAACACCGGTCTGATCCTGGCGGCACACAGCGAGGCCGAACTGGCGGCGGTGCTGGCGCACGAGACCGCGCACATCACCCAGCGTCATATCCCGCGCATGATCGCCGAGGCCCAGCGCACCACCCTGCCGGCGATGGCGGCGCTGCTCGCGGCCATCGTGCTGGCCGGCGCGAGCGGCCAGGCCGGCGAGGCGGCGATCGCGCTGACCGGCGCCACGCTCGCCCAAAAAGAGCTGAATTTCACCCGCGCCTTCGAACAGGAGGCCGATCGCATCGGCATGGGCATCCTGACAAGCGCCGGCTACGACGCCCGCGCCATGCCGGCGTTCTTCGAGAGCCTGCTGAACTGGTCGAAACTCTACGAAACCAACCTGCCGGAATTTCTGCGCACCCACCCGATCACCACCCGCCGCATCAGCGAATCGCGCGACCAGGCCGAGCGCTTCCCGGTGCGCGCCGCGCCGGACAACACCGGCTTTTTTCACGCCCAGGCCAAGCTCCGCGCCCAGGCCAAGGCGAGTCCGGCCGAGATCGTGCGCGAATTCAAGGTCGCGCTCGAGTCCGGCGACTATCGCAACGCCGACGCCGAACACTACGGCTATGCGCTGGCGCTGCTGGCCGATCAACAATGGGACCAGGCCCGCAAGGAGATCCAGGGTCTGTTGCAGCGGCGCGCCGATTACCCGCCGTATCGCATCGCCCAGGCCGAAATTGAATTGGCCGCCGGCAAGCCGGCCGAGGCGCTCGCCATCTATGCCGCGGCCTTGAAAAAAACCCCGGCGAATCGTGCCCTCGAACGGCGCTACGCGGCGGCGCTGCTCAAAACCGGCCAGGCCGGCGGCGCCTACGACCTGCTCAAACGCGCGGTCCGCGATCAACCCGGCGACCCCGATCTGCAGCGGCTGCTGGCGACCGCCGCCGGCGAGTCCGGCCACAAACTCGAGGCGCATCGCGCGCTCGCCGAACACTATTATTTGAACGGCAACCCCAAGGCCGCGATCGATCAACTCCAGATCGCCAGCCGCCATGCCGGCGACAGTTTCTACGCGCACTCCGGCCTGGAGGCGCGCATCAAGGAGATCAAGGATGAAATGGCGCTGTATGCCGGCGCCAAGGAACCCGAGCGCAACCGCTGAAGGTACGCTCGGAATGGAATCTCTGATTTATTCAGCGCGTCCAGCGGCACACTGATGTGCCGCCATTTTCAACGGCGCTACGCCGTTGAAAATGAAGGAAAGCGCCCTGGGTATTACGGGGCGCGTTTTTCGCTTTCCGTGCTCTGAGAATTCCAGGATGGGATTATTCAGAGCTTCCTATGGCCCGGCGGTGACCCAGCCGGCCACGGCGTGATCGGAGGAAATGGTCTCGCCGGCGAACTCGTAGTTGAGCTCGCTCTCCGGTTGCTGGAAGTAATTTCCCTGGACGTAGTGTACGCCGTAGTTCCATAACAGCGACAGGCTCTGAGCGTCCTCGACATACTTGGCGATCACGAGCTTTTCCAGATTCTTCGCCACCCCGACCATGGTCTCGACCAGCATCTGGCAGACCTGATCGCTCACCAGGTCGCTCACCAACGCGCCGGTGATGGTGATGAAATCGAACGGCTGATTGCGCAGTAATTTGATCGACTCCGGACGGGCGTTGAAATCGTCCAACGCCAGCCGGCAGTTGAGGCGCTTGACGGCCTTGACGAAGGCCGGCACCTGCTCGGCGTGGTTGACGACCGCGCTCTCGTTGACCTGAAACACCAGCGACCGCGGGCTGAGGCCGGTATCGGCCAGCTTGCGCTGGATGAGCAGCGGGATCTCCGGGTCGCCGAGCGACGCGGCCGACAGGTTGACGAAGAAATTCGTGCGCCGGCCGGCCTTGTGCATATTCGCCAGCGTGTCGATGGCGCGCTCCAGCATCTTGTGGTCCAGGATCACGATCTGCCCGCTCTCCTCGGCCGCGCGGATAAACTCGGCGGCGCGAATGCTGGTGTTATCGGCGCCGGAGATGCGCAACAGCACCTCGTAATTCTCCTCCGGCTCGGCGTGCAGATTGATGATCGGCTGAAACTTGATCTGCAGGCGCTGGTTCTCCAGCGCCTGCTGGATCTTCTGCGACATGGCGGAGGTCGCCGCGCCGACGCGCGCCCCAGGGGCGACCGCAGCCGGCGGCGGCTCGGGCGGCGGGGGCGGTGGCGGTTCGGCGGCGGCGCGTTTCTTGGATTTGATCTCGGCGCTGGCCGCGCTGGCCGCGCCCAGCACCTTCTGGATGTTCTCCGAGGTCTTGTCGATCATCGTGAGGCTCAGGCTGCAATTGCACTCGTACAGCCTCCCGCCCTCCGAGAATGACGCCTCCTTCAGGCCCTTGACGATGGCGTCGGCGACCGCCTGCGCCTGAATCTTGCTCACGTCCGCCATGAGCAGCATGAATTCATCGCCGCCGAAACGCGCGATCACGTCCTGTTCGCGCGCCTTGTCGCGGAACAGCCGGGCGAGCATGATCAGCAGGCGATCGCCGGCGGCGTGACCGATGTTGTCGTTGATGTCGCGCAGCTGATCGACATCGATATAGATCAGGGCGCTGTTGGCCGCGCCGCCCTTGGCCTTGTCGACGACTTTGGTCAATTCCTGCAGGAACGCATGGCGATTATAAAGGCCGGTGAGGGGATCGCGCTGATTGAGGAAGTGCAGCTTGTTTTCGATGGTCTTGCGCTGCGAGATATCGACCACGTTGACCTGGTGACACTTCTCGCCGCGCAACACGATGGCGGCGATCGCGATCTCGACCGCGAACCGGCTGCCGTCCCGTTTGACCGCCAGGAATTCCTGGGCCTGCCCGGCCTCCTTCTCCTTGACCGCCTTGCGGAACATCTCCTTGAGTCGGGCGTGATCCTTGCCGTCGATCATGTTGAGCACCGGGATGCCCTCCAGATCCTCGGGCCGCTCGTAACCGAATAAATGCAGATAGGCGGGATTGGCGTCGATGTGCATGCCCTCGTGGCTGTAGCAGATCGCCTCGCGCGCGCCCGCGACCAGCACCCGGTGTTTTTCCTCGACCTCCTTGATGGTGGTCGCGGTCTTTTGGTAATTGCTGTGCTCCTGCGCAACCTGCAACTCGCGTTCGACCGCCGGCAGGAGCCGCGCGATCTGCTGCTTCAAGACCACGTCACGCGCGCCGGCGCGCATGATCTTGACCATGTCGGTGTCGGATATCTTCTTGGTCAAGACGATAACCGGCGCGTCGATGCCCTCGCGCTTGAGCAGATCGAGCGCCATCTGCGCGCCGAAATGGTTGACGGTGTGTTCCGAGACCACCATGTCCCATTGCTGTTTGCTGAGCGCGGCCTGCATGCCGACGGCGTCCTGCACGCGCTGGGATTTGAGCATATAGCCGGCGCGCCGCAGGGTCTCGATCGCGAGCTCGGCGTCGTCCGGTGAGTCGTCCACCAACAGTAGACGTATGATCTTTTTTTCCACTCTAAACACTACTCCGGTTTGCTGCGAGGGACCGCGGTGATCGCCGCCGCCGCGGTCCGATGTCCTGTTTTCAGTATATAATACTCGCCGAGTGAATGTGATAATGCCGCGTGCTGAGTGCCGAAAAACCCGCGGCCGTGCTCGCCGGAAGGCCGCGCCGGGCAGCGGCCGCGCCCCCGAAATCACCGCCGGATAGCCATGGAACTCGATTATCTGCGTCTCGGCAAGGAACTTATTTCCTTGCTCACGATCCTCACGCCGTTCAGCGTGCTGCCGATCTATGTGACGCTCACGGCGCGGATGCCGGACGCCCGGCGCCGCCAGGCGTTGCGCAAGACCCTGGTCACGGTGCTCGTCACCCTGCTGTTCTTCCAGTGGACCGGTCTATACGTTTTCCGGGTGCTCGGGATCGAACTGCCCAGCTTTCAGATCGCCGGCGGGCTGATCATCGCCTCGATGGCATGGTCGATGTTGCACGCCAACCCATCGCGCATTCAAACCACCCATTCGGAAGACGAGGAAAGCCTGGAGAAAGAGGATTTTTCGATCGTGCCGCTGGCGATCCCGATGCTGTCCGGCCCGGGCGCCATCACCACCGTGATGCTGCTGTCGCAACAACAAAAAAATCTGCAAGGCGACCTGTCGCTGACCGCGTTGATCGTCGTCTCGACCGTGCTGCTCTACCCGATCTTCCGCCTGGCGCATCCGCTGTTCAAGCGTCTCGGCATGACCGGCACGCGCATCCTCACGCGCATCATGGGCATGTTGCTGCTGGCCATCGCCGTGGAGTTCATCGTCAAGGGCGTGGTCCACTCGTTCGCGTGAGGAGGAAGGGAGTTTGTAATAGTTTTTGCCGCAGAGACGCGGAGAACGCAGAGGTTTAACAATTAAAAAATGCTTTTCTCTGCGCTCTCTGTGCCGTACAGGGATGTACCAATGCCGCGAGCGCAGGATGCGCTGGAGTGGCCGTCTCTGCGGCGAATTATCATAGCCGTTTAATCAGCGGCGAAATGCCACCAGGTGGTCGGCCTCGACGCGCACGCCGACCTGTTCGCCGATGGCGTGGTCGGCGTGGCTCGGAAACAGCGACAACACCCGCCGGCCGGTCGGCAGGCGCAGGGTATAAAGTATCTCGGCGCCCTTGAACGCTTTTTGAATCACCTCGGCGCGCAGCCCGGCGTTCGGATCGGGCACGATGTCATCCGGGCGCAATAACACCTCGACCGGCGCGCCCCGCCCCCAATCGTAGGCGCGGTTGCCCTTCAGAATCCCGACCTCGGTCTCGATGCTGTCGGGCGCGAGCAGCGTGCCCTCCAACAACACCCCTTGGCCGATGAAATCGGCCACGAACCGGCAGTTGGGTTCGTGATAAAGATTGTACGGCGTGTCCCACTGCGCGATCCGGCCCTCGTACATGACGCCCACCAGATCGCTCAAGGCGAACGCCTCGTGCTGATCGTGGGTGACCAGCACCGCGGTCGCGCCGTGACGTTTCAAAATGCCACGCACTTCCTCGCTCAGGTGCTCGCGCAGAGCGACATCGAGACTGGAAAACGGTTCGTCCATGAGGATCAGATCCGGCGCCGGGGCGAGCGCGCGCGCCAGCGCCACGCGCTGTTGCTGACCGCCGGATAATTCGTGCGGAAAGCGCCCGGCCAGCGCCGCCAGGCCGACGGTCTCGAGGGTGGAACGAACAATCGCGTGCTTTTCGGCCGCCGACATGTCGCGCAAGCCGAAGCCGACGTTGTCGGCGATGGTAAGGTGCGGAAACAGCGCGTAATCCTGGAATACCATGCCGACGCGCCGCTTCTCCGGCGACAGCGTAAACCCGGGGCGCGACACGACCCGATCGTGCAGGACGATTTCGCCGGCGGTCAATTCCTGGAAACCGGCGATGGCGCGCAACACCGTGGTCTTGCCGCAGCCGCTCGGGCCGAGCAGGCACACCAGCCCGCCCTGCTTGACGCGCAGCGACAGATCGCGCACCACCACGCGATCGTCGTAGCGGCATTCGATACCGCTCAGCTTGAGCATGTCCGGCATGGAAAAGTCCCGAGTACGGCTGGAATGACGGGATCATACCAAAACCGCCGGGGTTTACCGAGCACCGGTCGGCGTTACCGGGCCGCCGCCAGCATAGAGATGTGGTATATCGAAAATCAGCGTACAGTGCTCGCATTCGCGAAGCCAAACGCACGCTTGGTCGGGGAATATGCGGTACCGGCCGCGCGTCCTTAGGAAGGTCTGATCAAGTCCATCCCTGACTTGTTCAGACACGCAAGCGAAAAGTGTGCCCTGTACTATTGGGCGCTTCGCTCCATTTTTCAAACACTTGCGTGTTTGAAAAATGCCCGGCCATCCTGGCCGGACGGGAACCTCTGACGTAATCAGAGGCTCCCTTACGTTTACGACAACCGCTAGCCACTCAAAGAGGATTCCCGATGCGAGTTCGTTCCTGCTGTTACGCGCTACTCCTTGCCATGCCGCTGCTGACCGTCAGCCTGGCCGCGCCGGCCGCGATTCTGCCGCCGCCAAAACAGGTCTCGGCGCATGTCTACGCCTGGATCGGCCCGTACAGTCCGCCGAACCGGCAGAACCAGGGCTATCGCATGAACCTGGCGTTCGTGGTCGGCGACCAGGCCGTGGCGGTGATCGACACCGGCTACAGCGAGGCGATGGCCAGGGAGATGCTGCAACACATCGCGGCCGTCACCAAGCTGCCGGTCAAGTACGCCATCAACACCAATTCGCAACCGCACCGCTCCATGGGCAACGCGGTGTTCCGCGCGCACGGCGCGACCGTGATCGCGCACGCCAAAGAGGCCAAGCGCCTGGCCGATCAGGGCGACAACTTCGCGCGCGGTGTGGAGCAGGCGCTGGGACTGACCGCCGGCAGCGTCAAACCGCCGGCCGCGCCGACCCGGACAATCGCCGCCGACACCGACATCGATCTCGGCGGCGTGGCACTGAAGCTAAAACCGTTCAAGGCCGGACATACCCCGGCGCCGCTGGTCGTGCACGTGCCGGCCGACAAGCTCGTGTACGCCGGCGATGTCCTGTACGCCGGCCGGCTGCTGGCGGTGCTGCCGGACGGCAACGTGAAATCCTGGATTCAGTCATTCGACGACCTGCGCGCCTTCGGCGACGTCACCTTCATTCCCGGGCACGGCCAGCCGGGAAAACTCAAGGCGTTTGAATTCTCGACGCGCGCCTACCTGGCGCTGCTCCACAACCACATGAGCAAGATGATCGAGGCCGGGGTGGATCTGCAGACCGCGATCGAGAAACTCGATCAATCGGCGTATTCCAAGCTGGAAAATTTCGCAGAACTGGCGGGTCGCAACGCCAACCTCACCTATCTCGAGCGCGAGGCGGAGTTTTTCAGTCAGTAGCGTGTACGATGAATTCCACAAGAAGCTTATGATTTCTCGCCGCAGAGACGCTGAGAACGCAGAGGTTTAACAATTAAAAAATGCTTTTCTCTGCGCCCTCAGCGTCTCTGCGGCAAAAACTATTACAAACTCTTAACTTCCTCCTCACACGAACCTCCTAGCGGGTCACCAGCAGGAATTCGAGCAGCGCCTTCTGGGCGTGCAGGCGGTTCTCGGCCTCGTCCCAGACGACCGACTGCGGACCGTCGATCACCGCGGCGTCGACCTCCATGCCGCGATAGGCCGGCAGGCAGTGCATGAACAGCGCGTCCTTGTGCGCCAGCTTCATCAGCGGCGCGTCCACCCGGTAACCGGCGAAGTCCTTTAACCGTTGGGCCTTCTCGTCCTCCTGACCCATGCTCGCCCAGGTGTCGGTCACCACCACGTCGGCGGCGCGCACCGCCTCGGCCGGCGACGCGACCGGCTGGACATGGGCGGCACAGGCCGTGAGCAGCGCGGCGTCCGGTTCGTATCCCTTGGGCGTGGCGAGGCGCAGCGTGAACCCGAACTGGCGCGCGGCGTTCATCCACGAATGGCAAACGTTATTGCCGTCGCCGACCCAGGCGGCGGTGCAATCGCGGATCGCGCCGCGGTGCTCGATGAACGTCTGAATATCGGCCAGCAGCTGGCAGGGGTGATACATGTCGGTGAGCGCGTTGATCACCGGCACCCGCGAGTGGCGCGCGAAGGTTTCGATCTTGGCGTGCTCGTGGGTGCGGATCACGATCACGTCGACCATGCGCGACAGCACGCGCGCGGTGTCCTCGAGCGGCTCGCCGCGGCCGAGCTGGGTGTCGCGCGGCGACAGGAACATGCAATTGCCGCCGAGCTGGGTCATGCCGGCCTCGAACGACACGCGCGTGCGCGTGGACGACTTGTCGAATATCATCGCCAGGATCTTGTTGCGCAGCGGTTCGTATACTTCGCCGCGTCGCAGCATCGCCTTGAGCTCGATGGCGCGCGCCAGCACCGCCGCCAGCTCGGCCGGGGCGAGGTCCATCAGGCTCAGAAAATGCCGGGTCACGGCGGCGGTTCCACGAATCCGCGCACGACGTCGGTGAGGATCGCCACGATCTGATCGGCCTCGGCGTCGCTCAGGATCAGCGGCGGCAACAGCCGGATCGCCTTGTCGGCGGTGACGTTCACCAGCAGGCCGCTCGCCAGCGCCAGCGTCATGATCTCCTTGCACGGCCGGTCGAGTTCGATCGCCAGCATCAGCCCCCGGCCGCGGATCTCCTTGACGGCGGTGACGCCGTTCAGGCCGTGCGTGAAGCCCGCGAGCAGGCGTTCGCCGAGCTGCGCGGCGCGTTTGTCCAGGTGTTCTTTCTCCAGGGTGTCGATCACCGCCAGGGCGACACGGCACACCAGCGGATTGCCGCTGAAGGTCGAGCCGTGGCTGCCGGGCGTCAGCACCGCGGCCGCCGGCCCGCGCGCCAGGCAGGCGCCGATCGGCACGCCGTTGCCCAGGCCCTTGGCGAGCGTCATGACATCCGGCCGCACCTGCTCGTGCTGGCAGGCGAACCAGCGGCCGGTACGGCCCATGCCGGTCTGGATTTCGTCGAGCATCAACAGCCAACCATGCTGGTCGCACAGCCGGCGCAGACCCTGAAGATAACCGGCGTCGGGAATCACGATGCCGCCCTCGCCGATCACCGGCTCGACCAGCACCGCCACGATCTCCTTGTTGCTCTCGCCGACCAGCCGCACGGCCTCGAGGTCGTTGTACGGCACGCGATAGAAACCCTGCACCAGCGGCTCGAATCCGGCCTGGATCTTGCGGTTGCCGGTCGCCGACAGGGTGGCGAGCGTGCGGCCGTGGAAGCTGCCCTCGGTGACGATGATGCCGGGATTGAGGATCTTGCGCTGACTGGCGTACATGCGCGCCAGCTTGATCGCGGCCTCGTTGGCCTCGGCGCCGGAATTGCAGAAGAACACGTTGTCCATGCCGGCCAGGCGGCACAGCCGCTCGGCCAGTTGCGCCTGCAACGGCACTTGATACCAGTTCGAGGTGTGCAGCAGCGTGCCGGCCTGGTCGCAGATCGCCTCGGTCACCGCCGGATGGGCGTGGCCGAGACCGCACACCGCCACGCCGGCGAGCGCATCCAGATATTTCTTGCCGGCGCTATCCCACAGCCACGCGCCCGCGCCGCGCACGAACGCGACCGGCAACGGGGCGAACACCGGCATTTGATAGGAATGTTTCACTGTTTCTTGACGCCAAAAAAGAGAAAGGCGCCCTTTAAGGGCGCCACATTACTGGTAAAATTCTAATCCGTCCCAGCCATAACGCAAGCATTTTACGCCCAGACCGAATAAAAAGCCCGGCCGGAGCCGGGCTTCGGGTGCTCACTGGCGAGCGGTTTAGCGCAGGCCCGGCAGGCCGTGCGGGCCGGCGACCATGAAGAACACCATCGGGATCGACAGCATGGTGTTGGTGCGCGAGGCCAGAAACGCCACGCGCGCGGCCTTGGCCTTGACGGCGTCCTCGGCCTTGACCAGGCCCAGCACCTTCTTCTGGTTGGGCCAGATCAGCACCCAGACGTTGAAGAGCATGATGGTGCCGAGCCAGGCGCCCATGCCGATCGTGGCGCTCGCGCCCTTCAGCATGAAGGCGTCGACGAAGCTCAGTTGCGGGGCGCGCATTAAATACACCGCGCCGGTGACCCAGGTCACGACCGCCGCCCACCGAAACCACAGCAGCGCGCGCGGCGCGACATGGGTGGTGATACCGGCGGCGGTGCCGTCGGCCTTGGCCTTGGCAAGCGCCGGGCCTTGCACGAAATTGAAATAATACAGCAGGCCGATCCAGGCGATTCCGGCCAGGACATGCAGCCAACGGTCAACGATCAATTCGAATCCCATGGTTATTCTCCAGCAGAGTTGTTTTTGAGGGAAGTCGCGCTTAGCCGAGTAAAAACTGGCGCACGAATAAATACAGGATGACGGTGAGCACCAGACCGGAAATAAGGGTTCCGGTGATGGAATCCAGTGGGTTTTTCATGTTCTCTCCTCTTGGGTAGCTAACAAATGGTGGTAATGAATACTTGACTGCTTTCGTCGGCGATAGGGTAAGGCAGATTCCGCGTGAATTCAAGCACGGCCCGGGACACACCGTGTTTTAGTTCACGCCCATAGCTGTTGATCGAACAGCAGATTGAGCGTGAAGCGCACCCCAAAACCGGTAATGGCGGTGGGGATATGCGCAAGCCCGCCCTTATGGTTGCCGGCCGAGAGATCGATATGCACCCACGGCGTATCGTGGGCGATGAACTTGCGCAGAAACACCGCCGCCAAGATGTGATCGGCGTCACTCTCCAGGGTGCATTGTTTGATGTCGGCGACGTCGCTCTTGAGCGCCTTCTCGAAATCGGTCTCGAGCGGAAACGGCCAGACGCGTTCGCCGCTCGCCCAGCCGGCCGCGATCAGGACGGGAATGAACTCCACGCGATTGGTGAGCGCGCCGCTCAGGCGCGTGCTGAGCGCGCCCACGCAGGCGCCGGTCAGGGTCGCGTAGTCGACGATCAGCCGCGGCCGTTGCTGCGAGGCGAAATACAGCGTGTCGGCCAGCACCATGCGGCCTTCGGCGTCGGTGTGCACCACCTCGATGGTCGTGCCGTTCGCGGCCGTGACCACGTCGTTTTGCTTGTAGGCCTTGGGGCCGATATGGTTCTGGGCGAGCGCCAGCCAGCAGTCCACCGGAAAATCGACCTTGAGTTCGGTGAGCGCGAGCAGCGTACCGAGCGCCACCGCGCTGCCTTCCATGTCTTCGTGCATGCCGTGCATGTGCCGGGCGGTTTTCAAATTCGTCCCGCCGGTGTCGAAACAAATGCCCTTGCCGACCAAGGCCAACGGCGGTTTGGTGGTTTTCCGGCGCGGGCGGTAGCGCAGGCGCACGATGCCGGCATCCGCTTCGGGGCTGCCCTGGGCGACCGCCAGGAACGCCCCGGCGCCGCGGGCGCGCAATTTTTTCTGGTCGAGGAACGTCGTCGTCCAGCCATACCGACGAGCGAGTTGCGCGACCTGCCGGCGATACCGCCCGGGGGTGAGCTCGTTGGGCGGCAGCGCGGTGAGCCAGCGCGCCAGATTGTTGCCGCTGGCTTCGGCCAGGCTGCGGCGGTAGCCGGTCGGATCGCGATGACCATAAATACGGATTTCCTCCAGCCGCGGCGATTTTTCCCGGTGGCTTTTGTAGTCCGGCAGGGCAAAGGCGGCGGACAGGGTCGCGGTCACCACCGCCTCGCAGGCGCGCTCTGCCTCGGCCGGCGCAAGTCCCAGGCAGGCGATGGCCAGTCGTTTCGGCAAGCGGTGGGCGGTATGGGCGGCGACCAGTTGGCGGGCCAGGGTCAAGAGCTCGAAACTGCTGAGCGCGGGCGTGACCGCGGCCGTGGCCAAGCGGCTGCCCATGGTACTGGGCAGGTCGATAACAAACGGCTTGGCGTCGCCGAGTGTGCGGCCGGCGCGCGCCAGGCGTTGCACCAGCGCCGCGCCATGCGGGGCGTGGGCGAACGGCGCCGGTCCGGCAGCGACCAGCAGAATAATGTTTGTTTCGATCTCACAGGACTTTGCCGTCAACGTACGGCTATCCTGGGTAATCTTCGGATTTCTCAGCTGCATGCCGCCCTCGTGGGTTGCGCCGCACCGATGACGGCGGGCGGGGATTCGACCGGAAAGTCAATATCTTGACCTGGGGAATCAAAAAACCGATCATACCCCGCGCCGATACCACAGACCATCGACCGCGGGATAACGACGCCGAAAACCCCGCGGGCGAGCCCGCACCCCACCCAGTCCAAGGGAGATCCATGAAAGCCGCCGACCAGAAACGCTTATTGCGTGAAATGATCTTTTACCGGCGCTTCGAAGAGCGTTGCTTCGAGGCCTATATGGAACGCAAGATCGGCGGCTTCCTGCACCTCTATTCCGGCCAGGAGGCGGTCGCCACCGGCGTGTTGGAGACGGCGCGCTGCGGCCACGATTACGTCATCACCGGTTACCGCGACCATGTGCATGCCATCAAGACCGGCGCCCCGGCGCGCGAGGTCATGGCCGAGTTGTACGGCAAGGAAACCGGCTCGTCGCGCGGACGCGGCGGCTCGATGCACGTCTTCGACCCGACCGTGAATTTCATGGGCGGCTATGCGCTGGTCGGCGAGCCGTTCCCGCTGGCCGCCGGCCTGGCGCTCGCCTGCAAGCACAAAAAAACCGACCAGATCGCGATCTGCTTCCTGGGTGACGGCGCCAACAACCAGGGCACCTTCCACGAGACCATGAACATGGCGGCGGTCTGGCACCTGCCGGTGCTGTTCGTGTGCGAGAACAATCAGTACGCGATCGGCACGCGCATCGACCGTTCGACGGCGGTGGTCGATCAATACAAGCGCATGTGCGCCTACAACATCCCGGCCAGCCAGCACGACGGCCAGGATATCGACATCGTGATGACCGCGGCCAAGAAGGCCATCGACCAGGTACGCGCCGGCAAGGGCCCGTATTTCCTGGAATTCCTCACCTACCGGCTGCGTGGCCATTCGATGTCGGACAAGACCATCACTTATCGCCCCAAGGAAGAGGAGCAGAAATGGGCCGAGCGCGATCCGCTCAAGATTTACAGCGACCGGCTGAAGAAGGCCGGTGTAATCGCCGATGCCGATATCAAGGCCATGGAGAAGGAAGTCCAGGACGAGATCGAAAACGACATTGTCAAATTCGCCGAGGAGAGCGCCGATCCGCGCGTGGAGGATTTGTACAAATACGTGCTCGACGACAACCCCGACCCACGCTGGATCGGACCGTTGCAAAATGCTATTTAACTAAATTTTTAGCCGCAGATGAACGCAGATTAAAAGTCGGTTTTTTGCTTTTATCCGCGTTTATCTGCGTTCATCTGCGGCCGAACAATCATATAAGGGCTGATTCATGGCAGAGTTAATGTACTGGGAGGCGATCCGCCGGGCGCACGACGAGGAGCTCGCCAACGATCCGAACGTGATCGTCATGGGCGAGGACGTGGGTGTGGTCGGCGGTACCTACAAGGCCACCTCCGGCCTGTACCAGAAATACGGCGAGCAGCGCATCATCGACACGCCGATCTCCGAGAACTCGTTCACCGGCATCGGCATCGGCGCGTCCATGGCCGGGGTGCGGCCGATCATCGAGATCATGTCGATCAACTTCGCCTTGCTCGCGCTCGATACCCTGGTCAACGCCGCCGCCAAGATCCGCTACATGTCCGGCGGGCGCGTGTCCTGCCCGATCGTCATGCGCACCCCGGGCGGCACCGCCCACCAGCTCGCCGCCCAGCACAGCGCGCGCCTGGCGCGCATGTTCATGAGCACCGCCGGCCTGCGCGTGGTCACGCCGCGCGGCCCGCTCGACGCTTGCGGCATGCTGAAGAGCGCGGTGCGCTGCAACGATCCGGTGATCGTGATCGAGCACGAGCGCATGTACAACCTGAAAGAAGAGCTGCCGGATCACGAATTCTTCCGGCCGCTGGAAGGCGCCGAGATCGTGCGCCGCGGCACCGACATCACGCTGATCGGCTACAACTACAGCGTGCATCTGTGTCTGGAGGCCGCCAAGCGCCTTGAAAAGGACGGCATCAGCGCCGAGGTCCTCGACCTGCGCGCCCTGAAACCGCTCGATCGCGAGACCATCCGCCGCTCGGTGGAGAAGACCCACCGGGTGCTGGTCGCCGAGGAAGACGAGGCGCCGGTCGGCGTCGGTTCCGAGATCATCGCCACCGTGATCGAGGACTGCTTCTTCGCGCTCGACGCCCAGCCGGTGCGCGTGCACGCCGCCGACGTGCCGGTGCCGTACGCCGCCGCCCTGGAGCATGCCGCCATCCCCGACGTCGAGGACGTCTACAAGGGCGCGCTCAAGGTCATGGGAAAAATCTAGCCACAGATAAACACAGATGAATACGGATCGGCGCAAAGCAAAAGCTAAAGCTATGGAGTTCCGGTTTTTATCTGCGGTTATCTGCGTTCATCTGCGGCTCCAAAGGTAATATAAATGTCTGACACTTACGCGATTAAAATGCCCAAACTCTCGGACACCATGACCGAAGGCACGGTCGTGACCTGGGAAAAGAACGTCGGCGATCACATCACCCGCGGCACGGTGGTGGCGACGGTCGAGACCGACAAGGCGATCATGGACGTCGAGGTGTTCCGCGAGGGCTATCTGTCCGGCCCGCTCGTGCCGGTCGACAGCGTAGTACCGGTCGGCGACGCCATCGCCTATCTGGTGGCCGATGCCAGCGCGGTGAAGGGCGGCGAGGCCCCGGCCCGGCCGGCTTCGATCCCGCCGGCGGTCGTCGAGGCCGAGAGCAAGTTCGAACCCTACGGCACGTCCAAACCCAAGACCCGTATCCCGGCGATGCCGCATGGCGCCACCCCGGCGCCGCGACCGCGCCAGGGCCAGGCCACGCCGTACGCGCGCCAACTGGCCGGCGCCCACGGCATCGATATCAACAGCCTGATCGGCCCGGCCGGCGGGATCGTCGTCGCCGCCGACGTCACCACGCCGCATGCCCAGCCGGCCATGGCCAAGCGCATCTATCAAGTGCCCGGCGCCGGCCGGCCGATGGACGCCATGGAAAAGGCGGTCGCCCATAATATGGAATACTCGCTGTCCATGCCGCTGTTCCGGGTCACGACCAACATCCAGCCGGATCGGCTGGTGGCCGCCTCCAAGCAGGCCGGCTATTCGCTGACCGTGGCGCTCGCCAAGGCGGCGGCGCTCGCCATCCAGCAATTCCCCCGGGTGAACGCGGTCTATCAACACGAAGACCGCGTCGTCGAGCGCGCCCAGATCGATGTCGGGCTGGCGGTCGAGACCGAGGGCATGGGCCTGGTCGTGCCGGTGCTGCGCGATGTTATTAATAAGAGTCTCAAGCAGCTCAACGACGAGTGGAAGGACCTGGTGGCGCGCGCCCGTATCAAGCGCCTGAAGCCGCAGGAATATTCCAATCCGTCGTTCACCATTTCAAACATGGGCATGCTGGGCGTGACGCTGTTCGACGCCATCCCCGCGCCCGGCACCTCGGCGATCTTCGCGATCGCCACCAAGGGTGCGCAGGGCATGCCGGTCACCATGACTGCCGACCATCGCATCATCAACGGCGCCGACGCCGCGAAATTCCTGAACGCCTTCAAAAACCTGGTCGAGCAACCCGAGGCGTGGCTGAGCGGCGCTGCCCCGGCCGCCGGCGGCGGCGCGGCGATCGCGCCCGGCCAGTGGGATTACGACGTGGTGGTGATCGGCGGCGGGCCCGGCGGTGAGGATTGCGCGCGCGACCTGGCCGGCCACGGCAAGAAGGTATTGATGGTCAACGATTCGCCGTTGCCGGGCGGCGAATGCCTGTGGCGCGGCTGCATTCCGTCCAAGGCCTGGCGGGCCGGCGCCGATCGCATGCGCGACCGTGCCCATGACGCACATCTGGGCGTGCTCAACACCACCAAGGCCAAACTCGATTGGAAGAAGCTGGAAAAAACCCGCCGCGCCATTCTGGAGAAACGCGGCGAGATGGCGCTCAACACCGACAAGGGCGTGAAGATCGACGTGCGCCAGGGGTTCGCGCGCTTCGATTCGCCGAACAGCGTTCTGATTGATACCTCGGGCAATCTCAAGGACCCGCATGTGCGCGCCGCGCCGGGCACGGCCAAGAAAACCCAGCGCGTCACCTTCGGCGCGTGCGTGATCGCGACCGGCGCGCCGCCGTACGTGCCGCCGATTCCGGGGGCGGACGCGAAAGGCGTGTTGACCTCCGACACGGTCTGGGGCCTGAAGGCCCCGCCCAAGAAACTCGGCGTCATCGGCGCCGGCGCGATCGGCCTGGAGATGGCGCAGATCTTCGCCGACTTCGGCTGCCAGGTGGTGGTGCTGGAGTCGCACGACCGGCCGCTCGCCGAGGTCGAACCGGAGATCGCCAAGGCGCTGGTCGAATCGCTCAAGAAGCAACCGAACCTCACGCTGCTAACGTCCGCCACGACCAAGAAGATCGCCGGCAAGCCCGGCCACATGGCGCTCACCTATAGCGCCGGCGGCAAGGACACGACCTTCCGCTGCGACTACGTGCTCATGGCCACCGGCAAACGTCCGGTCACCGGGCCGCTGGCGCTCGCCAAGGCCGGTGTCGGCGCCGATGAGCGCGGCGTGATCAAGGTGGACAGCGCGTGCCGCACCAACGTGCCGCACATCTTCGCAGTCGGCGACGTCAACGGCGGGTTGATGCTCGCGCACACCGCCGGCCATCAAGGGCGGGTGGCAGCCATGACGATCATGGGCGAGCAGGCACGCTACCAGCAGGACAAGGACTGCGGCGTGATCTTCACCCGCCCGCAGGCGGCGTTCGTGGGGCTGTCGGCCGAGCAGGCCAAGGCGCGCGGCCTCGACGCCGTCGAGGTCAAGATGCCGATGAACATCGACGCCAAGGCCATGATCGCCAACGAGACCGACGGACTCATCAAGATCGTGGCCGACAAGGCCAGCCGGCGCATCGTCGGCGTGCATTTCCTGGCCGACCACGCCGACACCCTGATCGGCGAAGCGGTGATGATGGTGGCCGGCGACCTGACACTCGATCAGGTAGCCAACGCCATCCACCCGCACCCGACCCAGACCGAGATGTTCGGCGAAATGGCCCGCCGACTGCTATCGCGGTTACGCCGTACCCAGAAAGTAACAAAATAAATCATCCGCAGATAAACGCGGATTTATATGAATGATAAACGCAGATTTTCCGATGTAATCCGGTTTTATCTGCGTTAACCCATTAACATCTGCGTTTATCTGCGTTCCAAAATTCATATGTCCAAAATCAAAAAAGTCGTTCTGGCCTACTCCGGCGGGCTCGATACCTCGGTCATTCTGAAGTGGCTGCAGGAGACCTACGGCTGCGAGGTGGTGACGTTCACCGCCGACATCGGCCAGGGCGAGGAACTCGCGCCGGCGCGCGCCAAGGCCAAAAAGATGGGCGTGAAGCAGATCTTCATCGACGACCTCAAGGAGGAGTTCGTGCGCGACTTCGTGTTCCCGATGTTCCGCGCCAACGCCCTGTACGAGGGCGAATACCTGCTCGGCACCTCGATCGCGCGACCGTTGATCGCCAAACGCCAGATCGAGATCGCCAACCAGGTCGGCGCCGACGCCGTGGCGCACGGCGCCACCGGCAAGGGCAACGATCAGGTGCGCTTCGAGTTGGGCGCGTATGCCTTGAAGCCCGACGTCAAAATCATCGCGCCGTGGCGCGAGTGGAATCTCACCTCGCGCGAGTCGCTGCTGGCCTACGCCGCGAAGCATCGTATCCCAGTCGAATACAAGAAAGGCAAGAAGTCGCCCTACTCCATGGACGCCAACCTGCTGCACATCTCCTATGAAGGGGGCGTGCTCGAAGACCCGTGGAAGGAGCCGGAGGAATCCATGTGGCGCTGGACGGTGTCCCCGCAAAAAGCGCCGAACAAGCCCAGCTATCTCGAATTGACCTATAAACGGGGCGATATCGTCGCCGTCAACGGCAAGCAACAGAGCCCGGCGACGGTGCTGACCACACTCAACAAACTGGGCGGCGCCAACGGCATCGGCCGCGCCGACATCGTCGAGAACCGCTACGTCGGCATGAAATCGCGCGGCGCCTACGAAACCCCGGGCGGCACGATCATGCTCAAGGCCCACCGCGCCATCGAGTCCCTCACCCTCGACCGCGAGGTCGCGCACTTGAAGGACGAACTCATGCCGCGCTACGCCAGCCTGATCTACAACGGCTACTGGTTCAGCCCCGAGCGACGCATGCTCCAGGCGATGATCGACGCCTCGCAAGCCACCGTGAACGGCACGGTGCGGCTCAAGCTCTACAAGGGCAACGTCGCCGTGGTCGGCCGCAAATCCGCCACCGACAGCCTGTTCGACGCGAGCATCGCCACCTTCGAGGAAGACAAGGGCGCGTACAACCAGAAGGACGCGGAAGGCTTCATCAAGCTGAATGCCCTGCGCCTGCGTATCGCCGCGAAGCGGCGAAAAAACAAGTAACGCGCGTTCCGGTGGGCCGGCGCCGGTCCGCACCCGACACTTCATCCTTTGGCATCCCGTGGGCGGCCACCGCTCACCGTTGACTACCGCCTTGCCGCGGACGTATCTTGGCTTTCGCCGGATGGCGGTGATTCCGCCTATCCCAGCGGGGTTCGCTTGGGATTTTGCGATCATGGCGTTGATCCAAAACGCTTTTTATCCAGATTGCGTAAGGTCTTCCGCCTTTAAACACGGACCTTAGTCCGGCTATATCAAGTTGGGTGCCGTCTTCATCATGCTATCTTCAACGAAGAGTTTTTTTTCGCCCACTACAGAGCAGAGCCATGGGCTCGCGGCCCTTGGCGTGCTCCTCCTTCTAGCAGTTTCGGCGTTGTC
>JACREH010000092.1 GCA_016218345.1 Gammaproteobacteria bacterium | reverse complement strand
TCGGGCCAGACGATGCCGTTGGCGTCGTGGTTCTGTTCGATGCAGGCGGCCACCACGCGCGATACGCCGATGCCGTAACAGCCCATGGGCATGACCACCGCCTTGCCGGCCTCGTCCAGCACCGTCGCCTGCATCTTCTCGCTGTACTTGGTGCCGAGCTGGAAGATGTGCCCGACCTCGATGCCGCGGCGGATGGCGAGCGTGCCGGCGCAGTTGCTATGGCGCAGGGTCGGGCAGGGGTCGCCGTCGACGACGTTGCGGAAATCGGCGACCTCCGGCTCCGGCAGGTCGCGGCCCCAGTTGACGTTGCGCCGGTGCTGGCCGTTGACGTTCGCGCCGCACACGAAGTCCGCGAGGCGCGCGGCCGACTCGTCGGCGACGACGGTGATCTTCAGGCCCACCGGGCCGATCGAGCCGGGCTCGCAGCCGGCGGCCAGTTCGACCTCGCCGGGGGTGACGAATACCAGCGGCTTGGTGACCTGCGGCAGCTTCTCGGCCTTGACGGCATTCATCTCGTGATCGCCACGCAACACCAGCGCCACCACGCCGCCGGTGCCCTTGACCAGCAGCGTCTTGACGGTCTGTTTCGGATCGATCTTGAGAAAGCGGCTGACCTCCTCGATGCTGTGCTGGCCGGGCGTGTCCACCGTTTCCATGGGTTTCGAGGCGGCCGGACGTTTGCCGAGCGGCGGCAGGGCCGCGGCCAGCTCGACGTTGGCGGCGTAGTCGCATTTGTCGCACAGCGCGATGGCATCCTCGCCGGAATCGGCCAGCACGTGGAACTCGTGCGAGGCGCTGCCGCCGATGGCGCCGGTGTCGGCGGCCACCGGGCGGAACGCCAGGCCGATGCGCGTGAAGATGCGCGTGTAGGTGGCGTGCATGACTTTATATGTTTCTTGCAGCGAGGCCTCGTCGATATGGAAGGAATAGGCGTCCTTCATGAGGAATTCACGCGCCCGCATCACGCCGAAACGCGGCCGCACCTCGTCGCGGAACTTGGTTTGAATCTGGTAGAAGTTGGCCGGCAGTTGGCGGTAGCTCTTGAGCTCGCGCCGGATCAGATCGGTGATGATCTCCTCGTGCGTCGGGCCGAAGCAGAAATCGCGTTGATGGCGGTCCTTCAGGCGCAACAGCTCCGGGCCGTATTGGTCCCAGCGATTGGATTCCTGCCAGAGTTCCGCCGGTTGCACCGCCGGCATCAGGACTTCCTGGGCGCCGGCGCGGTCCATCTCGGCGCGCACGATGCGCTCGACCTTGCGCAGCACCCGCAGGCCGAGTGGCAGCCAGGTGTACAGGCCGGCGGCCAGCTTGCGGATCAGGCCGGCGCGCAGCATCAGCCGGTGGCTGATGACCTCGGCGTCGGACGGGGTTTCCTTGACGGTGGACAGCAGGAACTTGGAGACGCGCATGGGGACTCTTATCGTTGTGGCACGGTGATGTGCCGCGCAGTATAAGCCATGCGGCCGTCCGATAGAACGGCCGGCGGAGAAGAAGGATAGATCAGGTCGCGGGCTTAGCCGGCGTGTCGCCGGTCTTTATATTCAGCGCCTCGCGGGCGATGTCGTCCAGCAGTTCTTCCACCGCCTTGAGCGAGGCCTGCGACTGCGGCGTGCCGGTTGGTTGCTGCGGACGGCGGTAGGCGATATACACCTTGGTCGGTTCCTGGACGATGGTGTAGACCGCGATCACGTACGGACAGAACACGATGTTGTGCGGATCGGCCTCCATGGTCTGGCGCGACACCACGGCGCTGCAGAATAAATAGCTTTCGGCGTTGACGAAGACCGGTGTCACGGTGCCGAGGTCCTTGCCGGTACGTTCGAGCATGTCATGGATGTGCGAGGTGTGATCGATGACCAGCCCGCGGTTCTCGATCGCCGCCTTGAGATCGTCGCGCGCATCGTCGAAGCGTGCCTCTTTCGAGTAGACCTTGGAAAGCCCGAGCACAGGTGCCGGCGGGGGCGGCGGCGGGGTGCAGGCGGTCAGGACGACAACGGCGGCGAGTGATGTCAGCAGTTTAAGCATAGTGGTTTCTCCTTGCACAGCGACAGCCCTGGGGTATGCCGGCAGGGCGGCGGGTTCTTGCAACCGCGCCGGTGAGTATAAACCAACTCAGCGGCGGCGTGCTGATAGGGTATTTTCCGGTCCAGTCCGTCATTCGGCCGCAGGATGGTGCGTTACCGGGGAAAGAGCAGCGGGGCGGGGGTTTACCGAATTGTCATTCGCGGGTAGATTCCTTTTTGCTGATCCCGCAACGTGCTCGACCTAACAACATTCAACAACTAAAGGAGAAACGCATGAAATCACATACCGGTAAATCCAGCGCCTTCGGCTTGCTGACGGTTTCCACGCTGGTGGTGTTCCTGGCCGCCTGCGCGCACCCGCGCCCGGCGGCGGCCGATCAGCCGCAGATGCATGCCGCGCTGTCGTCTCTGAAGGAGGCCGAACGGCATCTCGAGAAGGCCACCACCGACAAGGGCGGCCATCGGGCGAAGGCCTTGGAATTGGTGCGCGACGCCATCCGCGAGGTCAATCGCGGCATCGCCTACGACCGCCGCAATTGATCGATTCGGTTTGACGGTGACACGGCCCCGGCGCGACGCCGGGGCCGTTTTTATTTTCCGTGTGCAGTAGCTGTAGAGATTTCTCCCTGCGATCGAAATGACAGCACGGCAATCAATCAGATGTTCCTAAAGCACTTGCCTGACAAGCCCCGGGTTTTTCCCAGGGAGGCTTAATCAGTAGCCTCCGCCTCCCGGCGCATCGGTGGAACCGGCGCCGGGCGCCGGCCCTTTGCCCTTGCCGTCGCCGCGCGGCGGCGGTTCGTCCGGCAGGGTCACGCCGCGCTCCTTGGCGCGCGCCTGCATTTTCTTGTGGTGGTCGAGGCGGATCTTTTCGCGTTCGGCGTCGGTCTTGGCGGCGCGCATCTTGGCGCGGTGCTCGGCGCGCTCCTGATCGGTCATGAGTTGCGAGCCGTAAATATATTCCTGATCTTGGGCCTGCTGTTTCGCCGGCGGCACCTGTTCCTGCGCCACGGCCGCGGTCATCACGCCCGGCAGTAATGCCGCGGTTAAAACGGTGGATAGCAAATAGGGTTTCATCGTTATGTCTCCTACGGGTTCGAAGGGTTAAAGGGTAAAGAAAGAAACCGCCGGCTTCAACCAGCGGATCAAACCGGTGGTTTGACTCCGGCTACGGTGGCGAGTTCACGGACGCGCCATGAATATATCCACTTGACCCGGGTGATTAGAACCCAGCTCAAATTCGTACGTGGCAATTTGCTCGTCATGCCCGCGGACGCGGGCATCCAGAAAATAGTTGAAAATGCTGGATTCCCGCTCCCCGTTCTAGCCGGGGACAAGCTTCGCGGGAATGACATCCGGAGGCGACACGAACATCTGCGGGAATTTTGAAAATAGGTTCTATTCCTCTGGGCGCCACAATTGCGCCGCGCCGCGCACGCCGGAGCTGTCGCCGTGCGCGTTGGGCAGGAGGTTGGTGCGCGGCACATCGTTGGCCGCTCCCGACATCCTCGGCCGCTGTTCCCGACATGGCTCTACCTCCTCCATCCCTGGAGTCGTGTCTTCCGTGACATTCGCACATCCATGTGCAGCAAATATGTATCGGGCCACGCGTTCGCGGCCCTCGGTATAGAGGCGCGCGATGTTGGACATGCCGCCGCCCAGCACCACGGCGTCGGGGTCGAGGATATTGATGACGACCGCGAGCGCGCGCCCGAAGCGGTCGAGGTAGCGCTGCACGGCGGCCTCGGCCAGGGCGTCGCCGCGTCCGGCGGCCGCGACGATCGCCTGGGCATCGAGCGCGGGATCGCCGGTCGCTCCCGGCATCCAGCCTTCCGCGACACTGGCACGTCCCTCGGCCGCTGTTCCCGACGCGGTTCTACCTCCTCCATCCCTGGAGTCGTGTGCGGCGCCGCTCATCCGGTAATCCCGCGCCAGGCCGGGGCCGGATAGAAACGTCTCGACGCAGCCGCGCCGCCCGCAGTAGCAGGGCGGGCCGTCCGGTTCGAGCACGTTGTGCCCCCATTCGCCGGCGATATGTTGCGGGCCTTGGTGCAAGCGCCCGTGGAACACCAGGCCGCCGCCAACGCCGGTGCCGAGAATCACGCCGAATACCACGCCCTGTCCCCGGCCGGCGCCGTCGAGTGCTTCGGACAACGCGAAACAGTTGGCGTCGTTGGCGATGCGGATCTCGCGGCTCAGGACTTTTTCGAGGTCGGCCTTGACCGGTCGGCCGTTCATGCAAACGGTATTGGAGTTTTTTAGATAACCCGTGCCTGCGGAAATCGCCCCCGGTGTGCCGATGCCCACGCGGCAGGATTGACCGGCCTGTTTTTCAAGATCGAGCACCAATGAATGAATGTTGGCGACTATCGCGTCGTAGCCATCGGCCCGCGGTGTCGGGCGGCGCTCGCGCACCAGGATGTTGCCGGCGGCATCCATGACAATGCCCTCGGTCTTGGTGCCACCGAGATCGATCCCCATTCGCAACATATTCAAGCGTGCGCCAGCCGCGCGCGCGGCTCGGTCAATGCGAACAACGCATAGCCCGAGAACGCCACGGCCACCGACGTGAGATACGGGTAGGGCAGATGCAATACATACTGGCCGGTGATCCAGGTGACCACGCCCATGACCAGCGCCGCGAACGCCGCGCGCACGCCGCCGAAGCGGGTGAATAAACCGAACAACGCGGCGGTGACGATGCCGCTCGATCCGAACGCCGACGCCTCCTCGACCAGCGCGTACACGCTGTCGGCGTGGCGCGCGAGCAGCCAGGCGCCGAGGCCGCCGAGCACCACCGCGCCACGCGCCACGCCCACCCGCGCGGTCGAACTCAGGCCCGGGCGGAGCGGCACGATCAGATTATGCGAGGCGATCGCCGCCGCGGCCAGGAGCGCGCCGGCCACGGTCGAGAGGATCGCCGACACGATCGCGCCGGCGAACACGATGTAGAAGAACGTCGACAGGTGCCGCTGGGCGATCAGCGGCAACAGCTGTTCCGGTTCGTCGAGCCCGGGCAGCAGGCGTGCGCCGATCAGGCCGATGAACACCGGAATCAGACCGAAGGCGAGGTACAAGCCGCCGCCGGTGAGCGCGGCGCGTTGCGCGATCTGGGGCGAGCGCGAGGCGAGGATCACGGCGATGAGTTCCTGGGCGAGCAACGAACCCAGTACCGGCACCGCCCAGCGTTCCAGCACCTGAAGCGGCGGGGTGTCCGGTCCGCCGAAGAGTTGCAACTGTTCCGGGTCGATCGCGGCCAGCGCCGCGTCCAGACCGCCGGCCGCCTGAACGGTGGCGAACAATACGACGATCAGACCGATCATCACCATGACGCCCTGGATTAGATCGGCGTAGGCGTCGGCCAGCAGTCCGCCGTAGACCGTGTATACCACTACCACGCCGGCGGCGAGCGCGATGGCGAGCTCGACGTCGAACGCCGAGGTCGACGAGATCACCTGGCCCATGGCGCGAATCTGCGCGGCCGCCCACAGCACCGAGGTCGGCACCAGCAACAGCGCCGCCAGTCGTTCGACGCCCGGCGAGAATCGTTGGCGGAACAGATCGGCGAAGGTCGTGAGCTTGCGCCGCCAGAGCGGCGCGGCGAACACCAGCCCCATGAGAAACAGGCAAAGTGCGTAACCGAACGGGTCGGCGGCGCTGGCCGCAAGCCCGCCGTCGTACACCGCGCCGGCCGCGCCGATGCAGGTTTCGGCGCCGAACCAGGTGGCGAAGATCGTGAAGGTGGCGAGTCCCGGGCCGAGCCGGCGTCCGGCGAGCAGATAGTCGCTCTCGTTGCGCATGCGGCGCGCGATCAGGAACACGATCAGGAGCTGCGCCGCCACGTACGCCAGGATGCCGAGCAGCACCGGGTTCATG
>JACREH010000090.1 GCA_016218345.1 Gammaproteobacteria bacterium | reverse complement strand
TTGTATGTCCGTAATATCCAGCAGAAGGTTTGGTGGCAACGGTACCCCTACCTCGTACATGGCGAGGGTCGCAGCGGAACCCCTAGCCGCGTCGACCGCTGCCATTGCTAACACTCTGTGATCTGGGTGCATTTCATATATAGACGGCGCATAGATTATATTGGCTCCCAAGTCCTGGATCGCTTTGCCGATGCGCTGTATCAGTGCCTCGCTGTAGTTAAGATTTCGATCGGCTAAACCCCAGAATACTGGCGTTCCATACCCCAAGATTTTTGCCGCGCAAAGGCTTTCACTCCGCCGAAGGCGGATATAGGGTTCTGGGTTCGTATCGGCCTCAGCCTGCCAACCGCCGTCGGTTACGACCACGACGTGCACGGGGTCACCGTCAGCAACATGGCGCATGATAGCTCCGCCGCAACCGAAAACTTCATCATCGGGATGGGGAGCGAGCACCAAAACAACACCCCTGCCGACGGAGCGAACGCTGGTGTAGGGGACGATCTGGGATTCCATGCTGGGAAGGGTTATATGCGGATGCCGATGGCCTTACTCTACTGAATAATTATGTCACATACCGTTTATGTTCACATCCTTGCATAAGAGATATTGCCGATTGTTCTAGCTAATTGCCAGCGAGGCGCCTCAGCAACTCAAGTCCCGGAGGCTTCAGCACGCCCGTTCCACCTCACGATATCCCGGCCGTTATAGTGGTCGTCCAGGACAAGGCCGGCCATCGTCTCCCGCTCCTGATCCGACATGCACTCGACAAACTCCTCGAACAGCCATATGGGCAAGCCTGTCGTTCCCGCGAACTCGGGATAGACGTTGCGGCGTATGGCAAGGGCATCGTCAACATATGCGATCACTCCGCGGCGAATATCGGCGCGCACCGTTCTCGCTCCTAGCTCTTCGTCCGAGAACGGCTGAAAGCTAGGCACCGCCGGGCGCTCGCCCAAAGGCTCATAGCATGCCACTTGCGCATCATCGGACGAAAGCAGCATCTCCAGTACGAAGCTTAGCCGCCACAGGGGCGAAGCGCTCGCCCCGCCTACGATGCGATGACCATAGTAGCCCTGAGCTAACACGCCGTGGCGGTCGCAAACACTATGGGTCTTGGCGCTCGTCAACAAGTAGTAACCGTGGATACCTTTACCCAGCAGATCGCAGAGCCGCTGCTGAATTGTTGCTGAGTACCCCACGTCTACTACCGCCACTGTATTCTCACCATTTAAACCCATCTCACGCAAATACGCCTGTAAGGCCGGCCGCTCGGTCCGGGCGCGGGCAATAATTCGCTCCGATAAGGCTTCAAGGACCGGTATCAGACGCTGAATACCATCCTTGACTTCAACTGGCTTACCAGCCGGCCATATTCCGCGGTGATCGAATTCCTCCAGACTGGAGGTATCGAGGCGAATACCGAAACGATACCATATGAACGCAGACAGCTTGTTGGGAAAGTATGGGGCTTGGGCGATAGCGCAGATATCGTCAAACGACTTAATCATTGGTACTGTTACGGTGCGCCGCGATAACACCAGATAGTCCGTTGGCACGGCTCCCGGGGTCTCTGCTGCCATACGGTCGTAGACATCCTTCAGTATCTGTCCTTCACGTGAAAGAAAATAGAGCTTGCCGATACCGTCCTTCTTTGCCCGCACAGCGAGCCACTGCACGAAGCCAAAAATAATCGGGCCGGCAATCGCGTAGCCGATTCCTTCCGCGCCGCCTCGAATGAGGCTCGAGGAATCCAAGCGATCGTAGAACAACGGCTTAAAAAAGCGCTGCACCACGAGACCTAAGGCAATCTGTTCATCCAGGACGCCTTCGCGTTGTACCCGCTCCAGCACCCGCGCGAAGCGTGGCACGGCACGGGCCAATTCAACGGATCTCAGAAGGTGACAGGTGCGGATACCAAGATCTATCGGCACCTGTAGATCGGCATGCTCGTTATCGCCGACCATGAGTAACGCGTCGGGGACAATGCCCCCCCGATCGAGGATCAGCCGATACAGTGCACCGGTATCCTTGCGAACGCCGACGTCGTTTGAAAGATACAGGGCGTCATAATCTTCTAGACCGTTCGTGGCGAGCACTGATTCGATAAACGATCGGGGCAGAAACGTGTCGCTGACCAGGATCACCCGTTTACCGCACGCGCGTGCCTGGCGAAAGAGGGCTATGCCGTCCGGGCGCGGCATCAGGGTTCCCCGCTCCACCTGTTCTTCAAGCTCACGTAAGTGTTTTAGCGTGGCATCCGGAAGGCCAGTCAGCGCCGTGAACTCGGCGTAAATTTCGTCGAGCCCCACGTCCCGCCCATGGCGGGTTCGGGCCATGCTCTCGGCACCGGTGCGCAGACTAGCGAAGTCGCCGCTGAAGCCGGCACGCCGGGCGACAATTTCCTTGGTCGTCTCTGGGTTAAGCAGAGGCCGGACAAAAAGCGTGTCGAAGATGTCGAAGGCTACAACCTTGACTTCACTGGCCGCCAACATCGCCTCGACCTGCGCGCGGTTGCGAACCAGATAATGATCGAAACGCCATTGGGACCAACTGGGGTGCTCGGCGTCCCGCAGTATTGCCGCCTGGAAGCCCGCGCGCCGCGCGGCGAGCACCAACATCCGCTCAAGACAATGGGCCAACGTGCCATCTGTCTGACCGGCCTCCTCGGGAAAATCGTCGATGGCAACACCGGCATCTAGGATTCCACGGATCGCTGCCGTCCTCGCCCAAAACATCGAGCCCGCTGGATAATCGAAATAACCATCCGGCACACCCATGATACCGAGTCGCCGACACCATTCCCTTCCCTGCTGTCGGTTGGAAAGCCAGGTATTCCCCCAGTAGGGAAAACGATGAAAGTTTTGTGGATAGACAATACCGATCTTGGGATCGTTTTCGAACAGTCCGAAGATGCGACGAACCTGGTCTTCGCTGCCCATGAGTTGCGATAGGAGATACCCCCGCCAACCCGCCATCCGCCCACGAGTATAGAGAGACTTTTTCGTGTGGATGTGCGCGACAATATCGTGCTCGGCAAGGTCACGATGGAAGGCACAGACCATGGGGGCCATATCCCGCCCCCGGTTGGCGACTACTCGCACGACCACGCGCTGGGCGCGGTGAAGGCCGGTGAACGCTTGCTCGCACGCCAGCTGCGCATCGCGCTGCGGTGTGGAAATAAAAAGATCGAATTTAAACGGAATGTTTTGCAGGTGCCCGACCAGCTCTGGAACCAAGTCCGGATAGTAGACATGCGCATGAACGGCAATCCGTTGTTGGAAGTCCTCGTTGAGAGGCGGCGAGTCGCGGATATCGATCAGATCCGGCGAACGGACGTTCGCCACATTGAAATCGGCACTCCGGACGCGCAACCTGAACTCGGCCAAAACCCGCCGTACCGTCGCCTTGAAGCCCCAGCGGCGGTAATACCAGTAGGCCGTAGCCGCCAACACCTTCAAGGACATGGTAGGTTCCAACGTACAGAGAGCACAGATGAATCGGGCGCGGAATTGTACAGCCTGGATGACAGTCTATTTTGGATGCTCAAAAGTATCAGCGCTACCGGCATTTAAGTCCGCGTACACGGATTAGTGTTAGAGCGGGACTCCCGACTTCTCCGTCATAATATTTCTTACTGGGTCTTTGAACAGCCTTCGCAAACCAAAGGGATTACTCTGTTACAGAGCCCCAAGCGCATGTTTTCGCACGAAGCTACCTTAGCGGCGTTTGACGACCTTGCCAACCCAGCGCAAGGGCGCGGTCCATTCTTTGACGCTGGTCGTTTGTGCGCCCAGAACTGGCCGGATCGCGGTCGAGGCGGCTTGTGGCGTCATCACCGTTTCGGCGTTCTCGATCAACGCAAGATTGTGGGCCGCCACCGGATCCTCTGGGGCGAGCCGTGCTGCCTGTCGTAACAGACGCACACCTTTGTCCGGCTGTTCGAGCGCCATCCATGCCACGCCGATGGCATTCGCCACTTCGTGCAGGCGATCATCCTGGGTCGCGAGATGCAACAATTGCGGCATCACGGATGCCGGCTGATCGGGTTCCGCCAGCAACCGATCCAGCGCGTTGCGATAGCGCGTCTCCATCTCGGTGATGCGGTAAGGCTGCGGCATCGGAACCAAACCGCCTTCGTCACGCATCGGGGTCAGGAAATGGCTCTGCGACAGGTTGCTGTCAACACTCTGGAATAAGTTGCAGTTCTGGCAAGTCGGGGTCCACTCGCCGCTCAGGAATGACTGACGCAGCCGACGGTAGTAAGGTCCATGCCAAATGTCGAGAAAATCATTCGCGTTAAGGTCGCCCAACGGGTAGCGGTCTGGCACGCAACAAGCCTCGACCTGGCCGTGGAACTTGACATAGCAGTTGCTATCGATCACACCGCAGCGGGTGCGGCCGCGGGCGTCGCGCCACAGCCAGGACCTGGGCGCGACCTCGGGTGGAATACCCACGCTGCCATCGAAGGCGGTCGGGTACAGAACCTGAATACCGAGCTCGGCCGCACGCTTTACGGTTGTAGCGATCCAGCGATCGTAGAGGTCTTGGGAGAAAAACAGCGACTCGCGGCGGAAACGCTCGGCGTTGAAGAAGACCTGGAATGAGAAAACAATGAGCTTAATACCGAGTTCGGCTGCCAGCTCCACGATTGCCGGCATCTCATGCACATTGATCCGGGACAGCACGACAATAAATGTGCGGGAGGATGCCGGAAGGGTCCCAGCCCGTTCGCGTTCGTACAACTGCCGCAGGTTGTTCACAACCTTCTCGAAGTGACCGGCACCGCGAAATTGGCTGAAGGTTTGCTCGCTTGCCCCATCCATCGAGATGGCAATATCGAGCCCGGAGTGAGTGAGTTTGTCGAGATGCCGGTCTAACAACACCGCGTTTGTAATGAACGAGATGCGCAATCCCCCAATCGCCCGCGCGCTTTCGAATATCTTCCAGAACCGCTTGGACATGAACGGTTCGCCGAAGTCGCTAAGATTTACCGTCGGGATCTTGCCCGGACCCAGATGCGGCGCCACCTTTTCGAACAGCCCCTCCTCAAGATACCCCTTGGCAAACTGGGCATACTGACTATGCCCGCAATGGGTGCAATGCAGATTACAGTGGTTTGTGGTCTCAAGACTCAACGCTGATGGCAACGATTCGCCCAGCAACGTCGGGTGCAACTGGAATGAGCGGTACGGTAAGGATGTAGCGTTTGCGCTCATGGGCCTCCGCAAGTGGTTCTGGTCGTGTTCTCATGCCGGTGTGAGCGGCACGAAATATCCGAATAATACAGTAAAGTCCCGGTTTCGTGACCATCCCGGCGACAGCACCATCCGGGATCGAGCGTTAGGCCCCCCTGTTATTCAGGGGATATGCCCACCACTCGATAGCCTCTTGACGCCAACCGATATGCGGTGGTGCCGAGACCGCAGCCGATATCGAGAATATTGCCAATCCCGTCCGGTATTTGAGCCAACAGCAGTAAAGACAGATTTTCCTGGGCTTGTTAGATCCCCGACGTGCCGTCCTTCCATAGCCCGAAATGTAAGTGGTCCACATCGCCGTCAGGATCGATAATATAGCCGCAATAACAGAACGGAAATTCCATGGCCTTGATGGCCGTGCGCATCTCGTCGACGGGAATGGATTTTTTCATGGTCGGTCCTCTGTCTCTGATCTCGCAATCGGACTCCGGTTCACTCAGCGAAAATCCGTGTCGCCCGCCGTCAACCACCACTTATCCCGGATCGCCTCTACTGCCGGTCCGTCAATCCACTTACTGGTAGGGATACGAATATCGAGCGCGTGCTGCTGGCCGCCGGTGGCGGTAAAAAACCGTGCATATTGTTGTGTGATCCAGGCATACAGCTCGCCAAACCCCCAATGCGACAACAGCCGGCGTGCCTGGTCGATGAGCATCGGCAGCCCCTTAAGCGGCGCGACGACGTCGAGCAGTTCGCACCGGCCCTCGTCCCGGCGCAGCACCAGGATACCATGGGCCGCACCGGACCATCGGCCGGTGATCACCAGGACATCGTAGTGCTTGTCGGGGTGGTTGAAATACCGGTGCCGGATATAGCGGGAGTCGCGTACGCCGACCACAGCGTCCCGCAGGTCGCGCGACATTTTCTTCCAGAGTCGGTCGATAATCTCATCGGCAGCGGGGTCATCCGGCGACAGATGCCGCACGCGCGTCAACAGCCGCGGCCGGTCCGGCAACGGCTGCCAGCGAATCTCGGTCATGCCGCCGACATCGGAATACAGGCCGGTCTTCTCGGCCAACCGCATAACACGTGCATTCGGAAATCCAAAACCGAACGGTGACCGCGCGGTCACCGCGCTCTCGGCAAACGACGCCGCGGTGAGAAAGAATGGACCGGTCTTGGTGAATACAGCGCGCTCTTTGAGATCGACCATGACGTCGCAGATCTGAAAGGCGCGCGCCGGTTGGCCGAACAGCAGGATCGGACGCGTCACGCCGCCGTAGTGGGCAACGATGGCGCCATCGCGGCGGGCGACGGCGGAAGCCCCGCGGCCGTCGCCGTACTTCCACTGCCAATGCGCGGCCGTCATCTCATGACCGAAGACCTCGCGGAATAACGCCAATACCGCGGGCACGTGTTGAGCGCGCACCGGACAGACACGCCAGCGCGGACAAGTGGATTTCACGAACACGCGCGCGCCGGGAACTGCGGCGTCGTTAGGGATCGAGAAGCCGTGGCGCGCGGCAACCGCGTTCAGATAGTCGTCCGGATTTACGCCGCTGCGGGCCGCGACAGCGGCGTGACGCGCGGCCGGCGCAAGCAGCACCAGCATCCCGCCCACAGCCAATGCGTCGTATGCGCTCGAAAACAGCGTGAGCGCGTCCACCTCGGTCGCCAACGCGCCCACGATGACCACCTGCCGGGGCTCGATGGGTTGTCCGGTCGCCATCGAGAAAGCGCCATGCAAGGACGGACCGGCATGCGCGGGATGGTAGCCGTGCGCCGACAAACTCGTGGCGAAGACCTCGAGTCCGTCACCGGCCAATAAAACGCACGCCGGTGCCGGTGGCAACATTCTGAGGATTATCTCCACCTCGCCGGGCAGGACAGCGAACGATTGTCGAGTACCTGGGATCACAAGGATTGTTGGCGATCACGATCGGCGCCCACGCCGGCGGGCTGCAGCCAACGACGGGGGAGCGAGACGAGGCCCTGTTCCAAGCCGCGCTGACTGACCCGCAATTCGACCGCCGCGAACGCCTGATCGTAGACATGAACACCATCCTCGCCGAGCAGATACACGCTCAACCAGTAGTTACCCTTGAGCAGGGGAAACTTCGAAAAGATAACGCTTACCTCGCCCCGGCCCAGCGGGTCACGCGCAAGCGTCAAGCCGTCGTTGTGTGTACCGGCGCTGGTGACGATGCGCTGATCCTCGCCGAGAAATGCGAGCGCCACGCTCGGACAGGGCAAGGCCGGGTCGGAATCGAAGCATGTTGTGATCTGTAAATCGCTGCGTCCGGTTTCGAGTTCGAGCGGCGACCCGTTCTTGCCGCCGACCGTGGCGACCACTCCGGTCAGGCGCGCGGTGCCGTGCACCGGAAGAGCTGTCATGGCGGCAACCCCGGTCGCCGCATCGGGCGAAGCGGACGCCTCGCCAGCGAGGAAATTGTTATAGGCCGTCACTACCGCCGCCGGCTCGCCGTCCACGCGCACCCGTCCCTGGTCGATCCAGATCACGCGATTGCAGATCGCCTCGACCTGATAGAGCGAGTGCGAGCAAAACAGGATGGTCTTGCCATGATCGCGGATGGCCTTGATGCGCTCGAACGATTTGCGCGCGAACGCGCCGTCGCCCACCGACAGCGCTTCGTCGATGATCAGGATATCCGGCTCGACGCAGGTCGCGACCGCGAACGCCAGGCGCACGAACATGCCGGAGGAATAGGTCTTGACCGGTTGATCGATGAACTCGCCGATACCGGCGAATGCCACGATCTCGGGATAAAGCCGGTCGATCTCGGCCTGGGTGAGACCCATGATCGCGCCGGTGAGGTAGACATTCTCGCGCCCGGTCATTTCCGGATGAAACCCGGAGCCGAGCTCCAGGAGCGCCGCCACCCGGCCGTTCACCTCGACGCTGCCGGCGCTCGGCAGCAACGTCCCGGCCATGAGTTTCAGCAGCGTGCTCTTGCCGGCGCCGTTCTTGCCGACAATACCGAGCACCTGGCCGTGCGGAACCATCAAGTTGATGTCGCTCAACGCCTGAAACGAGCGGTGGCGCGGCCGGCGGGTCAGCACCTCCCACAGCCGGTCCCATTCGTGGGCGTAACTGACGTACTGTTTGCCCGCCTGGCGCAGGACGATCGCACTCATAGCGCCTCGCGCATGTGCGGCTCGGTGCGCCGGAACAACACCCATGCCGGGGCCAGGCACAACCCCCAGAGCAGCAGCGGCCGCACCCACTGGCCGGCGGTAAACGGCTGACCCTGAAGCACGGCATGGATCAGCGCCACGATGTCGGCGAACGGATTGAGCGCCAGAAACCCGCGAAATTGTTCGGGAAGCATCTCGGGCATATATAGGATCGGGGTGAGGTACATCGCCATGGTGAGCACGAACGGAAATACCTGGGCGATGTCTTTCACGAACAGGCCGATCACCGCCAGCAAATAGCAAAACGGCAACAACCAGACGAGCAAGGCGGCAACCACGCCGACCGCGAACAGCGCCGACAGCAGACCTTCCAGCACCGCGGCGGTAATCATAAATACCGTGCCATAGATGAGTCCCGCCAATAACAACGGTATGACCGGCAGGATGCTCAGGGGAAACACCGAGCGCCGGTAGAGCGGACTGAATTCAGCCAGCACCGTCATCGACCGCCCCAATACCTCGGCGATCAACACCCACGGCACCATGCCGATCAGGAAATAATTCAGGAACGGAACCTGGCCGGGGAATTTGACCTTGAGCACGAAATCGAGCAGGAACCAGAACGCCAGCATTTGCAACGCCGGTTGGGCCAGCACCCACACCCCGCCCAGGATCGTGCCGGCGGTACGGTTAACGATGTCGCGCTTGATCAGCAGGCGCAGCAGCGTACGTTGGGTGAACAATATCTTGAACGGCTCGACCGCGCCGGCGACGGCATTGCGGGCAAAGCGTTGAGCAAGATTCGCTGCCATGGCGGCCGGGGTATGGGCAGATAACATCACGGGTGTCGGCAAAACGGCTCGACCCGAATGGGCCGGCAGCCGCTCGGCGACTTGCCGGTATTATAGGGGAATATGACCGACGACGTGAGGGTCTGGGTTAGTGGAGCAACATGGTATTTGCGTGGCAAACCCAACCACGCCCACAAAAACAACCGCCCAGCGGGCGGTTGTTTTTCCAAGATCGTCGCCGATGGTTAACTTACGTCCACCACCGCCTCGGCCGTGCCGGTTTCGCCTTGGTTGTCGTTCCAGCCGACCTTGAGCTTGTCGCCGTTTTTGGCGCTCGCCAGGCGGAAGCCGATCAGCGGATTTTCCGATACGCCGATCCCCATGTTGGCCGCCGCCACGAGTTTGCCGTTGTGTTCGAGCGTCAGCTCCTTGATATAGTGCGCCGCGATCGGCTTGCCGCTGGCCTTGTCCTTGCGCATACCGGTCTCCATCGGATGATTGATCAGCACCAGCACCTCGACCTTGCCCTCCTGGGTGCGGGTGCGCAGTTTTGTGTCTCTTGCCATCGTTACGTTCCTCGTTCAATTACTTGTTAGGAACCCTCTCCCCATCCCTCTCCCACGGTGTGTGAGAGGGAGAGTCTGTGAGAGTCCACGGTAAGAGTCGATTAGCCGCCGCAACCGCCGACGGTGACCTTGATCTGCTGGCTGGCCATGTGCAGCTTGCCGCCGGATTTGACATAGACCTTCACGTCCGAGGTCTTGCCCATCTTCATGCGGGCGCTGAAATAGCCCTCGGCGCCGGTCAACTGGACGTTGGCCACGAGCGGCTGGGCGTTCTTCTCGACCAGGATGCCGATGGCCTCGACGTTCGGGAGCTTGGTGGACACC
>JACREH010000091.1 GCA_016218345.1 Gammaproteobacteria bacterium | reverse complement strand
TTCTTGGCGTCGTACTCGGCCAGCATGAGGGCGTTGGCCTCGGCGGCGGCCGCTTCGAACGCCGCCTGGTAGGCGGGCGGCAGCTCCGCCCACTTCTTGAGGTTGATGTAGAACGACAGCTGCGGGCCGCCTTCCCACCAGCCCGGATAATAATAATGCTTGGCGACCTTGTGGAAGCCGAGCTTCTCGTCGTCGTACGGGCCGACCCACTCGGTGGCGTCGATCGCGCCCTTCTCCAGCGCCGGGTAGATGTCGCCGCCGGCCAGGGTCTGCGGCACCGCCCCGAGCTTGGCCAGCACCTGCCCGCCGAGCCCCGGGATGCGCATCTTCAGGCCCTTAAGATCGGCGAGCGATTTTATTTCCTTGCGGAACCAACCGCCCATCTGCGTGCCGGTGTTGCCGCCCGGAAACATCTTGACGTTGTAATCCTTGAGCAGGTCGTTCATGAGCTTGGCCCCGCCACCCGCCACCATCCAGGCGTTCTGCTGGCGCTGAGTCAGACCGAACGGCACGGCGGTGTCGAACGCCAGCGCCAGGTTCTTGCCGACGTAGTAATAGCCGGCGGTGTGGCCGCACTCGACGGTCGCGTTCTGAACCGCATCCAATACCTGCAGGCCGGGCACGATCTCGCCGGCCGCGAATACCCGCACCTGAAACTTGCCGTCGGTCATCTGGTGAAGCCGCTTGCTGAGCGCCTCGCCGGCACCATAGATGGTGTCGAGACTCTTGGGGAAACTGGAGGCCATGCGCCAGCGGATGGTCGGCAGATCGGCGGCCCGCGCCGGAGTGAAGGCACCGGCCAGCAAGCCGGCGCCGGCGCCCTTGATGAGATCGCGTCGTTTCATTTTTTTCCTTGGCTAACCCTTGATTGGGTGGCCATTGTGCCAAAAACCATCGCCGCGGCCAACCGGCGTGAGGGTTAGTCGCGCAGCTCGCGCCAGAGCATCACCGCCAACCCCGCCGGAACGACGAAGCCGAGCACGCTCACCCACATGGGAATCGAGACCCCGGCCACCACGACGTACCAATCCAACAGCAATCGCAGCAGATGGACGAACGCCACCAGCCCGAATACCACGATCGCGATCGACGTAAAGGGTTTGTTGCCCGGTTTCTTTGTTCTGGATTTCTTGGCCATGGTCGGTCTCCTGGTTTCAGAATAAACAGACAATCAGCTTTGCGAAAAAGTTAAATGACCCCCAGCAAAGCCGGGGGCCTATTGGGTGAACGCCTCAAAGGCGCCATTAACACCGTGAGCCGCCTGAAGGCGGCTGATTTTTTTTCTCCTTCCCCCTTCAAGGGGGAAGGTTGGGATGGGGGTGAGATGCGTCAGCTTATGCCTGCCGTTCACGCTTCGACCCCCACCCTCGCCCTCCCCCTTCCAGGGGGAGGGAAATACTTTTTTGCGACCGTCGCACAGGTCAAACCTCGGTGAGTCCCCCGGCAGAGCCGGGGGTTTACCTTTGTGAATTACAGCCAGCGCCGAACCTCCGATTTATAGGCCGCATAGGCCGCGCCGAATTTCGCGGACAAATAGCGTTCTTCACGGAGGATAACGCCCAAGTACATTACCCACAGCAGCGGTACCACCAGCAGCAACGGCCAGACAGAATTCACCAGCAAGCTTGCGCCGAGGTAGAGACCGGTCATGGCCAGATAAATCGGGTTGCGCGAGTAACGGAACGGCCCGGCGATCGTCAACGCCGCGGACGGCCGGTAGGGGTTGGCGCTGGTGCCGGCGCGCCGCAGCGCGACGAATGCCCAGCGCGCCAGGACGGCGCTGACGACCAGGAACGCCGCCCCTACTGTCCGGCCGGCGTGTGTCGCGTCGAAAATCGATAGTGGCGAAACGAGGTGTATGGCCAGGCCGGCCAGGAATGCTCCGATATATAAGACCGGCGGAGGCGCGATGATGCCAGACGAATTGTCGGGTGAGGGAGTACCTGGAAATCGCATTTCTTGGCGTCCTTGGCGTCCTTGGCGGTTCAAAATCATAGTCGCATGGGGTTCAGCGGATAAGCGTATCGGCCTTGCCGAAGGCGGCGCGCGCGCCGGCCTCGTCGCCGTCGGCGCGTTTGGCCTCGCCGATCAGCCGCCAGTTGGCGGCGCGCAGCATTTTGTTCTCGCCCGCCCAGGTGTTGGAACGCGCCGCCATGCCGGCCGCCTGCCGGTAATCGCCCTCGTGCAGCTTGATCCGCCCGAGTTCGTGCCACAGCCGCGGGTTGCGCGGCTCGATGCGCAGCGCGCGCTCGAGCGCCGACGCGGCGCCGGGATATTTTTCGGCCGCCACGTCGGCGCGCGCGGCGTCGGCCAGCGCGACCACGGCGTTGTTGCGCGACACCGGGGTACGCGCCAGTTCCTCCTCGGGGGTCGTGGGCGTAAACGGCGCAATCGCGCAACCGGCGAGAGTGGCCACAAGCAGCCACGACGCAAGTCTTGCCAGGCGGGGTTGCATAGGACAATTCATTTAGACCCGATACTACGGCAGGCGTGCTAGTCGAACAACCGTCGCCACCAGCTCTTCGTTGATGGCGGCGATTCAGGAACAGATTGCCCCGCGCATGGCGAACGCTGGCTCGGTGCCGTGCCGATGACGAACGGCAGATCGACGGCACCGCTGCAACCGAAACCGGCGCGCAGACCATTGTGCGGGTCGATCGACACCAGTTCGACGTTCTCGGGCATGGGCGGGGCAAGCGGTTCGTGTGCGAGTTGGCCCATCAGCTCGCCCCATACCGGCATGGCGCCGCTCGCGCCGGTGAGGCGTGTCGGGCGGTTGTCGTCGTAGCCGACCCAGGCGACCGCCAGGCGGTCGCCGGTGAAGCCCGCGAACCAGGAATCGCGCAGCTCGTCGGTGGTGCCGGTCTTTCCGGCGACGTTGATCTCGGGGGCGACGAAAGTCTTCAGCCCCTGGGCCGTGCCCTCGCGCACCACCGCCTGCATGGCCGCGGTCACCAGATACACCGGTGCCGGATCGAAGGCCTGCTCGACCGAAAGCCCGTAGCGCCGCAGCGGCCGGCCGTCGGCGGTCAGCACCTCGCGGATCGCACGCGGCGGCACGCGAAACCCGCCGCTCGCCAGCGTCTGGTACATGCGTGTGACCTCGAATGGAGACAAATCCACCGCACCGAGCAGGGTCGAGGCATACGGCGGAAAGTCGCGCGCGATACCTAGACGCCGCACGGTGTCGAGCACCCGGGGAATGCCGAGATCGACGCCCAGGCGAACCGTCGAGACGTTGTACGACTGCGCGAGCGCGGTGCGCAGCGGCACGTCGCCGTGGAATTGGCGGTCGTAGTTGCGCGGTTCCCAGTCCGGGGCGCCACGGCTTTTCCAGACGAAGCGTTCGTCCTTGAGCGGCGTGGCGAGCGTGTAACGGGACGGCTCGGCGAGCGCCGTCAGAAACACCGCCGGTTTCAGCAGCGAGCCCACCGGCCGCAGGGCATCGAGCGCGCGGTTGAATCCCGGGTAGCGCACGTCGCGCCCGCCGACCAGCGCCTGCACCTCGCCGGTATCGGAATGGGTCACCACCACCGCGCCCTCGAGCGGCGGGGCGTTCTTGCGCGCCTTGTCGAGCTGCGCCAGGCGCGCCGCCAGCGCGCGTTCCGCGGCCTGCTGCACCGTCGGATCGAGGGTGGTGAAAATGCGCAGACCCTCGGAGCGCAGGTCGGACTCGTCGTAATCCTGACGCAACTGCCGGCGCACGAGTTCGACGAACGCCGGGTGCGGCGAGGTGCCCATGCCGGGCTTGTCGGCCACGCCGAGCGGCGCGGTCTTGGCGTGCAGGAACTGCTCGGGCGTGATCGAACCGAGGTTGCGCATCTCGGCCAGCACCAGGTTGCGGCGTTCGAGCGCGCGCGCCGGATGGCGATGCGGATCGTACAACGACGGGCCCTTCACCAAGCCAACCAGCAACGCCGACTCGGCGAGCGTGAGCCGCGCTAATGATTTTCCGAAATAGTGGTGCGCCGCCAACCCGAAGCCGTGGATCGCGCGGTTGCGGTCCTGACCGAGGTAAATCTCGTTCAGGTAGGCCTCGAGAATCTCGTCCTTGTCGTAATGCAGTTCCAACAGCAACGCCATCAGCATCTCGGTGGCCTTGCGCCGCAGCGTGCGCTCCGGGGAAAGGAAGAAGTTCTTCACCAGTTGCTGGGTGAGCGTGCTGCCACCCTGCACGCCCTTGCCGGAGACTGTCGCGACCGCTGCGCGGGCGACACCGCGCGGGTCGACGCCGATGTGCGAATAAAACTTTCGATCCTCGATGGCAAGCAGCGCGTTCACCAGATCGGGCGGCGCCTCGGCGCGCCGGATCAGCACCCGGTCCTCGTTGTGCGCCGGGTAGATGCCGCCGATCAACAGCGGGTCGAGACGCGCCAGGCCGAGCGGTGCGTCGCTGCCTCGTTCCCGCAAGCTATCGAGTTGACCGTCGCGGAATTCCACACGCAGCGCCAGCGCCGCCTGCGCGCCGTCCCAGAACGCAAACGGCCGCGTGACCAGATCGAAGCGCTCGCCGCCGCGCTCGAAGTGCCCGGGCTCGTTGCCGGCAAGACCCTCACGGTAACCGAGCAGCCGCAGTTCCTGGGCGAATTGCGCGGCCGAGATCCGGGCGCCCGGATAAATCTCCAGCGGCCGAGCATAGACGCGCGCCGGCAGCGCCCAGCGCCGACCGGCGAATTCGTCGGTCACGCGCCAATCGAGATAAAGCGTGAACAGCGCAACCAAGAGCAGCAGCGCGAGCAGCGTTACGCGCAGCCACCGCCACAGGGAAAACCGCCGCCAGGCGGACCGGATCGGTTTCATCGTTCGGGGGCTAGTGCGCCAGGCTCGCCGGAGCGGCCTGGCTGCCTAGGCGGCGCGGCGTCGTTTGCCGCGACCGTTTGAAGACAGTGGAAGATCGAACGAAGCATCCTTGAACGCACGCAACACGGCATTGATGCGTGTCTGGTAGCCCGGCCCTTGGGCTTTAAACCACTCCAGCACGTCGGCATCCAAGCGCAACGAAATGGATGCCTTTGATGAAACCGGTTTCAGGCCTTGGCGCAGGATCCCCCGGACGACATGTTTGATGTTCGCCTCGGGGTGACTGGACGTCAGCTTGATGTCCTTGTCTTTCATGGCCCTGACACGAGACCAGTCAGTCCTGGAGGTTTTGGAATAAGATGATTTGCTCATTTTTTGTCGCCTTGCGAAATGAGATGACGTGAATACGATCGGCGGTTTCAGTGTGTACTATCGATACCGGGATGCCATTCAACAGACCAAGCGTAACGAATCGCTGTTCACTGTAAATGTATCTGTCGTCCTCGAAGGTGAATGTCAGACCTTCAAAAACCTTGGAGACATCCAGAAAATCCAGGCCATGAGCCTTAATATTGGACTTTCGCTTGGCCTCCGTCCATGTGAGCCGCATATTCGAATTGTATATACGTCATGTATGTGCGTCAAGGCGACCATTTGCCTTGGCCGACGCCCGAATGTGCGGCATCGTTCATGGCTTTCGGAGAAACCGCCGGTAGTGGTCGTACTCTGGGGCGGGATATAGCGTTCGTGGCTTAGAGCGAATAGGCGTCGCTATCCATCAGTGCAGCTCTCGTCATCCATTGGTCTTGGTGATGAACGACCGGCAGATGAGATACGCAACGATGCCGACCGCCACGACGATCGTCCCGGCGAAGAGCTGACCGATAATCCACAGCGATGCCCCGCCGCCTTGGTAAGGCGCAACGTACTCGTGGTACAACTGCCAGGCCAGCAATCCGAACCAGGGAACCGCGCCGGCCATGACTACTCCGCGCGCGCCTTTAACGAAGGCCGCGCAGAGCGCTCCTGCCAGGGCAGACAGTACGAGTAATGTTATCCAGGTCAACATGGCCTGCGCTTTAACTTAGCCTCGGCTTTGGGAGTACCGGGTACTCGGAACAGGAAAGGGTGGCGTCCCCAATGGCAATTGTCGGAATACAACGACCGCAGGCCCGCGGCGCCGCTAGGGAACCTCTGATTAAATCAGAGGTTCCCGTCCGGCCAGGATGGCCGGACATTTTTCAAACACACTGTGTTTGAAAAATGGAGCAAAACGAAAACCACGTTTTTCGTTTTGCGTGTCTGAACAAGCCAGGGATGGACTTGTTCAGACCTTCCCTAGTTCACTGAAATGTCTTCGGCCCATATCAGCTCGCAGGCGCCTTGGCCGGTGTCGTTGCGGGTGAGCGAACTTTTCCAGTGCCAGCCATCCCTCGCGTCCACCCGCACCAGATAGCCGCGTATCCGCACCACGTGCCCCTTGCGGATGTCTTGCAGGCGCTTGGCCACGGCCGCGTCCGCGGGAATAATGTGCATGTTGGCGCTGCTGGTCTCGATCTCGCGCCGCGGGATCGGGAACTCCTCGGCCCGCCAGAAATAGCTGCGACCGGACTGGCCGATGGAAAGCCGACCGAGCACCGCCTCGTCGGACATGCGCCCCCAGCCGAGCGCGAGGTCCACGGGCGCGAGATTCGCTTCGCGGTCGAGACGGTACGCTTCCTTGCCGAGTACGCGCGCCTCCAGTGCGAAACGTGCCAGCGGTGTCACGGTGTAGTCCTTGTATACGAACGGGCTGGCGCCGTTGAGATCCTCCTGCACCGGCGCCGCTCGCGCAACGACACCGGGGACGTGCGTCACGGGGCGGCCCGTCCACCACGTGTAAAGCCCAAATCCGAGGACGGCGAGCAATATCAGGCGCTTCCACATGGTCAACTGCTCGCGGCGATGAAGGCGGCCATATGTTTGATACTAGCACCCGAACACCGGCCGTCCATAAGTGGCTTCCCCACGGCCGGCAACTGAATCGGCGTGGGGATTGTGGGCAAACATCAGGTTGCATCCGCGTTGCTTTCCTCGCGGGCAAACACCAGAAAGCGCAGCGGCCCGCCGGGCACCACGGCGTCGAACGGATAACAGGTCACCAGCGTCAAACAACGTCCGTCGCACTCCGTAAGGCCGCGGTACTGGCGCATGTCCACGACCTGGGTATCGTCCACCCGGTAGGCATGCCGCGCGCCGTCCGCGCCGGTCAGGTAAATCCGCGCGCCCGGCGCCAGCTCGGCGAGAAACCGGAAATGCGTGTCGCGGTGGCCGCTGATCACGATGTGTCCGGCGTCGCCGGCCGGCACGCTGCCCGGCAGCAACCCCGGCCCGAACGCGAGCGTGCGGCCGCTCGCGCCCTCCAGCACGATCTGATCGATGTCGAGTTCCGGCACGGTCAGACGCGCCACCGGATGGGTATCCGCCCACGGCCAGGGGCGCGCGACGCGCGCCCCGGCCTGGGTCCGCTCCCAGGCCAACTGCAACAACTGCTGCGCGACCACGGCCTTGGCCGGGATATACAGCCCCTGCGCCGTTTGCCACAGCCCCGAGAGCAGCGCCAATAACGTGGCGGCCTGTTGGACGCGCGCGATCATGCCGCCCTCCGCCGCAGGAGGTAGAACAGCCCGGCGAGCAGCAACAACATGGCGCCGATCAGGCTGTGCAGTTGCGCCGCGGTCGCGGTCTGCGGCAGCCCGCCGAACACCGCTTCGTAGTTCCAGCCGTGCGGCAGGTTGGTCGGCAGGTTGCGGGTGTGCAGCGCGTCGCCGTCGGCGCGCACCGGCGTCACGTCGACCGCGACCAGGCTGGTATGGGCGCTGACCAGATGATGACGCAATGCCACCTCGACGATCGACTTGCGTACCGCGTCTTGATCCTGGGCCTCGCGCAACTGCACGCTCAGCGCCTCGATCTTGCGCCGCGCCCACAGCACCGCCACGCCGGCGTGCGGCTGCGCGTCCGCCAGGCGCAACGCGCTCTGCCAGTCCTTGCCGGCAAAACGGCCGCGCACCGCCACGCTATCCGGCAGCACGCGCAGACGCGCGCTGATCGTCAGCGGTTCGCCGATATAGAGATCGGGAACGCGCCCCGGCCAGGCCTCGACCTCGACCCCCGGCGGCCACGCCACCTGGATGTCGGTGAGCGCCGGCCGCTCCAGCTTGCGGAACAATTCCTCCATGCGCGTGCGCACTTCGGTCACCGCGCCGATGTAGGTGAAGGTGCCGCGCCCGTAGTCGGCGGCGGTGCGCATGAAGTGGCTGTTGGGCGCGGAACCGATACCGACGGTGAACAGCCGGCTCGCGCCGAGCCCGGCGCGGATGATCCCGAACAACGCATCCTCGTTGCCGACCGCGCCGTCGGTGAGGAACACCACCTGGCGCAGATAGCCGGCCGGCGTCTGTCCGGCGAGCGCGGCGCGCAGCGCAGCCGCCATCTCCGTGCCGCCGTTCGCGTACAGCGCATTGACGAACGACTTGGCGCGCGCCAGATTTTCCGGAGTTGCCGGCTGCGGTTCGGGGTACAGCGAACCGGTCGTGTGATTGAAGCGGATCACGTTGAAGCGGTCGTGCGGCTTCAGCCGCCCCAAGGCCAACAACAGGGCCTGCTTGGCCTGATCGATGGAGGCGCCCTGCATCGAACCCGAGACGTCGATCACGAACACCGCTTCGCGCGGCGTGGGCGCCGTTTGCTCCGCGGCGAGCGGCGGCAACAGCATCAACGAGACGTAGTATTCGCCGTCCTTGTGCTCGATAAAGCCGGCGCTCTGCGGCGCGGCGCTGGCGCGCGCCCGCCACTCGAGCACGAAGTCGCGGTCGGCCGGCACCTCGTTGCCGGCGAGCGTAACGCGATAGCGCCCCGGCCCCTGCGCGTCGCTGTGGATCGAGTGATAGGGGCTGGCGACGCGCTCCAGCGGCACGCCCGCGTCGAGCTCGATGTCGAGGCGCACCGGGTTGATCGGCCCGTGCTTCGGGTGTCGCACCGGCGGGGTGATGCGCGAGGCGTCCGCCACCTCGGCGGTGTCGGCCGACCAGCCGCCGCCGTCCTCGCCGCCCTGCTCGACCGGCGCGCCCGGGATATAGCGCGGGCCGACGACCATCGGGAAACGCAGCGAGAACAGGCCGGCGTCGTAGCGCACGTTCTGCTGGTACTCGATCTCGACCGCCACCTCCTCGCCCGGCGCGATGTTGGCCACCGAGGTGGTGAAAATGTTCGGCCGTTCCTGCTCGACCAGGCTGGCCTTGCGCCCGGAGCGCGCCGCCTGCTGGTAGGTGCGCTTGGCCTCGGCACGCTCCTTGATCTGGCCCGCGATCCGGCGCTCGCCGATCCGCAGGTCCATGTGATCGACGGCCGCGTCCTCGGGCAACGGGAACACGTAGATGCCTTCCGCCCAGCCGTCGCCAGGATTACGGAAACGCTGCTGCACCCGCACCCGCGCGACCAGGCCGGCGATCTGCATCTGGACGTCGGTGTGCAGGAGCGGCGCGGGCTGGACGCCGTCGCCGCTGCGCAGGATCAGACTGCCCTGGGTGATATCCTTCGGCCGCCAACCCGCGTCGGCGGTATCCGCGCGGGCGCTCGCCGCGAACGCCATGCCCAGGAACGCCAGCAGCAGGCCGATGACCCCGGCCGCCAAAACTGCCAGGCCGCGCACCCGTAACGACGCGGGGACGAGGCTGCCTGCATGATTATGCAACGACATGGCGCACCTCCTGGCGGTCGTGTGTCACTTCCGGTGTCGTCTGCTCGACCGCGAGCCAGTGGTAACAGGGCAGGTCCGTCCGGTACGGGACCAGGCGGTCCTCCCGGTAACCGGGGTGTTCGGGCAGCTCATCGTTCAACGGTACAAACAGCGTGGCGGTCATGGCATATCCTCCTAAAGTTGGTCCAGCGGGCCGTCCGTGGCGCGACCGAATCGGTTGACCTTCCTGTCGGCGCCGGTATTGGTTGTGTTCGGGAGGTAGTAAAGCGCATCGGACTGGCGCCACCCGGGCGCGCGGCTGGCGATGTGCTGGCAAGAAATGGCGAAATAGTGGCAATCGCGCCGCACCCGTCCCGGACACGCGCCGATTGATGTATCTTTATGAAAACGTCGTTTTCTTTGAGCCCTAAAAATCGGAATCAACCGCCAAGACGCCAAGAACGCCAAGATATGAACCCCAGAAAATCGCCTTTCTTGGCGTCCTTGGCGTCCTTGGCGTCCTTGGCGGTTCAACGTCAAAGTATTTTTGTTGGGGTTCCCTTTTGACAAACGAGCAAGAAAAATGAGTCGCCGCATCGCCATCGTCGAAGACGACCCCGATCAGCGCGCCAACTATCTGGACGCGCTCACGCGCCACGGCTACGAGGTGCGCGGCTATCCCAACCGCGCCGCGGCGCTCACCGCGTTCCGCGCGCGCCTGCCCGAGATGGCGATCCTCGACATCATGCTCGAAGACGAGATCGACGGCGGCTTCGATCTCTGCCGCGAGCTGCGCGCGCTCGCGCCGCACCTGCCGATCCTGTTCCTGACCGCGCGCGACAGCGACATCGACCGCGTGTCCGGCCTGCGCCTGGACGCCTGGGACTACCTGACCAAGCCGGTGAACCTCCAGTTCCTGGCGGTGCGCGTGACCTCGTTGTTCCGGATCGTCGACGCGCTGAAATCGCCGGCCGCCGCGCCGGAGGTGTTGCGCCAGGGCGAGCTCACCCTCGAACCCGCGAGCATGGCGGTCAAGTGGCGCGGCACGCCGCTCAACCTCACGCTCACCGAGTTCTGGGTGGTCGAGGCGCTGGCGCGCCGCCCCGGACAGGTCAAGACCTACGACGCGCTCATGCAGGTGACCCGCCAGAACCTGATCGAAAAGAACAGCATCAATACCTATATCCGGCGCATCCGCCGCAAGTTTCAGGAGATCGACCCGGAGTTCGACGGCATCCAGACGGTGTTCGGCCTGGGCTACCGGTGGCAGCAGTCGTGAGCGCCGCGCATCATTTGCAGATTGCTGAAAAAGTCCTTCCATGGACATTTTCATCTCGCACGACGAAAAACGTGGTTTTCGTTGTGCTCCATTTTTCAAACACTCACCGTGTTTGAAAAATGACGCGGCACATCCCTGTGGCGCCTGACAGGCTGCTGAAAAGCATTTTTCAGCAGCCTGTCAGGCCGTTCAGCATCCGCACCAAGCTGCTGCTGATTGCGCTCGCGCTGTTGTTGTTTCCGTGGCTGGGCTACCGCTACGTGCGCGAGACCAAGGACTTCGTGCGCGCCGGCCAGGAGCAGGCGCTGCTGCTCACCGCGCGCGCCGTCGCCACCGTGCTGCACGATCGCCCGGAACTGTTCGTGCGCGACGACGCCGCGCCGGCGGCAATCGGCGCGGAGCGCCACCTCTACGCCTATCCGCTGCCGCAGCCGATCCGCGTCGACGGCGACCCGGACGACTGGGGCACGGAGCTGGAGCGCCTGGCGCGCCGCCCGGCCGACGCGCGCTACGAGTTCGCGGCCTACGACGATCCCGATTCGCTGTCGTTCCAATACCTGCTCGGCTACCGCGGCAACAATCTCTACCTGCTGCTCCAGGTGAAGGACGAGGCCCATCTCATGCTCGATCCGCGCGCCCGGCGTCTGGATGCCGGCGATCATCTGCGGCTGATCGTGCGCAATCCGGATAGCCGCATCGATCGTTACCTGCTGACCGCCACCGCGCCCGGCCCGCTCGCCGTTTACGCGGTGGGTCCGGACTGGCAGAGCCCGCTCGATAGCGAGCGTGTGTCCGCCATCGGCGGCGCCTGGCGCATCACCGCCGACGGCTATACCGCCGAGCTGCGCATTCCGCGCTACCTGATCACGCCGCCGGCGCGGCTGGCGTTCGCCGTGGTCGACGTCGACGACCCGGCGACCCGCGCGATCGCGCACGTGGTCGAATCCGCGCCCGGCACCGAGGACGAGGCGCCGGCGCGCGTGCAATTGCACTCACCGGAACTGGCGCGCATCCTCAAGGGCATCGCCCGGCCGGCGGCGCGCACCTGGATCATCGACCGCGCCGGCCGCGTGCACGGCGTCGCCGGCAGTCTGCTCGTGGCGACGCCGGGGGCCGATAACCCGGCCGGCGAGCTGCGCGATTTCTCCGACGACGTCACCCAGCGCACCGATCCGTTCCTCGCTGCGGTGCTGGGCGGCCAACCGCGCGCCGAGCGGCGCGCCGCGCTCGATGCGCACGGCGAAATCCTGATGGCGGCGCATCCGGTCTGGTCGGGCGAGGAGATTCTGGGCGCGGTGCTGGTCGAGCAGGCGAGCGATGCGGTGCTGGCCGACCAAAATCGCGCGCTCGAAAACGTGATGCGTGCAATACTCATCGCGTTCGCGCTGCTGACCGTCGCGCTCTTGGCCTTCGCCTTGCGCCTCACCCAGCGCATCCGGCGCCTGCGCGACGCCGCCGAGCGCGCCATCGGTCCCGACGGCCGGGTGCGCGTCGAGCATATCGCCCCCGAGGCCGCCGCGCGCGACGAGCTCGGCGACCTGTCGCGCAGCCTGTCCGGCACGCTCGGCCGCCTCGGACAGCACACCCGTTACCTCGAATCCATGCCGGACACGCTGGCCCACGAACTCGGGAATCCCTTGAACGTGGTCAATTCCTCGCTCGACAACCTGCAAAACCTGGGCGCGTCCACGGACGCCGGCACCTACATCGCGCGCGCCAAGAACGGCGTCAACCGGCTGCGCGCCATCCTCACCAGCCTGACCGAGGCGGCGACGCTGGAGGAGGCGCTGCGCAACCAGGAACGCACCCGCTTCGATCTTAACGATGTGGTGGCCGGCGCGGTCGAAGGCTATCGTCTCGCCCATCCGCAAACGCCGTTTCAACTGGAATTGCCGGCTGCGCCGCTGCCGGTGGACGGCGCGCCCGACACCATCGTCCAGGCGCTCGACAAGCTCGTCGACAACGCCCTCGACTTCGGCTACCCCGGCGCACCGATCGTCGTGCGCCTGGCGCGCGACGGCGGCCAGGCGGCGCTGAGCGTCGCGAACGCCGGACCATTGCTGCCGGAAAAAATGCGCGACCGCCTGTTCGATCCGATGGTGTCGGTCGGCAAGAAAAAGGCCAGCCAGTCGCGCTTGGGGTTGGGGTTGTACGTCGTGCGCCTCATCGCCGAGTATCACGGCGGCGCATCTAACGCTGAGAACCGCGCCGATGCGTCGGGTGTTGAGGTGACGATGCGGCTGCCGCTGGTTGAATAACCTTAAGGTGGCTACCCCACTTTACGCCCCTATCCCTGGAACGCGCCTTCCCAGCTCAATCAGCACGATCATCACGAACAGAATCAGAATCGCCCAATGAAACAGATCGCCGGCTCTGAGAAGCATAAGCGTCATCCTCCATTTGCTGATTTGAGTCCCACGCTGCAGCATCGGTTCGATGTGTTGCACAAATCCTTGTTCATCGAATAGCGTACGTCCGTAACCATCCCGGATGTTGACGAATTTGCTCCCGATCCGCGCGACCATGCGCGTATAGACAATCTGCTCTGGTATGGCTCTGGTTAACCCGCCATAGTGGTCACGGATAAATAGCTCAGCGCCGTTGGTGCCGATTCGCCACCTGCTTCGGGTGTTGAACTGTATCGCTGTAATACCTACCACCAATCCTGTGCCCAACAAAGCCCCGATAACAGGCCATGTAACCTCCGGTCTTCCGTCGATGTCAAAAAACAGGTAAGCGGCAACCACTAAAGAGGAAAGATACGCAACGACAAGCAGCACGAACATGCGCGCCAGCATGCGATATCGTGCCGCGGGTTGCACCCAATGTGTCTGCCCTGAAGTATCCAATCGCGCCATTGTCGCCCGCGCGAGATCTGCTGACAGCGCTGCGCCATCGGCATTGGCCGTACTTCCATCACCACTGCCTCGTGAAACTCTGCGCTGATCGACGCCACTCCAGATCGCGACACCCAGCGCTAGTAGCGCACCTGCAATCACAAAGCCCAGCGCTACATGCTGGCTCCCACCAGCCGTCTCGCTTATACGCGCCCTGCTAGACAAATACTCACGGTAGCGTGAATCGCCAAAAACCACGGGCGGCTGTCCGTCTGAGATGAGATAGAGTGCAAATCCTTTGATGTCAGCAATCACAGCCCGATCCTTGAGCGCCTCTACGGCGATCGGATCGCTAATCGTCGGGAGTTTCACCCGCTGTACTGCTTTCCCTTTCACATCGTAGCGAACCACGATGCCATTGAGGTAGGCATGATCTGAAAGAAGTACCCAAAGTTCGCCCGCCGCGTTTCGAGCGAAATCAAGAGGAAAACGATTTGTCGTAAATTGATTCGACCCAGAAATTTCGGAAATTACCTTATTGGTGGCGCCAACCTCAACACTCAACGCAACTATTCGTTTGCGATCGGTATCGGCGACCCATAATGCGCCGGCACCATCAAGCCGGATCTCGTTAGGTGAGTACAATACCCCGCTATCCGCAACCGTCACCGGCTCTCCGCTGGGAGGTGAAAAGCGCAATACCTTGTTACTGTGGGTACTTGCAACATAAATCGCATCGTCAGCAGAGTCATAGTGAAACTTAAAAAACCTTCCCGCCTTACCGCTCATATCCGCAAACGGTTTGCAAACAAACCCCGCTAAGGTACAACGAACAATCCTGTTGGTGCCAACTTCGCCAAGTAAAAACGTACCATCCTGAAGAGCCTGCAGATCCATCAGCGACTTGCTCACGCCAAGTTCCAACAATGAGCGCTGCTCAAGCAGTGCCCCATCTGCTCCAAGTACAGTAAGGGTATGATTATCCGCCACCAGAACCTGGTCGCCCTCCACACCAAGATGGACCGGCCCGCTTATCGGTCTAACCTCTATGGCTAACCAAGCGTAAAACCCAATCGACACGAGCAGCCATGTAATGACTGCCGCTGCCGCGATGTCCTTGGTGTTTTTCACAATTTTTTTAGGAACTGACAATCTTACTCTTCACCGCCACATCATCGCGCAAATACACCGGCAAGGCGAGTTCCGGCGCGACGGCTCGGCCTTGCTTAAAACCCACCGCGCCCAATTCGGCGACATCGCGGGCGTGCGGGAAGCATTGCTTGCGCCATTCAATCACGCGCGTACCGAGATGCGCTACCAGCGCAGCGGCATATTGATCCCAACCGCTGCCGGCGCCAAGCCAGTCGTTGCCCTCGGGCAGTGGAATTCGATCTGGAGTGAACACGCCCTCCTCGCCCTGCAATTCGACGCTACCTTGGGCGTTGCGCACATACGCCCCCCAATACACCTGCTGGATGCGTGCATCGAAGGCCGC
>JACREH010000089.1 GCA_016218345.1 Gammaproteobacteria bacterium | reverse complement strand
TCTTGCCGGCCTTGACCAGGCCGGCGCACTTCTCGAATCCTTCCTTGGCGGCCAAGGCCGGGTTGGCGGCCAAGCCCAGGACCAGCAGGCTTGTGAGGGCGGCGGATGTCATTACAGCTTTGTCTTTCATGAGGTTGTCTCCTTACGGGTTTACGGGATGACTATGTGTGGCATAGTCTCCGGAGTAGACCGGCGGACACGGGAAAACCTTTCAGCCGCGAAAAAATATTCCCGGACGATGCAATAGAACCCCGCCCCGGCCGGTCTTTACAGACAATGGACAACGCCCAGCGTGAATTTCAGGCCTTGGTCGAGGCGCACGGCGCGGACCTGTACCGCTTCGCCTACTGGCTGTGCCGGGAGCGCGGGCGCGCCGAGGACCTGGTGCAGGAGAGTTTTCTGCGCGCCTGGCGGTCGCTCGGCGACCTGCGCGACGGCCACGCCGCCAAGGGCTGGCTGATCGCCATCCTGCGCCGCGAACACGCCCGCCAATACGAGCGCTATGCGCCGGAACTCGCGGAACTCGACCCGGACGACATCGCCGGCGACGCCGCCGCGCCGGTCGAGACCCTGGTGCTGCGCCAGGAATTGCTGCGGCTGGCCGCGGACTATCGCGAGCCGCTGCTTATGCAGGTGCTGGGCGGGCTCAGTTGCCGGGAAATCGCCCAGGCCATGAACCTCAGCGAGAACACGGTGATGACCCGCCTGTTTCGCGCCCGCCAGAAACTGCGCGCGGCGCTGGCGGTCGGCGACAACGCGGTTAAACGGAAACAGCAGCCATGAATTGTCTTGAATTTCGCCAACACTATCTGGCCGATCCGCGTTCCCAGGACAGCGCCTACCTGGAGCACAAACACGCCTGCCGCGCCTGCGGCGAGTTCGCCGCTCAGGAGGCGACCTTCGAGCAGGCGCTGCGCGGCGCGCTCGCGGTCGATGTGCCGCACGGCCTGACGGCGCGGGTGATCCTGAGCCAGACCCTGCATCAGGCAAGGCGGCGCCGGACGTTCGTCGCGGTCGCGGCCGCGGTGCTGCTGGCGATCCCCGCGGCCGCGGTGCTGCTGCGGCCGCTGACCACGTCGCTCGAACAGGAGGTCATCGCCCATATCGCCGGCGAGCGCGAGCATCTCGCCGCCCACGGCCCGGTGCCCGACAGCGCGGTCACGGCCGTGCTCGCGACGATCGGCGTCGACGCCCGGCAACCGCTGACCGACGTGCGCTACGCCGGCGTCTGCCCGATCCGCCGCCAGCCCGGCGGCCACCTGGTGCTGGCCGGGGCGCACGGACCGGTGACGGTGCTGCTCATGCCGCGCGAACCCGTCCGCCGGCGCCGGCCGATCGCCACCGCCGAGTTCCAGGGCGTCATACTCCCGGCCGGCGACGGCAGCGTCGCGATCGTCGGTGCGCCCGGCGAGGCGCTGGAAACCATCGAACAGCAGCTCGATCGGGCGTTGCGCGGCCTGTCGTGATGGACGCGCTCCGGGCATTGCTGAATAATGGATAATGCTACTGCCCGGAATCAACATGACCACACGTTCGGGCGGTGAATGAACCCACTCGCTGAGGTAATCGCCGATATGCCCGACGACGCCACCCGCGGCACGCTCTCCGATCCGGCCGGCTGGCTCGACGCGCACGGAGACAGTCTCTACCGGTTCGCGCTGCAGCGCGTGCGCGACCCGGCGACCGCCGAGGACCTGGTGCAGGAAACCCTGCTCGCCGCCTGGCACGCCAAGAGTAAATTCGCCGGCAAGTCCGCCGAGCGCACCTGGCTCATCGCCATCCTGAAGAACAAGCTCATCGACCATCTGCGGCGCAGCCGCCGCGAGGCGCCGCTGCCGGACGCGGACATTGCCGACGAGGTGGTGGACTCCATGTTCGCGGAACACAACGGCCACTGGGTGCGCACGCCCGCGGCCTGGTCCCGACCGGACGACGCCCTGGAGCAGGCCGAATTCTGGAAAATCTTTCAAGCCTGCCTGGAGGCGCTGCCGGCGCGGCACGCTCAGGCCTTCAACCTGAGCGAAATCGACGGACTCACCACCGACGAGCTGTGTAAGGTTCTGGAGGCCCAGCCGTCGAACGTGTGGGTAATGCTGCACCGCGCCCGCCTGCGCCTCCGGGAATGTCTGGAACTGCGCTGGTTCGGTTTGGCGTCGGAGAACCGCTGATGTTGTCGTGCAAAGAAGTTTCGTTGCTGCTCTCGAGATCGCGCGATCAGCGTCTGACCTGGCGGGAACGGTTGGGCGTGCGCCTGCATCTGCTTTACTGCGAAGGCTGCCGGCGCCTCGAGAAGCAACTACGCTTCCTGCACGCCGCCGTGCGACGGTTTGTTGCGTCGGCCGGACCGGCGGCGGACGCTCGGCTCTCCGAGGACGCACGCCGGCGCATCCGCGACGCGCTGCCGCGCGACTGAGTGCACGCACGACCCACCCCTGGCACTTCAACGAACGCACCCTGAAGGAGGTCGACATGCAAACCACCAAACACACCATCACCCTCGCCATCGGCGCGGTCCTCGGCCTGAGCGGCCTGGCCGGCGGCGCGTCCGCGGCCGATGTCCGCTGCGCCGAACAGGAGCGCTGCTACGGCGTCTCCAAGGCCGGCAAGAACGACTGCGCCACCTCGAGCGCCGCCTGTTCCGGCTCGGCCACCCAGGATTTCCAGAAGGACGCCTGGGTCTACGTCCCCAAGGGCAGCTGCGCCAGACTGGCCGGCGGCACGCTGGCGACACCGACCAGCGACATGAAAAAATAGTTAAGTAGTTCTTTCAACCTGCAACCCAACGGAGACACCACCATGAAACATACCCCCGCCCTGATTGCCGGCGCCGTCACCGGCCTGATCGCCCTGTCCACGAGCGCGCCGGCGCTGGCCGCCGCCGAGAAAATGGAGAAATGCTACGGCGTGGTGAAGGCCGGCAAGAACGATTGCCAGACCTCGGTCAGCGCCTGCGCCGGCAGCGCCACCAAGGACGGCCAAAAAGACGCCTGGCTTTACCTGCCCAAGGGCAGTTGCGAGAAATTGGTGGGCGGAAGCCTGAGCGCCGCCAAGGTCGACAAGAAGAAGTAACCGATGTCCGCGGTCGCGCCGTCCGGCGCACGTCACCCCGGCCCGATCCCGGCATGCGCCGGGATCGGACTGCGCGCGCCGCACTACCGCGAGTTGCTCGCCGACCGCCCGCCGCTCGGCTGGCTGGAGGTGCACAGTGAAAATTATTTCGGCGACGGTCCGCCGCTCGATTACCTGGAGCAGTTGCGCGCCCATTATCCGGTCAGCCTGCACGGCGTCGGTCTGTCGCTCGGCTCGACCGATCCGCTCGACCGCCGCCACCTTCGGAATCTGAAAGCACTGATCGCGCGCGTCGCACCGGGGCTGGTCTCGGAGCACCTGTCGTGGAGCTCGGTCGGCGGCACTTATCTGAACGATCTGCTGCCCTTGCCCTACACCGAGGAAGCGCTGGCGCTGTTCATCGCCCGCGTCGGCGAGGCCCAGGATTTCCTGGGGCGCGAGCTGCTGATCGAGAACCCATCGAGTTACCTGCAATACCGTCACTCGACCATCCCGGAGGCGGAGTTCCTGGCCGAGATCGCGCGCGCCAGCGGTTGCGGCCTGCTGCTCGACGTGAACAACGTGTACGTGAGCGCGGCCAATCACGGCTTCGACGCCCTGCGCTATCTGCGCACGGTGCCGGCGGCGGCGGTCAAGGAGATACACCTGGCGGGATTCAGCGTGAACCGCTACGCGGACGGCGAGGTGCTCATCGACACCCACAGTACCCGGGTCGCGCCGCCGGTGTGGGCGCTATACCGCGCGGCCGTGCAACGCCTCGGCCGGCTTCCGACCCTGATCGAATGGGATACCGACATCCCGGCGCTCGCCGTGCTGCTCGACGAAATGCGCCAAGCCGACGCTGTCCTGAACGAGCCGTGCCATGCCGACGTTGCCTGAACTGCAACGCGACTTCGTCGCGGCGGTGTTCGACGCGGACAGCGAGCGGTTTCCCGGCGAGGTTCGCGACGGCCGCTTCGGCGGCGCGCGCCTCTTTCAGATTTACCGCAACAACGTCTTCCTGAGCCTAACCGGCGCGCTCGCCGCTGTCTATCCGGTGGTGCAGTGCCTGGTCGGCGCGGGATTCTTCGATTACCTGGCGGACAATTTCATTCGCGCCCACCGGCCGGACAGCGGCAACCTGCACGATTTCGGGGGCGAACTCGCCGAATTCCTGGCCGGGTTTCCGGCCTGCGCCGACCACCCTTATCTCCCCGACGTGGCGCGCCTGGAATGGGCGTATCACCGGGTGTTTCACGCCGCCGCGCCGGCATTCGATCTGGCCGCGCTCGGCGCGGTGCCGCCCGAACAGTACGGCGCGCTGCGTTTCGGTCTGTCGCCGGGGGCGCGCCTGATCGTCTCGGACTATCCGCTGCTGGCCATCTGGCGCGCCAACCAGCCGGGGGCGGGCGACACGACCGTCGATCTCGGCGCCGGCGGCGAGCGGCTGCTGGTGTTCCGGCGCGCGCTCGAAGTGGAATTCAAACTCCTTGCCCCGGGCGAATACGCGCTGCTCGACGCGCTGCGGGACGGCGCGACGCTCGAACACGCCAGCGAGCGCGCCCTCGCGGCCGCGGCCGATTTCGATCTCGCCGCCTGCCTGCAACAACAGGTCGCGCTCGGCACGCTGACAAACACTTCCACTCTGTCCTGAAACCAAGGAGAAAAATCATGGGCATGACTCAATCCCTGGCGCGCGCCGCCAAACCGGTCGTCGGCACGCTGAACTGCCTGGCCCCGGTCCTCGACCTCGGCATCCGCCTGTGGGTGGCGAACGTGTTTTGGAAATCGGGGCTCACCAAGATCGCCAGTTGGGACAGCACCGTGACATTGTTCACCCACGAATACCAGGTGCCGCTGCTGTCGCCCGAGGTCGCCGCGTTACTGGCCACCGGCAGCGAGCTGGCGTTCCCGGTGCTGCTGGTGCTGGGGCTGGGCGCGCGCCTGAGCGCCGCGGCGCTGTTCGTGTTCAATATCGTCGCGGTGATCTCCTACCCGGAGCTGAACGAGGTCGGCCTCAAAGATCACGTCTACTGGGGGATACTGCTGCTGGTCACGCTCCTGCACGGCCCGGGTAAATTCTCCCTCGACCACCTGATCGGCCGGCGCTGGGCGGATAAAGGTTAATCCCAAATAAAAAACCCAACGCGAAGGCGCAAAGGACGCAAAGAAAACCTTGGAATTTTACCGAGAAAAACCTTTGTGTCCTTTGCGCCTTGGCGCCTTTGCGTTGAGTTTTTAAGATAACCCCTAATTTTTCTTCTCGATCAGCTCGATCTTGTACCCGTCCGGATCCTCGACGAACGCGATCACGGTGCTGCCGTGCTTCATCGGACCGGCCGGACGCGTTACCGTACCGCCGCGCGCGGCGATGCGCGCGCAGGCGGTGTGGGCATCCTCGACGGCGAGCGCGATGTGACCGAAGCCGCTACCAAGCTCGTAGCGCTCGACGCCGTAGTTATAGGTGAGCTCGATCACGGCCTGCTCGGACTCCGGGCCGAACCCGACGAACGCCAGCGTGAACTTGCCGTCCGGGTAGTCCTGGCGGCGCAACAGCCGCATGCCCAGCACCTCGGTGTAAAAGCGGATCGAGCGATCGAGATCGCCGACCCGGATCATGGTATGCAATACACGCATGTAACTATCTCCATCATGGTCCCTTGGCACAGGGGTGAGGCGCGAAGCGCCGAACGGGCAGACAGGAGGTCTGCCCCGGGCTTTGGCGCGAAGCACGGAGTACGCAGCGCCAAAGTGCCAACGTTTTTCGGACACGCCGGTGTTCGAAAAACGGAGCAAAACGAAAACCGCGCTTTTCGTTTTGCGTGTCTGAGCGAGCCAGGAACGGCTTGTCTCAGACATTCATTGAATCCTAGCGAGCACGGGGTTCGCAGTAAACATCCGGTCAACTGCAAATAAACGCTTGCAAACGCCGCGTGCCCGGGGTAAATAAGCGCGCTAACGCATGATCCCAACATTCGCTTGCGCCGGACTGCAACCGACCAACCCGATCGCCGGGCCGCCGTCGTCCGTCCCCGTTCTCCCCGGCGCGACCCCAGCGAACCCCTTTGCCATTGTCCCTTCCCATCCACCCAGGAGCCACCGTGCCCGACCCCGTCAGTGAACCCCCCGAACCCGACTTACTAACTGCTCGTTCGCCCCGGGCGCAGGGGGCACGCCGATGCTAAGCGCCGTCAACGCCGTCATGGACGCGCACTGCCTCACTCCGGTCGGCCCCGGGCCGCGCCCGGCCAACGATCCGGCACCGCTCAAACCGGCGCGCGCCGAGCCGGCGCAACGCTACCTGGTGGCCGGCAAGTACCGGCTCTATCCCTTCGACCGGCACGCGCGCCCGTATTTCGACCAGGCGCTGACGCGCCAGGGCGTGGCGCTGTCCGACTACAGCTTCAGCAACAACGTCATCTGGCTGGCGCAGGCCAGCGGCTTTTATCAACTCATCGAGGGGTGTTTCTGCCTGTTCGTGCTGACCGGCAACGGCCTCACCATGCTGCTGCCGCCGATCGGCGACGGCCGCCGCCAATACCGCGCCCTCAAGCGCTGCGTCAAGATCATGGACCTGTACAACCCGTCGCCGGCGCAGGCGCGCATCGACTTTGTGTACAAGGATTTTCTCAAGGTGCTGGAGGTCGCCGACGACGGCGCCGCGCCGCTGCTGGCCGGCGAGCGCTGGCACGCCGAGATCGCCAACCCGGACTACATCTACCGCAGCCGCGACCTGATCGAACTGCGCGGCAACGCCTACAAGACCAAGCGCAACGAGATCAACCAGTTCCGGCGCGCCCACCCGAACCACCAGGTGCTGCCGTTCGCGCCGGGGCACCGCGACGCCGCGCTGGCGCTCGTCAACAGCTGGATGCAAACCCGCCTGCGCACCCTGCCGGACGGTCCGGTCGATGAATTCCTATACAACCTCGAGATGGAACGCAAGGCCATCCAGCGCGCCATCGCCGTCTATCAGGAGCTGCGGCTCGAAGGCCTGAGCCTGTTCATCGACGGCCGGCTCGAGGGTTTCACATTCGGCGAGCGCCTCAACCGCGACGTCGCCAACGTGCTGATCGAAAAAACCAACTTCGAGATCCAGGGTGCGGCCCAATACCTGTTCCGCGAATTCGCCAAGGTGTTCGCCGACTGCACCTATATCAACGTCGGCGACGATCTCGGCTTCGAGAATCTGCGGCGCGTGAAGATGAGCTACCGGCCGGCGATGTTCGGCGAAAAAATCATCCTGCGCCGCCCGCTCGGGGCATGAGCCGCGCGCTGCGGCGCGCCTCGCCGTCCGACCTCGATGCGCTGGTCGCGCTCGAGCGCGCCTGTTTCGGCGCGCGCGACGGCGCCTTCAACCGCCGCCAGTTGCGCGCCCTGCTGGGAAACCCCAACGCCCATTGGTTGCTGGCCGCCGACGGCCGCGCCATGGCCTGCTGGCTGCGTTGCGCCAATGGCCGGGCGCGCTGGGCCCGGCTTTATTCCCTGGCCGTGCACCCGGGGGCGCGCGGCCAGGGCCGGGGCGGCGCGCTGCTCGCCGCCGGCCGGCGCTGGATGCGCGGGCAACGGCTGGCGGTCTGCTACGCCGAGGTCAAGGCCGCCAACCGCGCGGCGCGCGGCCTGTATGCCCGGCACGGCTTCCACGTTTGGCGCGCGCTACCCGACTATTACGGTCGGGGACGGAATGGCGTGCGGCTGAAACTGCGCCTGCCCGCCGTCCGGCCCGTCCGGGGGCGGGCGCGCGGGTAATATTAGATTTCTCTAACATACCCTGCCTTGCGCAAACCGGCCCTGCTCGGTATTCTTCTGCGCTAGTGAAATCCCGGTCCCGACGCGCATCCGCGTTTGCTCCGCGCCCCGACTGAGGTATGCTTGGCCCCGAGCCGTTCCCATTACCAGCGTTGGAAAAAAACTCCGACTGGACCGCCCGGCTGAATAGCTGTTCACCATTTCAATAAATTTTTCGAGCGAGGAGGAGAAGTAATGCAAACCACTACCAAGTTCATCGGCGCCAGCGCCCTGCTGTTGCTCGTCACCACCTTCACCCTGCCCGCCGCCCAGGCGCAAGGCAAGGCGCCGACCGACCAGGTGTGCAACGACAAAGCCAACCCCCCGCAGGACGCGGTCACCAAGGGCGGGTGCGTGGTCATCAATCGCACCAAGGGCAACTGCCACGCCTGTCACGCCATTGCCGGCACCAGCTCACACGGCAACATCGCCCCGCCGCTGGTGTCGATGAAACAGCGCTTCCCGGACAAGGCCAAGCTGCGCGCCCAAATCTGGGATGCCACCGTCGCCAACCCCCGCAGCGTGATGTCGCCGTTCGGCCGGCACAAAATTCTGAGCGAACAGGAAATCGACCAGGTCGTCGAGTTCATGCTGACCCTGTAACCGGTTTGACGTTTATTACTACTACGACAGAGAATCCAGGAGACATTATGAGCATCATGCATCGCAGAACCTTCCTCCAAGCCACTCTCGGCACCGGCGCCCTCGCGCTGGCCGCCTCCGCCGGCCTCTTGGCCCCGACCCGCGTCTATGCCGCCGCCTGGCCGAAGGGGGCGTTCGAGGCCAAGACCATGGACGAGGTCCTGAAGGACCTGTACGGATCCACCAGCGCCGCCGCCAGCAAGGACATCACC
>JACREH010000088.1 GCA_016218345.1 Gammaproteobacteria bacterium | reverse complement strand
GGTGATGTCCTTGCTGGCGGCGGCGCTGGTGGATCCGTACAGGTCCTTCAGGACCTCGTCCATGGTCTTGGCCTCGAACGCCCCCTTCGGCCAGGCGGCGGCATAGACGCGGGTCGGGGCCAAGAGGCCGGCGGAGGCGGCGAGCGCGAGGGCGCCGGTGCCGAGGGTGGCTTGTAGGAAGGTTCTGCGGGTTACAGTAGTCACGAGCGGTACTGGCCTCCAAAAATGGGTTTAAAAAAGGAAAACCGCGCCGCGTAGGTTACCGTCAAACGGTTTGAGCGGCGAGAATTCCGCAGGTAAAGACGCGGCAGACAGATGATTTGTTCCGCTATTGTGGCCCGGGGCGCTACCGAAAGGAAGCCGCAGCCGGCCGGGCGCGCGCCGAACCGCGGCGAAATAGCCGAAAACCGCGAAAACCCCGCGACCGCCGGGCGGGGAACCAGTTGGCTAACGGGCATATCTCATCTACTATCTACAGGGAGACCTGCTCCCAAACCCCTGAAGGAAATCGTTTTCCCACCCGATATCGACCGGCCATGGCCACCCCCCATATTGCAACCAACCTGAGCGGCCTGGCCCTGCGGCTGGTCCGGGACAAGCTGCTCAGCCCGGCCGAGGCCGAGCGCCTGCAAGGCGAGGCGCAAGTCAAGAAGACCCCGTTCGTCACCCAGCTGGTCGACAGCAAGAAGCTCGACAGCGGCACGATCGCGCGCGTGGCGTCGTCGGAGTTCGGCCTGCCGTTGTTCGAGGTCGGCGCGCTCGATCTCGACCAGGCGCCGATCAAGCTGGTCGACGAAAAAATCATCCGCCGCCACCGCGTGCTGCCGCTGTTCAAGCGCGGCACCAAACTGTTCGTCGCGATCTCCGACCCGACCAATCTCCAGGCGCTCGATGAAATCAAATTTCACACCGGGCTCGGCGCCGAACCGATCCTGGTGGAAGAAGGCCGGCTGGGCGCGCTCCTCGACAAGGCGCTCGAGGCCGCCGATCAGACGCTCATTCAGCTCACGACCGGCGACGACTTCGAGGGTCTCGATATCATCTCCGACGACGACGCGCCCGCCGGCGCGGACGGCGGCGAGGCCGGAGTCGACGACGCGCCGATCGTGCGCTTCGTCAATAAGCTGATGATGGACGCCATCAACCGCGGCGCCTCGGACATACACATCGAACCCTACGAGAAGACCTATCGGGTGCGCTATCGTCAGGACGGCATGCTCCACGAGGTGGCGTCGCCGCCGCTGACGCTCGCCGGACGCATCGCCGCGCGCATCAAGATTCTGTCCCGGCTCGATATCGCCGAGCGGCGCGTGCCGCAGGACGGCCGCATGAAGCTGCGGGTATCCAAGAACCGCGCCATCGATTTCCGCGTCAGCACCTTGCCGACGCTGTACGGCGAAAAACTGGTGATGCGCATCCTGGACTCGGCCGGCGCCACCCTCGGGCTCGACAGCCTGGGCTTCGAGGCGGAACAGAAACGCCTGTTCACCGAGGCGATCAACCGTCCCTACGGCATGGTGCTGGCCACCGGCCCGACCGGCAGCGGTAAAACCGTGACGCTCTACACCGGCCTCAACATGCTCAACAGCATCGACCGCAATATCTCGACCGCGGAAGACCCGGTGGAAATCAACGTCGCCGGCATTAACCAGGTCAACATCAACGAGAGGGCCGGGCTCACGTTCGCCAGCGCCATGCGCGCCTTCCTGCGCCAGGACCCGGACGTGATCATGGTCGGTGAAATTCGCGACCTGGAAACCGCCGAGATCGCGGTCAAGGCCGCCCAGACCGGCCACATGGTGCTCTCGACGCTGCATACCAACGACGCGCCGACCACCCTGAGCCGCCTGGCGAACATGGGCGTGGCGCCGTTCAACATCGCCTCGGCGGTCAGCCTGATCGTCGCCCAGCGCCTGGCGCGGCGCCTGTGCCCGACCTGCAAGAAACCGGTCAAGATCCCGGAACCGGCGCTGCTCAAGGCGGGTTATAAGGAAAGCGAAGTCCACGATCTCAAGCTGTTCGGGCCGGTCGGTTGCGACGCCTGTTCGAACGGTTATCGGGGCCGGGTGGGCATTTATCAGGTGCTGCCGGTGACCGAGGAAATCGGTGCTATTATCATGCGTGGCGGCAACGCCCTAGATATCGAGCATCAGGCGAGAAAGGAAGGCTTCCCGGACCTGCGCGCCAGCGCCCTCAAGAAGGTGCGCGACGGCGTGACCAGCCTGGAAGAAATCGAACGCGTGACGAATCAATAATCGATGGCGGAAGCAGCGAAAAAACTGGCGACCTTCTCCTGGGAAGGCGTCGACAAAAAGGGCCGAAAGGTGCGCGGCGAAACCAGCGCCGTGAGCGTCGCCTATGTCAACGCCACCCTGCGCCGCCAGGGCATCAACCCGGTCAAGGTGCGCAAAAAGGCCAAGTCGCTGTTCGCGCGCAAGAAAAAGATCACCCCCAAGGATGTCGCGATCTTCACCCGCCAGCTGTCGACCATGATCACCGCCGGCATTCCGATCGTGCAGTCCTTCGAGATCGTCGGCAAGGGCCACGAGAACCCGAGCATGCAGGAACTCATCACCTCGATTCGCCAGGACGTCGAGTCCGGCACCAACCTGACCAGCGCGCTCGGCAAGCACCCGCTGTATTTCGACGCGCTCTATTGCAACCTGGTGGCGGCCGGCGAGACCGCCGGTATCCTCGACACCATCCTCGACAAGATCGCCACCTACAAGGAGAAGATCGAGGCCATCAAGGGCAAGATCAAGTCGGCGCTGTTCTACCCGTCGGCGGTGGTGGTGGTGGCCTTCATCATCACCTCGATCCTGCTGATCTTCGTGATTCCGCAGTTCGAGAGTCTTTTCAAGGGGTTCGGCGCCGACCTGCCGGCGTTCACGCTGCTGGTCATCGGCATCTCGCGGGTCTTCCAGGACTACTGGTGGCTGATCTTCGGTTCGCTCGGCGGCGCGGTGTTCTTCCTGGGCTACACCTACAGGCGCTCGATCAAAATGCAGCACACCCTCGACCGGCTGATACTCAAGGCGCCGATCGTGGGCGTGATCGTGCGCAAGGCCACGATCGCGCGCTTTGCACGCACGCTCTCGACCATGTTCGCGGCCGGCGTGCCGCTGATCGAGAGCCTGGATTCGGTGGCCGGCGCCGCCGGCAATCGCGTCTATTACGAAGGCGTGATGGCCATCAAGGCCGAGGTCAGCACCGGCATGCAATTGCAGGCCGCCATGGGAAATACCGGGTTGTTTCCGAACATGGTCGTCCAGATGGTCGCGATCGGCGAAGAGTCGGGCGAACTCGATGCCATGCTCGGCAAGGTCGCGGATTTCTACGAGCGCGAGGTCGACGACTCGGTCGCCGCCTTGAGCAGCCTGCTGGAGCCGATCATCATGGCGTTCCTGGGCATCGTCGTCGGTGGCCTGGTGATCGCCATGTACCTGCCGATCTTCAAGCTGGCGGCGGCGATTTAACACCGCACCAGCCTCCTCTTCTCGCTACTCACTCCGGTCGACACGGCATGACGCTGAGCGCGCTGTTGCTTACCCATGCCTGGCTGTTCGTGCTCGCCGCCGCGGTGCTCGGCCTGGTGGTCGGGAGCTTCCTGAATGTCGTCATCGCCCGCCTGCCGGTAATGCTCACCCGCCAGTGGCAGGCCCAATGCCGCGAGCTCGCCGGACCGCAGGCGGCGGCCGCACCGCCCGAGGCCGCCGCCTTCAATCTCATTACGCCGCGCTCGCGCTGTCCGCACTGCGGGCATGCCATCGGCGCGCTCGAGAACATCCCGGTCGTCAGTTTCCTGTGGCTCAAGGGCCGGTGCGCGGCCTGTAAAAAACCGATCGCCCGGCGTTACCCGGCCGTCGAGCTGCTGAGCGCCGTGCTCTCCGGCCTGGTCGCCTGGCGCTTCGGGTTCGGCGCCGCCGCGCTCGCCGCCCTGCTGCTCAGCTGGGCGCTGATCGCCCTGACCTTCATCGACATCGATCAGCAGTTGTTGCCGGACGTCATCACCCTGCCGTTTCTCTGGCTCGGCCTGGTGTTCAATCTGGCTGGCGGCTTCACCGGCCTGGCGAGCGCGGTGATCGGCGCGGTGGCCGGCTATGTGTCGCTGTGGCTGGTGTTCCAGTTGTTCAAGCTCGCCACCGGCAAGGAAGGCATGGGCTACGGCGATTTCAAACTGTTCGCGTTGTTCGGCGCCTGGCTGGGCTGGCAGATGCTGCCGGTCATTATCCTGCTGGCCTCGCTGGTCGGCGCGATCGTGGGCCTGACCTTCATCCTGCTCAAGGGCCGCGACCGCCGCCTGCCGATCCCGTTCGGGCCGTTCCTGTGTGCCGCCGGCTGGCTGGCGATGCTGTGGGGCCCGGAAATGCTCGGGTATTACTTGAGAGTCGCCCGGCTCGCGGCCTGAGCGCTTTCACGGGTCGCGGCGATGTTGCGCATTGGGTTGACCGGCGGGATCGGCAGCGGCAAGTCCACCGTGGCCGGGCTGTTCGCCGCGCGCGGCGTGCCGGTGATCGACGCCGACGACATCGCCCGGCGCCTCGCCGCCCCTGGGCAACCGGCCTACCGCGAAATCGTCGCGCAGTTCGGCCCGGCCATCCTCGATCCCGAGCGCCGCATCGACAGGAAGCTGCTGCGCCGGCGAGTTTTCGAACAACCGGCCGAGCGCCTGCGCCTCGAGGCGATACTCCATCCCCAGGTACGCCGGGCGATGGAGGACGAGATCGCCGGGCTCGACACGCCGTATTGCATCCTGGTGATCCCGCTGCTGTTCGAAACCGCCGAGCGTTTTCCGGTCGACCGCGTGCTGGTGGTCGATGCCGACGAGGCCCGGCAGATCGAGCGCGCCGGGCGGCGCGACGGCGCCGATGCCGAGGAGATAATACGCATCCTGGCCGCGCAACTCCCGCGCGCCGAGCGCCTGCGGCGCGCCCACGACGTCGTTCGCAACGACGCCGGGTTGGCGGAACTGGAAACCGAGGTCGAGTGCCTGCACCGCTTCTATCTGCAACTGGCGCACCATTCGGGGTAGCGGCGGGTTTGAAACCCGCCGCTACGACGCAAGCCCGATATTTCAGCTGCGGTATTCGGCGTTGATGCGCACGTAGTCGTGCGAGAGATCGGTGGTCCAGACGCGCGCCTGCTCGCCGCCCAGCCCGAGATCGACGCGCAGCCGGATCTCGGCCGCGCGCATCGCCGCCTGCCCCTGGGCCTCGCTGTACTCCGGGGCGCGCGCGCCGTGGCGCACGATGCACACGTCGTTCAGATGTATCGCCACCGCGTTCACGTCCAGGCGCGCGATGCGCGCCCGCCCGATCGCGGCCAGGATGCGCCCCCAATTCGGATCGCTCGCGAAAAACGCGGTCTTGACGAGCGGCGAGTGGGCGATGGTATAGGCGACCTCCAGGCAATCGGCCGTGCTCGATCCCCCCACCACGTCGATGGTCAGGAACTTGGTGGCGCCCTCGCCGTCGCGCACGACCGCCTGGGCGAGCTCGTCGCACACTTCCTGAAGGGCGCGCACAAACGCCTCGTAGACCGGGCCGCGCGCCTGCTCGATCGACGCGCCCGGCGCCCGGCCGGTCGCCAGCAGCACGCAGGCGTCGTTGGTCGAGGTATCGCCGTCGACGGTGATGCGGTTGAACGAGCCCTCGACCGCGCTCCGCAACGCCGCCTCCAGTATCCCGGGGGCGACGCCGGCATCGGTGGCGATGAACGCCAGCATCGTGGCCATGTCGGGACGGATCATGCCGGAGCCCTTGGCGATGCCGGTGACGGCGAACCGCGCCGCGCCGACCTCGACCACGCGCGTGCCGCCTTTCGCCGCGGTGTCGGTGGTCATGATGCCGTGCGCGGCGTCCGCCCAGCCCGCCGGGCTCAACGCGCCGATACAGGCGGGGATGCCGGCGAGAATACGCTCCGCCGGAAACCGCTCGCCGATCACGCCGGTCGAGAATGGCAGCACCTCCTCGATCCGGCATCCCAGGCGCTTGGCCGCCGCCGCGCAGCACGCCAGCGCATCGTCATGCCCGGGCGCGCCGGTGCCGGCATTGGCGAAACCGGTGTTGATCAACAACGCCCGCGGCGCGGACTCGGCCAAGTGGGCACGCGCGACCGTAACCGGCGCGGCGCAGAACCGGTTGCGGGTAAACACCGCGGCCGCCGTCGTGCCGGGGGCGCATTCGATCAGCACCAGGTCGCGTCGGTCCTTTTTTCGGATCCCGGCCGCGGTAGTGCCCAGCCGGATGCCGGCGACGGGGTGGAGTTCCGGGAGCGGTGGTAGATTGACGGCCATATCAGTAGTCGAGTAGCGAGTGGCAGGAAAATAGCAAACGGCGGTGTTACTTGCTACTCGCCACTTGCTACTGTCTTACGCCAACTTCCCGTGGCACTGCTTGTATTTCTTGCCGGAGCCGCACGGGCACGGGGCGTTGCGGCCGATCTTGGGGTCGGCGCGCACCGGTTGCTGGGTCGGGGGCGGCTCGGTCGCGGCGGCCTCCTCGGTCACGCTCGGATGCTCGAAACGCACGTTCTGTTCGGGTTTGCGGCTGGCCGCGAGCGCCTCGACGTCCTGCTCCTGGCGGATCTGCACGCGCGTGACCAGGCCGATCACCTCGCGCTTGATGCGTTCCAGCATATCGGCGAACAGCACGAACGATTCGCGCTTGTACTCCTGTTTGGGATTCTTCTGGGCGTAACCGCGCAGATGAATGCCCTGACGCAGATAATCCATCGCCGCCAGGTGCTCCTTCCACTGGGTATCGAGCACCTGCAGCATCACCGCCTTCTCGAAGTGGCGCATGACCTCTTCGCCCACTTGCGTGGCCTTCTCGGCGTGCGCCTTCTCGAACTCCGCGAGCACGCGCGCGCGCAGCTTGGCTTCGTCCAGGGCGGCGTCGTCGTGCAGCCAGCGGGCGATCGGCAGTTTCAGGCCGTATTCCTGATCCACGACCTGTTCGAGTCCGGGGACGTCCCATTGCTCCTCGAGGCTGTCGGGCGGGATATGCGCGCTGATCAGGCTGCTCACCACCTCTTGACGGATCGCCGCGATGCCGGACGAGATGTCGTCGACATCCATCAGATTGTTGCGCTGCGCGTAAATGAACTTGCGTTGCTCGTTGGCGACGTCGTCGAATTCCAGCAGTTGCTTGCGGATGTCGAAATTGCGGCTCTCGACCTTGCGCTGGGCGTTCTCGATGCTGCGGCTCACCCACGGATGTTCGATGGCCATGCCCTCTTCCAGGCCGAGCTTCTGCATGAGCCCGGAAACCCGCTCGGAACCGAAGATGCGCATCAGGTTGTCTTCGAGCGACAGATAAAAACGCGATGACCCCGGGTCGCCCTGGCGGCCGGAACGGCCGCGCAACTGGTTGTCGATGCGGCGCGACTCGTGGCGCTCGGTGCCGGTCACGTGCAGGCCGCCGGCCTCGATCACCTGCGCGTGACGCTTGTCCCATTCGGCGCGCAAATGTTTCTGCCTGTCCGGATCGTCGGCCGCGGTGGCCAGTTCCATGACGAGATTTCCACCCAGCACGATATCAGTGCCGCGACCCGCCATGTTGGTGGCGATCGTGACCGCGCCGGGACGTCCGGCCTGGGCGATGATCTGGGCCTCGCGCTCATGGTGTTTGGCGTTCAGCACCTCGTGCGCGATGCCCTCCTTCTTGAGCAGGCGCGACAGCGACTCGGAGCTTTCGATCGAGGCGGTGCCGACCAGCACCGGCTGGCCGCGCTTATGGCAGTCCTGGATGTCGCCGATGATTGCGACGTTTTTTTCGGCGGCGGTGCGAAACACCTGGTCGCCCATGTCCTGGCGGATCATCGGGTGGTGGGTGGGGATCACCACCACCTCGAGGCCGTAGATCGTCTGGAACTCGAAGGCCTCGGTGTCGGCGGTTCCGGTCATGCCGGCGAGCTTCTGATAGAGTCGGAAGTAGTTCTGGAACGTGATCGAGGCGAGCGTCTGATTCTCGTTTTGAATCTTCACCCCCTCCTTGGCCTCGACCGCCTGGTGCAGGCCGTCCGACCAGCGCCGCCCGGTCATCATGCGTCCGGTGAACTCGTCGATGATGATGACCTCGTTGTCCGTGACGATGTAATCGACCTCGCGCTTGAACAGCGAATGGGCGCGCAGCGCGGCGCTCAGATGATGCAGCAGGGCGATGTTGGCGACGTCGTAAAGATTCCCGCCCGTCTCCAACAGCCCGGCCTCCATCAACAGCCGCTCGGCGGTCTCGTGGCCGGCCTCGGTCAGGTGGGCCTGGCGGGTCTTTTCGTCGACCGTGTAATCGCCCGGTCCGCCCTCGGTCTGCTGACGGCCGAGCCGGGGGATGATGGCGTTGATCTTGGTGTAAAGATCGGTGATGTCCTCGGTCGGACCGGAAATGATCAGCGGCGTGCGCGCTTCGTCGATCAGGATCGAGTCGACCTCGTCGACGATGGCGTAATGCAGCGGCCGCTGCACGCGGTCGGCGGCGCGAAACGCCATGTTGTCGCGCAGATAATCGAAACCGTATTCGTTGTTGGTGCCGTAGGTGATATCGGCGGCATACGCCGCCTGTTTGCTGGCGTTGTCCTGATTGGACACCACCACGCCGACGGTCATGCCGAGGAAATTGTAGATCTGACCCATCCACTCGGCGTCGCGCCGCGCCAGGTAATCGTTGACCGTGACGACGTGCACGCCCTTGCCGGGCAGGGCGTTGAGATACACCGCCAGCGTCGCCACCAGGGTCTTGCCCTCGCCGGTGCGCATCTCGGCGATCTTGCCCTGATGCAGGACCATGCCACCCACCAGTTGCACGTCGAAGTGCCGCATACCGAGCGTGCGCTTGGCGGCCTCGCGCACCACCGCGAATGCCTCCGGCAGCAGGGCGTCGAGACTCTCGCCGCGGGCGTGACGGTCCTTGAATTCCGCGGTCTTGGCGCGCAGGTCGGCGTCCGCAAGCGCCGCCAGACCGGCTTCCAATTCGTTGATGCGGCTCACTTCGCGCAGCAAGCGCCGCACCAGTCGGCTGTTGCGGCTGCCGAAGACCTTACTAAGGATGCTGACCACCATAAAAAACAGTTCCTTGCAACGCGCCCGGGGAAGGCGCGCGTCAACCGGTTAAAAAACGCGAATTATGGAGGAAAACCGCGGAGACTTGAACAATCTTGGGAGAAAATAATCCAGCGACGCGCTGTCAGCCCTGCGGTGGCCGCAAAAACGGCCGCGGGTTGACGTTGCGGCCGTCGCGCACCACCTCGAAATGCAGGTGCGGCCCGGTCGAGCGACCGCTCGAACCGACCAGCGCCACCGCCTGCCCCTTCTCCACCTGATCGCCGGCCTTGACCAGTACCTGACGGAGATGGGCGTAACGGGTGACGAAACCGTTGCCGTGATTGATCTCGACGATCAAGCCATAGCCCTCGCGACCCTGTTTCTCGCCGGCGAACGCCACCACCCCGCGACTCAGCGCCTTGATCGGCGTACCCAGGCCGCTGGCGATGTCGACGCCGTCGTGGTAGGAGGTTTGGCCGGTGAACGGATCGGCGCGCATGCCGAACGCCGAGGACACCCAGCCGCTCTGCACCGGCCAGCCGATCGGCGAAGCCGCGGCGCGCATCTCGCGCTCGATCATGACCTCCTCCAGCACGCTCAGATGACCGGTCTTTTTCTCGATCTGACCGGACAGCTGGTCGAGCGTGCCGAGAAAATCCGGGACCGAGGCGTTGGCGAGTTGCGCCGTATTGAGCGGGCCGCCGCGCGCCGGTTCCTCGGAAAAATTGAATTCTTTCTTGTCGAGTCCGGCCATGTGGGTGAGGCGCTGGCCGAGGGCGTTGAGGCGCAGCATCTGAGCCTGCATGGTACCGAGCCGCTGCGCCAGGGCGTTCAGGTGCAATTCGGCGTCGCGCTTGGCGGTTTCGATCTCGCGGCGTTGCTCAGCCAATTGCCGCTCATGGGCGCGCAGTTCCTCGGTGCCGCGGGTCTCGCCATACAGCAAGGCATTGACCTGGTAACTGACCGTGCCGGCCAGTACCGCGAGCGCCAACAGCACGGCCAGCGCCGCCAGCGCATGGCGATGGCTCAAACTGGTGTTTTGTCCCTTGCCGGCCGGGACGAGAATAATGTTCATGCTTCTCCATCCTCTGTTGTTACCCTGTCCCCGAAGAGACAGCGGGGCCTGGTCGGCCCTCTATAATTAATCTTGGTTAGTCGCTTGCAGCTGGCTTGCGGTGCCGTCAAACCACCGGCGCGGTGCGCATGAAAGAGATCGCCGCCTTGTCGGTCTCGGCGTACGACACCAGCTCCCAGGCCTCTTTATCCGCGGTCAGGGCGCGCAGCAGGCGGTTATTCAGGGCGTGGCCCGACTTGTAGGCGCTGAACGCGCCGATCAGCGGGTGACCCAGCAAGTAAAGGTCGCCGATCGCGTCCAATACCTTGTGCTTCACGAATTCGTCCTCGTAGCGCAGGCCGTCGTCGTTCAACACCCGGAAACTGTCCATCACGATGGCGTTGTCCAGCCCGCCGCCGCGCGCCAGGCCGGCCTTGCGCAGCGCTTCGAGGTCGCGCATGAATCCGAAGGTGCGGGCACGACTCACCTCTTTCACGAACGAGGTGGTCGAAAAATCGATGCTGGCGAGCTGGGTGGAGTTGCGGAAGGTCGGGTGATCGAAATCGATGGTGAACGAAACCTTGAATCCGTCCCAAGGCTCGAAACGCGCCCACTTGTCGCCGTCTTCGAGCTCCACGGTTTTCTTGATGCGCATGAAGCGCTTCGGCGCGGTCTGCTCCTGGATGCCGGCCGACTGGATCAGGAACACGAACGGACCGGCGCTGCCGTCCATGATCGGGACCTCGGGGGCGGTGAGCTCGACAAACGCGTTATCGATGCCGAGACCGGCGAAGGCCGACATCAAATGTTCGACGGTGGAAATACGCACGCCGTTGCTGTCGAGCGTGGTGGACAGACGCGTGTCGCCGACGTTCTCGGGACAGGCGCGCACCATGGCGGGCGCGGCCAGGTCGGTGCGGCAGAACACGATACCGGTATCGACCGGGGCCGGTCGCAACGTCAGGTATACTTTCTCGCCGGTGTGCAGGCCAACTCCCGTTGCCCTGATGACGTTTTTTAGGGTGCGTTGTTTGATCATTCCTAGACGGCTTCTTGTTGTCGATCGTCTTACGGACACGGCTTGACCGTGCTTCGCTACCCGGAAGCCGGCCACCCTCCAGACCGGCAATAGTACCAATTAGCCCCGGAATTGGCTAGGTTCGCGGCCGACCGGCCGCCTCCCTGGACCTTCCGGGCGGGGGCCGAGCGCGCCGTTACCCCAGCTAATCGGCCTGTTTGCGCAAAAACGCCGGAATATCCAGGTATTCGATGCCCCCCTCGGGGGCCGGGGCGGCGGCCCGGGCCTCGCTGCGGCGGTTGCGGATGACGGTCGGGGTATCGAGCTGCTCGTAGTCGGTCGTGCCGGTGCCGGTCTTGATGACCTTATAAGGTTGCTGGCGCTTCTGGCCCATCCCCAGGCCGGTGGCGACCACGGTCACGCGCATCTCGCCGTGCATTTCCGGTTCGATGACGGTGCCGATCACCACGGTCGCGTCCTCGGCGGCGAATTCCTTGACGGTGTTGCCGACCTCCTCGAACTCGCCGATCGACAGATCGCGCCCGGCGGTGATATTCACCAGGATGCCGCGCGCGCCGGAGATATTGATGTCGTCCAGCAGCGGGCTGGCGACCGCCGCGCGCGCCGCATCCTGGGCGCGGTGCTCGCCGCTCGCCGAGGCCGTGCCCATCATCGCCATGCCCATCTCCGACATCACCGTGCGCACATCCGCGAAATCGACGTTGATCAGGCCGGGACGGGTGATGAGCTCGGCGATACCCTGGACCGCGCCCTGCAGCACGGCGTTGGCCTGACTGAAGGCATCCAGCAGGCTCGCGCCCTTGCCGACCACGCCCAGGAGCTTCTCGTTCGGGATGGTGATGATCGAATCCACGTATTCCGAAAGCTCCTTGATGCCCTGGTCGGCGATCGCCATGCGCTTCTTGCCCTCGAACGGGAACGGCTTGGTCACCACCGCGACCGTGAGGATGCCGTTGTCGCGCGCCACCTGCGCCACCACCGGCGCCGCGCCGGTGCCGGTGCCGCCGCCCATGCCGGCGGTGATAAACACCATGTCGGCGCCCGACAGGATCTCGGCGATGCGCTCGCGATCCTCGACCGCGGCCTGCCGGCCGATGGCCGGATCGGCGCCCGCGCCCAGCCCCTTGGTGAGATTCGCGCCCAGTTGCAGCACCGTACGCGCCGCGGACTTCTTGATCGCCTGGGCGTCGGTGTTGGCGACGATGAACTCGACGCCGTCGATACTGGCGTTCAGCATGTGGTCGACGGCGTTGCCGCCGCCGCCGCCGACGCCGATCACCTTGATGACCGCCTGTTGCCGGTAGGTATCCATCAGTTCGAACTTCATGTGCGTTCTCCTATGAGAGTAGTGTGAGTGGTTTAAAATCGTCCGCCTTGTCCGCCGTTAAAAATTCCCCTGGAACCAACTGCGCATCTTCCCGACCACGCCCTTGACCCCTACCCCCGCGTACCTTCCCTGTTCGCTATAGGTTTTTTTGTCCCGCCGCTGGGTGCCGAACAGCACCAGCCCCACGCCGGTCGAATAAATCGGGTTGTGCACCACGCCGCTCAGGCCGCCGACGTATTGCGGCACACCCAGGCGCACCGGCATGTGGAACACCTCCTCGGCCAGGTCCACCATGCCGTCCATCTTGGAACTGCCGCCGGTAAGCACGATGCCGGAGCCGATCACGTCCTCGAATCCGCTGCGCCGCAGTTCGGCCTGCACCAGCCCGTACAATTCCTCGATGCGCGGCTCGACCACGTCGGCGAGCGTCTGGCGCGCGAGCTTGCGCGGCGGCCGGTCGCCGACGCTCGGCACCTCGATGGTCTCGTCGGGTTTGGCCAGCTGGGTGTGGGCGCAGCCGTACTTCTTCTTGATGTCCTCGGCGTACTGGGTGGGGGTGCGCAGCGCCACGGCGATGTCGTTGGTGACCTGGTCGCCGGCGATCGGGATCACCGCGGTGTGGCGGATCGCGCCCTCGGTGAACACCGAGATATCGGTGGTGCCGCCGCCGATGTCAATCAGGCACACGCCCAGCTCCTTTTCGTCCTCGGTCAGCACCGCGATGCTCGAGGCCAGTTGCTCGAGGATGATGTTGTCGACCTCGAGCCCGCAGCGGCGTACGCATTTGACGATGTTCTGGGCGGCGCTGACCGCGCCGGTGACGATATGCACGCGCGCCTCGAGGCGCACCCCACACATGCCGATCGGCTCGCGCACGCCGTCCTGCTTGTCGATGATGTATTCCTGCGGAAGGATATGCAGCACCTTCTGATCGGCCGGGATGGCCAGCGCCCGGGCCGCCTCGAGCACGCGCTCGACATCGCCCGGTCCGACCTCCTTGTCCTTGATGGCGACGATGCCGTGCGAGTTGAAACTGTTGATGTGGCTTCCGGCGATGCCGGCGTACACCGAGCGGATCTGGCAGCCGGCCATGAGCTCGGCCTCCTCGACCGCCCGCTGGATCGACTGCACGGTCGATTCGATGTTCACCACCACACCCTTTTTCATGCCGCGCGAGGGGTGCATGCCGACCCCGACGATCTCGGTCTCGCCGCCGGCGTTGACCTCGCCGACGATCGCCAGCACCTTGGAGGTGCCGATGTCGAGGCCCACGATCAAACCTTCCTCAGATTTCTTAGACATAATCAACCCTCATTGTTGTCCGTGGCCGCCGGACTGCCGGCGCGCGTGTTCCACTCCACCGCAAACCCGTTGGTGTAACGCAGGTCCACCTGCCGAACGCGCGCCAGCCGGCCGGCGAGTGTCTGTCGATATGCCTCCAGGAAGCGCGTCAGCCGCTGTTCCGGCTGGCCGCGGCCGGCCAGCAGCGTGAGGCCGTTGCGCAGACCGATCTCCCAGGTGTGCTGCGGCGTCAGACGCAACCGCGCGATGCCGAGGCCGTGCGGGGCGACGATTGACTCCAGCCGCCGCCACTGCGCCAGCACCTCGGCGTGCAGCCCGGGCGGCCCGTCCAATTGGATCAGCCCGGCCGGCCCGGACTGGTCCGGCAACTCCACCAGTTCGCCGCTGCTGTTGACCCAGGCCTGGTCGCCCCAGCGCGCCGCCAACTGTTGCTCGGTGAATTGGATATGCAAGCCATCCGGCCAGCGCCGACGCACCGTGGCGCGGTGCACCCACGGCACCTTCTCCGCGGCGCGTTGCACCGCCGTCAGATCGAGCGCGAAGAAATTGCCGCTCGCCCGGTCGGTCACGGCCTCGGCCAGTTGCCGCTGACTGACGTGCTTGAACTCGCCCTGGAAGCTCACGTTCCGTACCGGGAAGGTGTCGGCGCGCAACAGATAATCCAGCCCGGCGATCGCGATCAGGGTCAGGCCGAGCAGCGTCAGGGATAGCACGACGGTCTTATACGGATGATCGACGATCATGGTCTCAGCCCGCGGCATGCCGACCCCCGGGCGCCGGGCGCGCGCCTGCGTCCTGACTGGTCTCCAGAATTTGCAGCACCAGCGCGTCGAAACCGATGCCGGCGGCCTTGGCGCCCATCGGCATCAGGCTGTGCGAGGTCATGCCGGGCACGGTGTTCATCTCCAGGAAAAACGGCCGGCCGGCGCGATCGACGATCAGATCCATCCGCCCCCAGCCGCGGCACCCGAGCACGCGAAAGGCGTGCAGCACCGATGCGTGCAGGCGCGCTTCCTGCTCGGCCGGCAGGCCGGGGCAGTGATAGCGGGTGTCGTCGCGGAAATACTTGGCGTCGTAGTCGTAGAACTCGCCGGCCGGTTCGATGCGGATCGAGGGCAGCACCCGCTCGCCCAGGATCGGAAACTGCACCTCGGCGCCGTCGATGAACCGCTCGGCGATCACCAGTTCGTCGTAGCGCGCGGCGACGTCATAGGCCTCGGCCAGGTCGGCGGCGCGTTTCACCTTGGTGATGCCGATACTCGAACCTTCGTTCGCCGGTTTCACGAACATCGGCAACCCCAGGTGCGCCGTGGCGGCGACCAAGTCGCTGCCGGCGTCGAGCAGCAGATAGTCGGCGATCGGCACCCCGGCCGCCTGCCACACCAGCTTGGTGCGCCACTTGTCCATGGCGAGCGCCGAGGCCAGCACGCCGCTGCCGGTGTAGGGCACACCCATGAGCTCGAGCGCGCCCTGCACGGTGCCGTCTTCGCCGCCGCGGCCGTGGAGGATGACGAAGGCACGGTCGAAGCGCTTGATATCGGCGAGCTCGCGCTCGGCGGGATCGAAGCCGTGGGCGTCGACGCCGCTGCGCCGGAGCGAGGCGAGCACCGCCTGGCCGCTCAGCAGCGAGATCTCGCGCTCCGCCGAGGGACCGCCCATGAGCACCGCGACCTTGCCGAAATCCTTAGGGTTCACAGGGCTCTCCCGGCAAGGCCTCGCCGAGGATGCGCACCTCGGGCTCGAGATGCACGCCGTGCGCCTGCTCGACGCGCGTCTGCAACGTGCGGATCAGGCGCTCGATCTGCAGCGCGCTCGCGCCGCCGCGGTTGACGATGAAATTGGCGTGCAGGTCGGACACGCAGGCGTCGCCTTCGCACAGCCCCTTGAGGCCGGCGGCCTCGATCAGGCGCGCGGCGTAATCGCCGGGCGGATTGCGGAACACCGAACCGGCGTTCGGCAGCTGCGTCGGCTGCGCGGCGCCGCGCCGGGCGAGCAGCGATTTTATCAGCGCCTTGCCGCTGCCCGGCTCGCCGCGCGCAAGACGGAAATGACCGGCCACGAACCATTCGTCCGGCCGGCCCGCGACGCTCCGATAGCCGACATTGAATTCTTCCGGCCGGCGCACGCTGATGCGGCCGTGCCGATCGATGGTCTCGACCGCCTCCACCATCGACCAGGTCTCGCCGCCGAACGCGCCGGCATTCATGGCCAGCGCGCCGCCCACGGTGCCGGGGATGCCGGCGAAGAATTCCGCGCCGTTGAAGCCCTGCTGGACACTGAAGCGCGCCAGCTTGGCGCAGGCCACGCCGGCCTCGGCGCGCACCAGTTGCGTATCGTGCAGGCTCAGACCGTTCAACGCCCCCGAGGTCGCGACCACCGTGCCGCGGATGCCACCGTCGCGCACCAGCAGGTTGCTGCCCAGCCCGATCCAGGTGAGCGGCTCGCCGGCCGGCAACCCGGCCAGGAATTGCGCCAGGTCGTCGAGATCGGCGGGAATATAGTAGTAGTCGGCCGGGCCACCGACCCGCCAGCTGGTGTGCTTCGACATGCGTTCGTTGATCCGCAGCTTGCCGCGCAGGCCCTTCATGGGGTGGGCGTTCGGGATCATGACGTGGCTCCCCGATACCGCATCGGCCGGGCCACCGACCCGCGCCATATGATCTGCTTCGACATGCGTTCGTTGATCCGGCTGATACGTAGCGGGCCGCGCAGGCCCTTCATGGGGTGGCTCCCAGGAGTTGCGGCAGGCGCGCCGCCACCTGGCCGACATTGCCGGCGCCGAGGGTGAGCACCAGGTCGTTGGGGCGCACGATGTCCTTGATCATTTCCGGAAAGTCGTTCACGTTCTCGATGAACACCGGGTTACCGCCGCGCGCCCGGATTGCGCGGCACAGGGCGCGGCCATCGGCGCCGCTGATCGGCGCCTCGCCGGCCGCATACACCTCGGTGACGAACAGCGGGTCGAGCCCGCTCAGCACCGCACTGAAATCGTCCAGCAGATCGCGGGTGCGGGTGTAGCGATGCGGCTGGAACACCGTCACCAACCGGCGCCGCGGCCAGCCGGCGCGCGCCGCCTGGATGGTGGCGGCGAGTTCGCGCGGGTGGTGGGCGTAGTCATCGACCAGCAGGATGTCACCGTCGGCGCGCGCGATCTGTCCGTTCACCTGGAAACGCCGGCCGATGCCGGAAAAATTCGCCAGGCCTTCGAGGATCGCCGCCATCGGCACGTGCAGCTCGCTGGCCACGGCGACCGCCGCGAGCGCGTTCAGCACGTTGTGCCGCCCGGGCTGATTGAGCACCACCTCGACCGGTAGCGCCCCCCTGACGGTCACGGTGAAGCGCATGCGCTGGCCGTCGTGGACGAGATCGCCGGCGCGCACGTCGGCATCGGCGCTCGTGCCGTAGGTGCGCACCGGCTTGTGCAGGGCCGGCAGAATCTCCCGCACCACCGGATCGTCGATGCACAGCACCGCCAGTCCGTAGAACGGCAGGTTGTGCAGGAAATCCACGAACGCCTGCTTGAGCCGCCCGAAATCGCCGCCGTAGGTGTCCATGTGATCGGCGTCGATATTGGTCACCACCGCCATGTACGGTTGCAGGTGCAGGAACGAGGCATCGCTCTCGTCGGCCTCGGCGACCAGATATTCGCCGCTCCCCAGGCGGGCATTGGCGCCGGCACTGTTCAGGCGCCCGCCGATCACGAACGTCGGATCGAGCCCGGCCTGCGCCAGCACGCTCGCCACCAGGCTGGTGGTCGTGGTCTTGCCGTGGGTGCCGGCCACGGCGATGCCGTGTTGCAGGCGCATGAGTTCGCCGAGCATTTCGGCGCGTGGGATCACCGGAATCTTGGCGGCGCGCGCCGCCTGCACCTCGGGATTGGCCTCGTTCACCGCCGACGACACCACCACCACGTCCACGCCCCGCACCAGACCGGCGTCGTGGCCGATCGCGACCCTGACGCCGAGCGCGGCCAGCCGCCGGGTGTTGGCGCTCGCGTGGGCGTCCGAGCCCGACACCTCGAACTTGAGATTGCTCAGTACCTCGGCGATACCGCTCATGCCGGCCCCGCCGATCCCCACGAAATGCACGCGCCGTACCCAGTTACGCATGCACGCCGCCTCCGTCGGGACTGAGCAGGATTTTCGCATTATGCTGTCGGCGGCCTATGGCCTTCGGCCGCTCCTGCGCATCCCTGCGCCCGCGGCACTCGGGCCTCCTGCCCAGCGCCGGTCGCATCCCCTTCGGGGCCCATGTGATGCACAGGGATGTGCGAATGCTGCGCGAGGACAGGGATTGTTCGAAGCAGCCTCTGCG
>JACREH010000012.1 GCA_016218345.1 Gammaproteobacteria bacterium | reverse complement strand
GGCGGCAGCTACAGCGTCAGCGGCCGCGTCGTCGAGGCCGTGGGCTCGGGCTTCAGCGGCCTGTCCGGCGTGACCATCAACCTCACCGGCGCCGCGACCGCCAGCACCACCACCGACGGCAGCGGCAATTACAGCTTCAGCACGCTCGCCAACGGCGGCTATACCATAACGCCCAGCAAGAGCGGCTACAGCTTCTCACCGGTCAACCGCGCCGTGACCGTGAGCGGGGCGAATGTCGCCGGTCAGAATTTCACCGCCAGCCCCGGTGGCCCGGTCAATAACCCGCCCAACACCCCGGCGAGCCCGAGCCCGGCGAATGGCGCGACCGGCGTGTCCACGACCCCGACGCTCTCCTGGACCGGCGGCGACCCGGATGCCGGCAACACCGTCACCTATGACGTCTACTTCGGCACGGCCGCCAGCCCGCCGCTCGTGGTATCGAACAACGCCACCACCAGCTATGTTCCCGGCGCGCTCGTGGCCGGCACGCTCTATTACTGGCGGATCGTCGCCCGCGACAATCTCGGCGCCACCACCAGCGGGCCGACCTGGAACTTCATCACCGCCGGCGGCGGGGGCGGCGGCAGCTTCAGCATCAGCGGCCGTGCCGTCACCGCCCTGGGCTCGGGTTTCAGCGGCCTGTCGGGCGTGACCATCAGTCTCACCGGCGCGGCCACCGCCAGCACCGCCACCGATGGCAGCGGCAACTATAGCTTTGCCGGTCTGGCCAACGGCGCCTATATCCTCACCCCGAGCAAGACCGGTTACACGTTCTCGCCGGTCAACCGCGCCGTCACCATCAGCGGGGCGAACGTCACCGGCCAGAATTTCACCGGCACCGGGCCTTAAAGGAGTGATGGGTTTCACCCATCCTACGTGACTGGGTAGGATGGGCGGAGCCCATCGGGTTTTTCTCACGGATGGCGGCGTTCTTTCAGGACAAACTACCGTCAGCGGCGCGAACGTCACCGGCCTGAATTTCACGGGCACCGGCCCGCAAAAGGAGTGATGGGTTTCACCCATCCTACGTGACTGGGTAGGATGGGCGGAGCCCATCGGGTTTTCTCTCACGGATGGCGGCGTTCTTTCATGACAAACTATCGTCGCGCGACTGTTCCGGGTGGAACGTATTTCTTTACCGTTAACCTGGCCGATCGCAAACTCACCACGCTCGTCGATCGAATTGATCTGCTTAAACATGCAATCAGGCAAGAGGTAGTGGCCCATCCGTTTCGGGTTGACGCGTTTGTGGTTCTGCCGGAACACCTGCATACAATATGGATTCTGCCCGCGGGCGAGGCGGATTTTTCCAGCCGATGGCGCCGCATCAAGGCCGAGTTTTCATCGGCTCTGCCGGGAGACGAGTGGCGTTCGGCCAGTCGACGCGCCAAAGGCGAGCGTGGAGTCTGGCAAAGACGCTTTTGGGAGCATCTCATTCGGGATGAACGAGATTATGCGCGGCATGTCGACTACATTCATTTCAATCCGGTCAAACACGGCCATGTGACGCGGGCGCGGGACTGGCCGCATTCAACGTTTCACGAATGGGTTCGCAACGGCCAGTATCCGCTCGATTGGGCGGGTGGCGAGGACATCGACCTCGATGCCGGTGAATGATGGGTTTCACCCATCCTACACGGTCATCCAGCGGGGCGTGCGCTTGGGGAGGATGGTCGGAGCCCATCGGTTTCTCTGAATAGCGGCGTTTTTTCCCGATGGGCCGGTTCCATGATTTTCCGGAGAGACGATTTCGCAGGTTTCTTTTTCGGGATGGATTGGTAGAATACGCGCCCTTTAATTCACTTCGTTGCGGGAATCATGTTGAAACCGAAAATCGGAAACCATCGTAAAACCTCGCGGCCGGTGTTGATCGCCGTGGGCGTCGCCCTGACGCTGGCCGGCGCCGGCATCGGCTACGCCGCCTCGCAGGCCGAGAAAGGTTCGGGCGGGTCGAACCTGCAACAGGAGATCGTGGCGCGCGTCGGCGATCGCACCATCACGCTCGCCGAGTTCAACCGCATGGTGCCGCGCGATCCGAAAAACCCCGCCGCCCGGGTTCCGCCCGCCAAGAAAAAGGCGTTCCTCGAACAACTCGTCAACCAGTTGCTGTTTCTCGAACAGGCCAAGGCGCTCAAGCTGGCCGAGCGGCCCGAGGTCGCGGCGCGCATCGAGGACGCCGTCGCCAACGTGTTGATGAACGAATACGTGCGGCTCGAGATCGGCCAGGTCCCGAAACCGAGCGAGGCGCAGATCAAGGCGTATTGGAAGGACAACCCCGAGCAATTCAAGGTGCCGACGCAGGTGCGCGCCCGCCATATCCTGATCGCGACCGACAAGCGCGACGACGCCCAGGCGCGCGCCCGCGCCGGCGAGATCGGCGCGCGCCTCAAGGCCAAGGAAAGCTTCGAGACGCTCGCCGCCGAATTGTCCGACGACAGCGCGACCAAGACGCGCGGCGGCGATCTCGGGTTGTTCGCGCCCGGCAAGATGGCCCCCGAGTTCGAGAAGGCGGCGTTCGCCTTAAAGGCCGGCGAGACGAGCGCGCCCGTCAAGACCGCGTTCGGTTATCACCTCATCAAGGTCGAGGAGCGGCGCGAGGGCTTCACGCGCACCTACGACAGCGTTCGCGAGATGATTTCCAACAAGCTGCAGCAGGACGCGCAGGTCGAGCGCCTGGAGGCGCGCGTGCGCGAACTCAAGGCCAAGACCAAGACCGAGGTGAACATCGGGATCTTCGACGTCGAGGACTGAATAATATGAATTTCCGCCGCGGAGGCGCAGAGGGTGAGGCGGAGTGGTCGTGAATGTTCAGTGAACATTCACGACACCGAACGGGTGCAATGGATTTTGTTGCACCCCGGGCCGCAACGGAAAAAATTTCCGCGTACTCCGCGCCTCCGCGACCTTTGCGTTGATTCCAGCCGGGGGTAGGATGGGTGCAACCCATCGTTTCGTTCAGTCGCTTGGGGATACCCCGATGGGTTGCACCCATCCTACGTGCTACATAGAACAGATGTCGGGCTACATTAGGCCGATGTAGCCCGGATGAAGCGCAGCGTAATCCGGGGCGAAGCAACGC
>JACREH010000086.1 GCA_016218345.1 Gammaproteobacteria bacterium | reverse complement strand
GTTGGCCTGGAAATAAAGGTAGATGAACGCCACCAGCATCAGCACCGAGCCGATGAAGGTGTAGAGAAAAAACTTGATGGCGGCGTAGATGCGGTTCGCCCCGCCCCACAGGCCGATGATAAGGAACATCGGCACCAGCATCGCCTCCCAGAAGACATAAAACAGGATGGCGTCGAGCGCGCTGAAGACGCCGATCATCAGGCCTTCCATGATCAGGAACGCCGCCAGGTATTGCGCCACCTTCTTCTCGATTACCCGCCAGGCGGAGACGATGACCAGCACGGTGCTGAAGCTCGTCAGCAGAATCAGCAGCAACGCGATGCCGTCGATGCCGAGGTGGTAGCGGATGCCCAGCGCCTCGATCCAGGCATAATCCTCGGTAAACTGCATGGCATGGGTGCGCGCGTCGAAACCGGTGTAGAGCGGCAACGTCGCGAACAGCGTCAGGATCGAGACACCGAGCGCGATGCCGCGCGCGAGTGGCGCGCGCGCATCCGGCCCGGCCGCGAGCACCGCGACCCCGCCCAGAATGGGCAGCCAGATGGCCAGGCTCAGGAGATGTTCGGTCAGCAGCATGACGTCAGCGGTGCAGGAAGAAAGTGATGAGCAGGAACACGCCCAGGATCATGGCGAAGGCGTAGTGGTAGACGTAGCCCGACTGGACCTGGCGCACCGCCGCCGCAACCCAGCCGACCACGCGCGCCGTGCCGTTGACCGCCATGCCGTCAATCAGCTTCACATCGCCGATGCGCCAGAACCACCGGCCCAGGCCGCGCGCGCCGCGCGCGAACACGAAGTCGTTGAACTCGTCGGCGTAATACTTGTTAAGCAGGAGGTCATAGAGTGGCTGCGTGCGCGCGCGAATCCGATCCGGCAACTGCGGATAACGGATATAGAGCAGCCACGCGAGCAGGACACCGGCCGCCGCGAGCATGAACGGCGGCGATTGCAGGCCGTGGGCGATGAACGGCCCCAGGCCCTGGTAACCGCGGCTGATGCGTCCGACCACGTCATGCGCCGGCAACACCTTGAGCGCGTCGGCGAAATAACCGCCGAACAGCAGCGGTTCGATGGTGAGCAGGCCGATCAGGAACGACGGGATCGCCAGCAGCACCAGTGGGCCGGTCACCACCCACGGTGACTCGCGCAAATGGTGCTTGGTGTGGTCGTCCATGCGTGGTTTTCCGTGGAACACCAGGAACAGCATGCGGAAGCTGTAAAACGCGGTGATGAACACGCCCGCCAGCACCGCCGCGTAGGCAAAGCCGCTGCCGGGCAGTTGCGAGTAATGCACCGCCTCGATGATCATGTCCTTGGAGAAGAAGCCGGCGAACGGCGGGATGCCGGCGAGCGCCAGCGACCCCGCCCACGCGGTGACGAACGTCACCGGCATGTATTTCTTGAGGCCGCCCATCTTGCGGATGTCCTGCTCGTGGTGCATGGCGATGATCACCGAGCCCGCCGCCAGGAACAGCAGCGCCTTGAAGAACGCGTGCGTCATCAGGTGGAAGATGCCGACGCTGTAGGCCGAAACCCCGAGCGCCACCATCATGTAGCCGAGCTGCGACAGCGTCGAGTACGCGACGATGCGCTTGATGTCGTTCTGCACGACGCCGACGAGCGCCATGGTAATGGCGGTGGTCGCGCCGATGACCAGCACCACCGACAGCGCGGTTTCGGAAAGCTCGTACAGCGGCGACATGCGCGCGACCATGAACACGCCCGCGGTCACCATGGTGGCGGCGTGGATCAGGGCCGAGATCGGCGTCGGGCCCTCCATCGAGTCCGGCAGCCACACGTGCAGCGGCACCTGCGCCGACTTGCCCATGGCGCCGACGAACAGCAGCAGGCAAATCACCGTCATCACCTGCCAGTCGACGCCCGGCACGATCTGCATGGTGGCGGTGGCGAACTGCGGGGCGATCGCGAACACCGCCCGGTAGTCGAGGGTGTTGAAATACATGAACACTGCGGCGATGCCGAGCAGGAACCCCAGGTCGCCGACCCGGTTCACCAGGAACGCCTTGAGCTGGGCGAAGGTCGCCGAGTCACGCGTGTACCAGAAACCGATGAGCAGATACGACACCAGTCCGACCGCCTCCCAGCCGAAGAACAATTGCAGGAAATTGTTCGACATCACCAGTATCAGCATCGCGAACGTGAACAGCGCGATATAGCTGAAAAACCGCTGGTAGCCGGAGTCGTCGTGCATGTAGCCGATCGTGTAGATGTGCACCATGAGCGACACGAACGTCACCACCACCAGCATGATGGCGGTGAGCGGGTCGATCAGGAAGCCGATCTCCATCGGCACCCCGCCGCTCACCCCCCAGGTGTAGACCGGGCCGTTGAAGTGATGACCGGCGACCATGACGTCGTGGAACACGACGAACGACAGCGCACACGCCACCGCCACGCCCAGGATCGCGGCAGCGGCCGCGCCGGCGCGGCCGATCACCTTGCCGAGCAGCCCGGACACGAGCGCCCCGGCCAGGCAGGCCAGCGGGATGGCGAGATAGACGTTCTGCATGTTCTCGAACACGGTCAGCCCTTCAGCGTATCGAGGTCATCGACGTTGATGCTCTGGCGGTTGCGGAACAACACGATCAGGATCGCCAGGCCGATGGCCGATTCGGCGGCCGCCACCGTCAGGATGAAAAACACGAAAATCTGCCCGGCAGTGTCGCCCAGGAAATGCGAGAACGCCACGAAGTTCATGTTCACGGCCAGCAGATTGAGCTCGATGGCCATGAGCAGGATCACCACGTTCTTGCGGTTCAGGAAGATGCCGACCGTGCCGATGGCGAACAGCATCGCCCCCAGGATCAGGTAATCGGACAGCGCGATCATCGGCGCTTCCCCTGCGGCGGCTTCGGGCTCGGCTCCATCTTCACGATCTTCAGGCGCTCGTTGCGCTGCACGCGCACCTGCTGGGCCGGGTCCTGATATTTGGTCTCGGGGCGCTTGCGCATGGTGAGCGCGATCGCCGCCACGATCGCCACCAGCAGCACCACCGCCGCGATCTCGAACGGATAGGCGTAGTCGGTATACAGCAGCCGGCCGAGTTCGCGGGTGTTGCTGTAGCCGGCCGGGTGATCTGCCGGCGCCGGCACCTTTTCCAGGCCGAAGCGTGCCGGTCCGAGGATGATGGCCATCTCCAGCACCATCAGCACCGCGACGATGCCGCCGATCGGCAGGTATTCGCCGAACCCCTCGCGCAGCCGCAGCAGGTTGATATCGAGCATCATCACCACGAACAGGAACAACACCATGACCGCGCCGACGTACACCAGCACCAGCGCGATCGCCAGGAACTCGGCCTGCAACAGCATCCACAGGCAGGCGGCGCTGAAGAACGCCAGCACCAGAAACAGCGCCGCCTTCACCGGGTTGCGGATGGTGATGACCATGGCGGCGGCGAACACCAGCACCGCGGCGAAGAAGTAGAAGATGAGTTGGGTAAAGTCCATGGTATTAGTTCTTCGCCACAGATGAACACAGATGGACACGGATCAACATCATCCCGCCTTGGTTATATCTGCGCTTATCTGCGTTCATCTGCGGTTAAAATTATTATCTATATTTGGCATCGGCGGCGCGGTCGGCGGCGATTTGTTTCTCGTATTTGTCGCCGTTCGCCAGCAGCATTTCCTTGGTGTAATACAGGTCGCCGCGCTGCTCGCCATGGTAATCGAAAATACGCGTCTCGACGATCGAATCGACCGGGCAGGATTCCTCGCAGAACCCGCAAAAGATGCATTTGGTCAGATCGATGTCGTAGCGCGTGGTGCGGCGCGTGCCGTCGGCGCGCTGCTCGGATTCGATGGTGATAGCGAGCGCCGGGCAGACCGCCTCGCAGAGTTTGCAGGCAATGCAGCGCTCCTCGCCGTTCGGATAGCGGCGCAGCGCGTGCAGGCCGCGGAAGCGCGGCGATTGCGGGGTAGACTCGTCCGGGTATTGGACGGTGATCTTACGCGCGAACAGATGCCGGCCGGTGACCATCATGCCCTTCACCAGCTCGAACGGGAACAGTCGGTACAACCAGCGTTTCATGACGGTCATGGCGTCTTTCCCCGGCTCAATGGAACACATGGCCCCAGGGCGTGAAGAACATCGCCCCGCCCATCACCGCGATCCACACCAGGGTGATCGGAATAAGCACCTTCCAGCCGAGTCGCATGATCTGGTCGTAGCGGTAGCGCGGGAAGGTGGCGCGAAACCACAGGAACAACAACAGGAAGAACGACAGCTTGACGAGCAGCCAGTGCAGCCCGCTATCCAGCAACGCGCCGATCACCGGCAGGCGCAGCATCGCGGGATCGATCAGGCCGGCGAGCGGCGACAGCCAGCCGCCGCAGAACAGCAGCACGGTAAGCGCGGCGATCAGAATCATGTTTGCGTACTCGGCCAGGAAGAACACCGCGAACGCCATGCCCGAGTATTCGACGTGGAAGCCGGCGACGATTTCCGACTCGCCCTCGGCGACGTCGAACGGCGAGCGGTTGGTCTCGGCCACGCCCGACACGAAATACACGAAAAACAGCGGGAACAGCGGCCAGATATACCATTCGTGAATGCCGCCCTGCTGGTGCAGCACGATCTCGCGCAGGTTCAGGCTGCCGGCCGCCATCAGCACGCCGACCAGCGCGAAGCCCATGGCGATTTCATAGGACACGATCTGGGCGGTCGAGCGCATCGCCCCCAGGAACGCATATTTTGAATTGGACGCCCAGCCGGCGACCACCACGCCGTACACGCCCATCGAGGTCACCGCCAGGATGAACAGCAGGCTCGCGTCGATATCGGCCAGCACCAGTTCGTCGGTGAACGGCACCACCGCCCAGGCCACCAGCGCCGGGGCCACCGCCAACACCGGCGCCAGCACGAACAGGAACTTGTTGGCCTTGGTGGGGAGAATGATCTCCTTGAACAGCAGCTTCAGGGCGTCGGCGATCGGTTGCAACCAGCCGCGCGGACCGACACGATTCGGGCCGATGCGCACCTGCATGTAGCCGATGATCTTGCGCTCGGCATACGGAAGGTAGGCAACCGCCAGCAGCAGCGGCGCCACGATCAGTACGACCTTTCCGAGGTTGAGCAGCCCGAGTTGCAACCACAGCGGCAGCGCGTTCCACATCGAAACGGCGAACTCGATCATGTGCCCGCCTCCGCGATCGTTACCGGGCCGTCGCCGCCGAGCGCCGCGGTCGCGGCATGGCCGGACGGAATCGCCACGCAGCCATCCGGCACGCGCGCGTCGATCACCACGTCGAGCAGCGCCTCGCCACTTTCGGCGCGCACCGTCACGCGCGCGCGGTCGGCGATCTTCAGCTTCCTGGCCTGGGCGGCGTTCATGCGCGCCGCCGGGCCGGGATTGTCGCGGGTGTGTTGCAGCGCCGGCGCGCGCCGCACCAGCGGATCAATCGCGTACATCGGCCGCTCGGCGATGCGCATCAGCGCGGCCTTGGATTTGTCCGGCGCCGCCAGACGCCAACCTACGAGCTTGCCGGACGGCGCCGGTGTCGCCGGCACGGCGGCGCGCACCTCGTCCGCCGAGTGGTACTCGAAACCGGGCTTGGCGAGCAGGTTGCCGAGCACGCGCAAAATCTTCCAGCCGGGACGCGCCTCGCCGGGCGGCGTCACCGCCGCCTCGAAGCTCTGCCAACGGCCCTCGCAATTCACGAACGTGCCGGCGGTTTCGGCGAAGGTCGCGAGCGGCAATTGCACCTGGGCATAGTCGTCGGCCGTACCCTTGAAGGCCGACAGCGCCACCACGAACTGCGCCTGCGCCAGGGCACGGCGCGCGGCGGCGCCGTCCCAGCAATCGAGTTCCGGTTCGCTATTCATGACGAGATAACCCTTGAGTGGCGCGCCGATCATGGCCGTGGCGTTGCGCCCGGGCGCGGCGACGCGCGCCCCGCCGGCGGTTCGATGCGGCACGCACCCCGCCAGCCAGGCGCCGGCGCTGTTGGCCTCGGCCAGCACGCCGAGCTTGGCGCCGCTCAAGGTCGCAATGATCTCGGCGAGCGCGCGCACCGCCGCCGCCTGTGCATGGCCCAGCGCCGAAGCGCCCAGCAACACGCCGACATTTTCGCCGCGCAGCAGCCGATCGGCGATCACAAGTTCGGCGGCGTCGGGCGCGCCTTGCGCGCACCAGGCCTCGACCTCGGCCGGCAGCGCCTGCTTGGCCGCCTTAGCCAGACCCTTGGCGATCCGCGCCAGCGCAGGCGCGAGCCGATCCGGCCCGACGACGACCTTGGCGGCGAGATCGAAGGTGAATTCGTGATCGAGCGGGTTGACCGCCATGATCCGGGCCCCGCGCAGGAACGCCTTGCGCAGGCGCAGCCCGAGCAGCGGCTGCTCCTTGCGGACGTTCGAGCCGATCAGCAGCACGCTGTCGAGGCGCTCGAGATCGGCGATCGCCTGGCCGAGCCACGGAAACAGCGGCGCAAGCTGATCGTCGCTGAAATCGCGCTGGCGCAGGCGATGGTCGACATTGTCCGAACCGAGCGCGCGCACGAGTTTTTGCAGCAGATAAAATTCCTCGAGCGTGGAATGCGCGCCGGCCAGCGCGCCGAGCTTGTCCGGGCCGTGCCGGCTGACGACCGCATGCAGGCCCTGCGCGGTGAATTCCAGCGCCGTGTTCCAATCGACCTCGCGCCACTGGCCGTCGGTCTTGATCTGCGGCCGGGTCAGGCGATCGCCGCCGTTCACGGCCTCATAACTGAAGCGGTCGCGGTCGGCCAGCCAGATTTCATTGACCGCCTCGTTGGCGCGCGGCAACACGCGCATCACCTTGTTGCGCAGCACCTCGATGTCGATGTTGGCGCCGACGCAGTCGTGCGGGCTCACCGAAGGCGTGGCGGTCAATTCCCAGGCGCGGCAGCGGTAGCGATACGGCTTGGAGGTGAGCGCGCCGACCGGGCACAGGTCGATCATGTTGCCGGACAACTCCGAATCGACCGTGCTCTCGACGTAGGTGCCGATGCGCAGGTGCTCGCCGCGCCCGGTGCCGCCCATTTCCATGATACCGGCCAGCTCCTCGCCGAAGCGCACGCAGCGCGTGCAGTGGATGCAGCGCGTCATGTCGGTGGCGATCAGCGGCCCGAGGTTCTTGTCCTTGACGATGCGCTTGCCTTCCTGATAGCGCGACACGTCCTTGCCGTAACCGACCGCCAGGTCTTGCAGCTCGCATTCGCCGCCCTGATCGCAGATCGGGCAATCGAGCGGGTGGTTGATCAACAGGAATTCCATCACGCCTTTCTGGGCGTCGACCGCCTTCGGCGAGCGCGTGGCGATCTTCATGCCCTCGGTCACGGGCGTGGCACAGGCCGGCAGCGGCTTGACGGATTTCTCGACGTCCACCAGACACATGCGGCAATTGGCTGCGACCGACAGCTTGTCGTGATAGCAGAAGCGCGGAATATAGATGCCGGCGGCGTCGGCGGCCTCGATCACCGTCGTGCCCTCCTCCACTTCCAGCTGCTTGCCGTCGATTTCGATGTGCAACATAAACTATAAAACCTGTCTCAAAATATGATCGTTTGACGCAAAGGCGCAATGGCGCAAAGTTGCTCCGAGGTTTGTCGTTTCAATTCCCGCTTTTCTTTGCGTCTTAGCGACTTTGCGTCGAATGCTCATATAATTAAATTCATCGTATCAGGCCGCGACCGCGCAGCGGCGGTGGCGGACGTGGTGTTCGAATTCGTCGCGGAAATTCTTGATAAAGCTCACGACCGGCATGGCGGCGGCGTCGCCGAGCGCGCAGATCGTGCGGCCCTCGATCTTCTTCGACATGTCGACCAGCATGTCCAGATCCTCGGGGCGCCCGTGGCCGTGCTCGATGCGGTGAAGCACGCGCGCCAGCCAGCCGGTGCCCTCGCGGCAGGGCGTGCACTGGCCGCAGGATTCCTCGTAATAGAAATGCGAGATGCGCGCCAACGCCCGCACCATGCAGGTGGTCTCGTCCATAACGATGATCGAGCCGGCGCCGAGCATCGAGCCGGCCTTGATGAGCGAGTCGTAATCCATGTTGACGCCCATCATCGTCTCGCCGCGCACCACCGGCACCGACGAGCCGCCGGGGATGACGGCCTTGAGTTTGCGCCCGCCCTGCATGCCGCCGGCCATCTCCAGAAGCGTCGCGAACGGCGTGCCGAGCGGCACTTCGTAATTACCGGGGCGCTCGACGTGCCCGGAGATCGAAAACAGCTTCGACCCGCCGTTATTGGGCAGGCCGAGGTTTAAAAACCACTCGCCGCCGTTGCGCAGGATCGCCGGCACCGACGCCAGCGTTTCGGTGTTGTTGATGGTCGTGGGCCGGCCGAACAGGCCGTAGCTCGCTGGAAACGGCGGTTTGAAGCGCGGCTGGCCCTTCTTGCCCTCGATCGATTCGAGCAGCGCGGTCTCCTCACCGCAGATGTAGGCACCGGCGCCGAGATGGCTGTGCAACTCGAAGTCCACGCCCGCGCCGAGAATATTCCGGCCGATCAAACCGGCGGCGCGCGCCTCTTCCAGGGCCGCCTCGAAGCGTTCGTACGGCTCCCAGAATTCGCCGCGGATGTAGTTGTAGCCGACGGTCGCGCCGATGGTGTAGCCGGCGATCGCCATACCCTCGATGAGCGCATGCGGGTTGAAGCGCAGGATATCGCGATCCTTGAAGGTGCCCGGCTCGCCCTCGTCGGAGTTGCAGACGATGTACTTCTGGCCGGGCGCGCTGCGCGGCATGAAACTCCACTTCAGTCCGGTCGGAAAGCCGGCGCCGCCGCGCCCGCGCAGCACCGACTTCTTGAGCTCGGCGATGACGGTCTCGGCCGGGATCTTGTCGGCGAGGATATTTTTCCAAGCCTGGTAGCCGCCGGCCGACTGGTAGGTGGCGAGCGTCCAGGGCTTGTCGAGATGGCGGGTGCTGAAACAGACTTCGTTGGCCATGGCTAGTCCAGCCCCTTGAGAATTTCGTCGATACGGTCGGGCGTGAGATTCTCGTAATATTTCTTGCCGATCTGGAACATCGGCGCGCCGCCGCAGGCGGCCAGACACTCGACCTCCTTGAGCGTGAAACGACCGTCGGCCGTGGTCTCGCTCAGACGGATACCGAGCTTCGCTTCGAGATGCTTCACCACCTGTTCCGAGCCGCGCAGCATGCACGAGATATTGGTGCAGACGCAGATCTTGTGCCTGCCGACCGGCTTGAGGTCGTACATCGAGTAGAAGGTCGCGACCTCGTACACCTGGATCGGCCGCAATTCCAGCAACCCGGCGACATAATCCATCAACGGTTCGCTCAACCAGCCGTGTTCCTCCTGGGCGATGCGCAGCGCCGCCATCACCGCCGACTGCTTGCGGTCGGGCGGGTATTTGGCGATCTCGCGGTTAACTTGGTCCAGTGATTCTTTGGAAAGCATAATCAAGAAAGCTCTGAATAATTCCTAAAAATAATATTCTTCGCCGCAAAGACGCAAAGGAAGCAAAGGTTTTCCAGATAAATACTCATGTTTTACTTTGCGCCCTTTGCGTCTTTGCGGCAAAAATTCTTACCGGTCAATCTCGCCGAACACGATGTCCTGGGTGCCTATGATCGCGACCACGTCGGCGATCATGTGGCCGCGCACCATTTCGTCGAGCGCCGCGAGATGCGCGAAACCCGCGGCGCGAATCTTCAGGCGGTACGGTTTGTTGGCGCCGTCCGAGATCAGATAAATGCCGAACTCGCCCTTGGGATGCTCGACCGCCGCATAGGCCTCGCCCTCGGGGATGCAAAACCCCTCGGTGAACAGCTTGAAGTGATGAATCAAGGACTCCATGTCGTCCTTCATTTCCTCGCGCCGCGGCGGCGCCAGCTTATGATCGGCGATGATCACCGGGCCGGGATTGTTGCGCAGCCAGTCAACGCATTGGCGAATAATACGGTTGCTCTGGCGCATCTCCTCTATGCGCACCAGATAACGGTCGTAGCAATCGCCGTTGGTGCCGATCGGAATGTCGAAATCGAGGCGATCGTAAACCTCATAGGGTTGTTTCTTGCGAAGGTCCCAGGCGATTCCGGAACCACGCAGCATCGGGCCGGTGAAGCCGAGCTGCAAGGCGCGTTCCGGCCCGACCACGCCGATGCCGACGGTGCGCTGTTTCCAGATGCGGTTATCGGTCAGTAGCGTTTCGTACTCGTCGACGTAGCCGTCGAAACGACCGGCGAAATCACCGATGAAATCGAGCAGCGAACCCTGGCGATTGACGTTCAGGCGCGCGATGTCCTTGGCGTTGTGCCACTTCGAAGTTTGATACTGCGGCATGCTGTCCGGCAGATCGCGGTACACGCCGCCGACGCGATAATAGGTCGCGTGCATGCGCGCGCCTGATGCCGCCTCGTAGCAGTCCATCAGGTCCTCGCGCTCGCGGAACGCGTACAGGAACACGGTCATGGCGCCGATGTCGAGGGCGTGCGCGCCCAGCCACAGCAGATGATTGAGGATGCGCGTGATCTCGTCGAACATCACGCGGATATACTGGGCGCGCAGCGGCGGCTCCACGCCCAGCATCTTTTCCATGGCCAGCACATAGGCGTGCTCGTTGCACATCATCGACACGTAGTCGAGCCGGTCCATGTAGCCGATCGACTGGTTGTACGGTTTGCTCTCGGCCAGCTTCTCGGTGCCGCGATGCAACAGGCCGACGTGCGGGTCGGCGCGCTCGATCACCTCGCCGTCCAGCTCCAGCACCAGGCGCAGCACGCCGTGAGCGGCCGGGTGCTGCGGGCCGAAGTTCATCGTGTAGTTACGAATCTCTGGCACCGTACCCCTCCTCGCGGATCACGCGCGGCACCAGAATGCGCGCTTCGATGCTGACCGGCTGATACACCACCCGCTGCCGCTCCGGGTCGTAGCGCATCTCGACCTGGCCGATGAGCGGAAAATCCTTGCGGAACGGATGGCCGATGAAGCCGTAATCGGTCAGGATGCGGCGCAGGTCGGGATGGCCCTCGAACACGATGCCGAACAGGTCGAAGGCCTCGCGCTCGAACCAGTTGGCCGAGGCCCACACGCCCGTCACCGAGTCGACCAGCGGCAGGCCGTCGTCCAGGAACACCCGCAGGCGCAGGCGCTGATTACGCTCGACCGACAGCAAATGATAGACCGCCGCGAACCGCGGGCCTTGGCGTGCGCCCTCCGGACTCTCGGCCCGATAACCGAGATAGTCCACGCCGCACACATCGATCAACTGGGCGAAGCCGAAGGCGGTGTCGTCGCGCAGGATGCGGCAGACGCGCAGCAGATCCGGACGCTTGACCTCGAGCGTCAGTTCGCCCAGGGACAGCTGCGCGGCCAGCACGCTGTCGCCGAGTTTCTGCGTGGCGTGTTCGGCGAGTGCCTGAAGCAAATCAGTCATGGGTGCGCTCGGCTCGGACTAGCGGGCGATGGTGTTGGTGCGCTTGATCTTGTTTTGCAGCTGGATGATGCCGTACAGCAGCGCCTCCGCGGTCGGCGGGCAGCCCGGCACGTACACATCCACCGGCACGATCCGGTCGCAGCCGCGCACCACCGCGTAGGAATAGTGGTAATACCCGCCGCCGTTGGCGCACGAACCCATGGAGATCACCCAGCGCGGCTCGGCCATCTGGTCGTAGACCTTGCGCAGCGCCGGGGCCATTTTGTTGACCAGCGTGCCGGCCACGATCATCACGTCCGACTGGCGCGGGCTGGGGCGGAAGATGATGCCGAAACGATCGAGATCGTAGCGCGACGCGCCGGCATGCATCATCTCGACCGCGCAACACGCCAGCCCGAAGGTCATCGGCCACAGCGAACCGGTGCGAGTCCAGTTGATGAGCGCGTCGAGGCTGGTGGTGTGCCAGCCTTTATTAAAAACGCCCTCAATGCCCACAGGCTGTCTCCAGAAATTGGCACGCCCGCGCCGCCTCCGCCAACGTGTACCAACTTGCGAATGCGAGTTGTCGGCGGCCAGCGCCAATTAGGCCACTCCTGCGCATCCCTGCGCACGTGGCACTTGCGCATCCTGCGCGTCGCCGGTCGCCCCCACTTACGTGGGGACACGCGACCCACAAGGATGTGGGAAGTGTCGAGAGAGGCCATGGATGGCCGAAGCGACCTCCGCGGCTCATGTCGCTACTCCCATTCCAACGCCCCTTTGCGCCATTCGTATATAAAACCGATGACGAGAATTCCCAGGAACAGCATCATGGACAGGAACCCGAACATGCCGATCTCCTGCAACACCACCGCCCACGGAAACAGGAAGGCGATCTCGAGATCGAAAATGATGAACAGGATCGCCACCAGGTAATAGCGCACGTCGAATTTCATGCGCGAATCCTCGAACGCCTCAAAACCGCATTCGTACGGCGAGTTTTTTTCGCTGTCGGGACGGCTGGGCGCGAGCAACCAGCCTGTCGCCATCGGCAGCACGCCGATGGCGAGGCCGACCGCGATGAAAATCAGGATGGGGAGATAATTCTCCAGCATGGACAGCCCCGCGCGTTTATTTTGTAGGAATTTCTGACGACCGGCAGTTCGCAGGCAGTCTAGGCTTCCACTCCGCGCAAAGTCAAGCTGGGGAATCAGACACAGTTATTATTTTTCATGGGGTTATAAGCTTTTTTACACCCCATACACGCAACAGGATTTATCAAAACCGAGTTAACCGCCGAGACGCCAAGAGTACTGCTACGGAAACCCAGGAAACCGCCTTACCTTGCTTGGCGTTCTTGGCGGTTCAAGATCATTATTATTTATTGCTACAACGACTTTGCTTATTAGCGTATTTTTTGAAGATGGTGCCGACGGGGAGACTCGAACTCCCACGGCTTGCGCCACTACCACCTCAAGGTAGCGTGTATACCAATTTCACCACGTCGGCTTCGATTCAGATATCAAATCACAAACGCTGCGACATAAAAGTATTGCCAAAATTCTCTCAGGCTGGAGTCAGGCGGTTCGCTTCGCTCTCGATCGCGGCGCGCTTACTTCGGAACCTCCGGCACTGGATTGGCGGGTGGCAGGCTCGGCGGCGTGCTCGGCACTTGCGGCGCCGGCGCGGGTTGCTGGAGCGCGTCCAGCTCGGTGACGCTCTTCGGCGTGCTCATGTGCGTGTACCAATAGGTGAGCAGCAGACTGGTGCAGAAAAACACCAGCGCGAAGATCTTGGTGATCCGGCTCAGGAAGGTCGCCGAGCCGCTGGCGCCGAACAGGGTCTGCGACGCGCCACTGCCGAATGCCGCGCCCATGTCGGCGCCGCGCCCCTGCTGCAACAGCACCAGCCCGACCAGCCCCAGGGCCGCGAACACGTGCACGATCAAAATCGCCTCTTTCATGTCGTCTCCTGTCAGCCGCCCGCGCGGCAAATCGTCAAAAATTCATCGGCGTTCAAGGACGCGCCGCCGATCAGGCCGCCGTCGATGTCGGCCTGGCCGAACAACTCCGCGGCGTTGCCGCCCTTGACGCTGCCGCCGTACAGAATGCGCAGCCCGGCGGCGATGCCGTTGTCGAGCGCCGCCAGCTTGGTGCGGATAAAGCGGTGCACGTCCTGGGCCTGCTGCGGCGTGGCGGTCTTGCCGGTGCCGATCGCCCAGACCGGCTCATAGGCGAGCACCGAATTGGCCAGGGCGCCGATGCCGACCAGGTTCGTTACGGCATCGAGTTGCCGGGCTACGACCTTCTCGGTCTGGTTGGCCTCGCGCTCGGCGAGCGTCTCGCCGACACATAGTATAGGTATCAACCCGGCGCCCTGGGCGGCCTTGAATTTCAGTGCCACCAGTTGATCGCTCTCGCCGTACAGCGCGCGCCGCTCGGAATGTCCGACGATGACATAGCGGCAGCCGAAATCGCGCAGCATCGGCCCGGATACCTCGCCGGTATGGGCGCCGGCGGCATGGACGTTCAGATCCTGGCCGCCCCAGGCGATTTTACCGCCCTGGAGGAGGTCCGCCACCAGCGGGATCAAAATAAACGGCGGGCACAGCAACACCTCGGTCTGTTTGGCGGCGTCCACGCCCTGGGCGACCGCCCGGGTCAAGGCCCCGGCCTCGGCCCGCGTGCCGTTCATTTTCCAATTTCCCGCCACCATCGGTCGGCGCATAGGCGTCTCCTACCCTTCGAATTGAGCACTTCGGGATTAAAAAAATCGGCGCGATGTTACCGGGTGAGGATGCGGAAAGCAATTTTTCCTGGGGATTGCGCCGGTTTTTTGCGCGGGCGGCGCATCATGGTTGCCGACGCGATCCAGAAACGCGCGCCGATTCGGCGTCAGCGGAATTACTGAGCGAGTCGCAGAAAGACCAGCGGCCGGTTCCACTCCAGAACCGCGCCTTCGGTGATGACCAGCATGTGAGCGGCGCTGAGTTCGCCGAGCACGACGTCCTCGCCGTCGTTCAAGAGCGTGCCCGGCAGAACGGTCTTTTCCACCAGCGCCTTGATCTTGGCGACATTCGGCACCCACAGCGTCAGCTGGCCGTCCTCCTTGCTGACCCGCCCCCAGAAGTAATGGCCGGTTTTGTCCTGGTCATGGACGTTGCCGAACAACCACTCACCGGATTTCAACAGGTGCACCTGGTAGGATTCGAACGTCAGCCGGCCCTGGCGCTTCTCCACCCAGCCGACTTCGATGACGCCCCTGGTGCCGTCGGTCACGGCCACCGTCACCGTGCCTTCCTTGTGAATCCAGGTCCCTTCCCACTCCTCGGGCACAAGGACCGGGGGTTGCTCGCCCATGGGCCTGGTCGAATAGGCGGCGCTGCATCCGGCGAGCACCAGGACGCAGAACCCGAGACACGCGGCCCGTAACCGCATCATCGCCGAGTCCTTCGCACGCGCGGCCATCAACCTCCGGCGCCGGCCGCGCGCTGGACGGTCTCGGCCAGGTGCCGGCCGAGGCGCTCGATCTGGGCGGTGTCGCGGCCTTCGATCATCACACGCACCACCGGCTCGGTACCGGAGGCGCGCAGCACCACCCGGCCGTTCGCGGCCAACTCGCTTTCCACCTCGCTCAGCGACTTGCGCACCTCCGGGGAGCTTTGGACATCGACGCGCCGCGACATGCGGACATTGATCATCACCTGGGGATAAACCATCATGCCGGACTTGAGCTCGGCCAGCGATTTGCCGGTTTGCACCATGACCGCCAACACCTCGAGGGCGGCGATGATGCCGTCGCCGGTGGTGCTGCGGTCGAAACAGATGATATGGCCCGAGGTCTCGCCGCCCAGTTCCCAGCCCTCCTGCTGGAGCAGCGCGATGACATGGCGGTCGCCGACCGGGGCGCGCTTGAAGGGGATGTTGCGGGCCGCCAGCGCCTGCTCGAGCCCGAGATTGGTCATGAGCGTGCCGGCCACGCCGCCTTGCAAGCCGCCGGCGACGTGACGGGCGAGCGCGAGGATATAGAGAATCTGGTCGCCGTCGACGAGTTCGCCGCGCCCGTCCACCAGGATCACGCGGTCGCCGTCGCCGTCGAGCGCGATACCGAGATCGGCGCGGCGCTCCAGGACCGTGCGGCGCAACAGTTCCGGGTGGGTCGAGCCGCAGTCGCGGTTGATGTTGAAGCCGTCCGGCTCGTTGGCGATCACGGTCAATTGGGCGCCAAGTTCCATGAGCACCATCGGCGCCACCTGGTAGGCGGCGCCGTTGGCGCAATCCACGACGATCTTGAGGCGTTCGAGATTCGAGCGGTGCGGGAAGGCGCTCTTGCAGAATTCGATGTAGCGGCCCGGGGCGTCGTCATAGCGCTTGGCCTTGCCGAGTGCGGCCGACTCGACCGTGCGCAGCGGCTCCTCCATGGCGCGCTCGATTTCGAGCTCGACCTCGTCCGGCAGTTTCATGCCGTCCGAGGCGAAGAACTTGATGCCGTTGTCGGAATAGGCGTTGTGCGAGGCGGAAATCACGATACCGGCGCGCGCCCGCGCGGTACGCGTCAGATAGGCGATGGCCGGAGTGGGCATCGGCCCGAGCAGGCGGATGTCCACGCCGGCCGCACACAGGCCGGCCTCGAGCGCCGATTCCAGCAGATAACCGGACACGCGCGTGTCCTTGCCGATCAGTATCTTGTTCTGACCGTTACCGTGCCGGCTCAACACCTTGCCGGCCGCCCAGCCGAGCTTCAACACCGTCTCGGGCGTGATCGGCTCCTCGCCCATCGTGCCGCGCACCCCGTCGGTGCCGAAAAAACGTTTTGCTACCCGTGCAGGCTGGGTCATCCGCTTCTCTCCCGTTACCACAACACACCCGAAAAATTCAGTTAACCGCCAAGGTTATCCTGATGTACGCCCATGAAAGCCGCCTTCCTTGGCGTTCTTGGCGGTTCAAGATTGATATTAATTAGTATAGACGGTCTCGTACATGCGTATCGCCTCGCGCGTCGCCCGTACATCATGGGTGCGGACGATACGCGCGCCGTTCGCGACCGCGATCACGGCCAGCGTCAGACTGGCGGCCAGGCGCTGCTCGACCGGCAGGCCGAGCGCCAGGCCGATCATGGACTTGCGCGACAACCCGACCAGGATCGGAGCGCCGAGCGTCTGGAGACCGGCCAGCCCGCGCAATAATTGCAGATTATGCGCCAAAGTCTTGCCAAAACCGAAGCCCGGGTCGATCACCAGCCTGGCCGGCTCGATACCGGCGGCGTGGCAGGCCGTCAGGCGCGCTGCCAGAAACGTCCGTACCTCGGCGACCACGTCGGTATAGCGGGGATCGGTTTGCATGGCGCGCGGTTCGCCCTGCATGTGCATCAGGCAGACTGGCACGCCCAGCTCGGCGGCGACCGCCAGCGCACCGTCGGCGCGCAGCGCCCGCACGTCGTTGATAAATCCGGCGCCGGCCGCGACCGCGGCGCGCATCACCTCGGGCTTCGAACTGTCGATCGAGATCGGCACGGAAACCGTATCACGCAACACTTCGATCACTGGCAATACCCGATCCAGCTCCTCCTGGACCGACACCGGTTGCGCGCCCGGGCGGGTCGATTCGCCGCCGACGTCGACGATGTCGGCACCGTCCTCGACCAGTTGCCGGGCATGCGCCACGGCGCGCTCGCGGGACAGAAAAAAACCCCCGTCCGAGAAGGAGTCGGGGGTGACGTTCAGTACACCCATGATGGCGGCGCGCCCGAGATCGAGCGGGCGACCGCCACAGTCTAGTAGGGTCATATTATTTCAGCCACAGATGAACACAGATAACTACCACAATCCTATCTGCGTTTATCTGCGGCAAAAATAATATCAATGCTCCGCCGCCGGGGTGTCCATGCGCGGTTTGGCGCGCGGCTTGTGTCCCGGCTTGCCGGACTTTGCGCCGGCGTCGCCGCCGGACGAGGCATCGCTCAGATCGGCGGGCGGACGCGGCTGCTTGCCGGCCATGATGTCGTCGATCTGGTCGGATTCGAGCGTTTCCCAGTCGAGCAGCGCCTTGGTCATGATCTCGACCTTGTCGCGGTTGTCCTCGATGATCTTGCGCGCGCGCGTGTATTGCTCGTCGATGATACGGCGGATTTCGTCATCGACCTGCTGGGCGGTTGAGTCGCTCAGATTCTTGTGGCTGGCCATGTCGCGCCCGAGGAACACCTCGGTTTGATTCTCGCCGTACACGCGTGTGCCGAGAATGTCGCTCATGCCCCAGCGCGTCACCATGTTGCGCGCGAGTTCGGTGGCACGCTCGAAATCGTTGGCCGCGCCGGTGGTCATCTGGTGCATGAACACTTCCTCGGCGATGCGCCCACCCATCAGCACGGCGATCGTCGAGCGCAGCGATTCGCGATCGTGACTGTAACGATCCTCGAGCGGCAGCTGCATGGTCACGCCCAATGCGCGTCCCCGCGGGATGATCGTCACCTTGTGCACCGGATCGGTGTTCGGCAGCAACTTGGCCACCACCGTGTGACCGGACTCGTGGTATGCGGTGTTCATGCGCTCTTTTTCCGGCATGACGATCGAGCGGCGTTCGGCGCCCATCACGATCTTGTCCTTGGCCTTTTCGAAATCCTCCATGTCCACCAGGCGCTTGCCGGCGCGCGCTGCGAACAGTGCCGCCTCGTTCACCAGGTTGGCGAGATCGGCGCCGGAAAAACCGGGCGTGCCGCGCGCCAGAATGCCGGCGTTCACGTTATCCGCCACCGGCACCTTGCGCATGTGTACCTTGATAATTTGCTCGCGTCCGCGGATATCCGGCAGCGGCACGTACACATGCCGGTCGAAACGGCCGGGGCGCAACAGCGCCGGATCGAGCACGTCCGGACGGTTGGTGGCGGCGATCACGATCACGCCCTCGCTGCCTTCGAAGCCATCCATCTCGACCAGCAACTGGTTCAAGGTCTGCTCGCGCTCGTCGTGGCCACCGCCCAGGCCGGCGCCGCGCTGGCGGCCGACGGCGTCGATCTCGTCGATGAAGATGATGCACGGTGCGTGTTTCTTGGCTTGCTCGAACATGTCACGCACGCGCGAGGCGCCGACGCCGACGAACATCTCGACGAAGTCAGAACCGGAAATCGAGAAAAACGGTACCTTGGCCTCGCCGGCGATCGCCTTGGCAAGCAGGGTCTTGCCGGTGCCGGGGTTGCCGGTCATGAGCACGCCCTTGGGGATGCGACCGCCGAGCTTCTGGAACTTGCCCGGGTCGCGCAGGAATTCGACCAGCTCACCGACCTCTTCCTTGGCCTCTTCGACACCGGCGACGTCCTCGAACGTGACCTTGTTTTGCTCCTCGGTGAGCATGCGCGCCTTGCTCTTGCCGAAGCCGAGCGCGCCGCGCCCGCCGCCACCGCCCTGCATCTGGCGCATGAGGTAAATCCACACTCCCACCAGCAGCACCATCGGGAACCAGCTGATGAATATCTGCAACCAGATCGACTGCTCCTCGGGCGGCTTGCCGGTGACGGTGACGCCGTGGCTCAGCAAATCGCCGACCAGCGAGCGGTTGTCGCTCTCCGGCACATAGGTGGTGAACTTCTCGCCGTTCTTGGTCTCGCCCTGGATGGTGCGGCCCTCGAGCAGCACCTTCTCGACCTGGCCTTGCTTGAGCTTGCTGTAGAACTGGGTGTAGTTGAGCGGCGTGCTGGCGGCCTGGCGGTTGCCGAAGTTGTTGAACACCGACATCAGCACGACCGCGATGACCAGCCACAACAAAATGTTCTTGGTGAGATTGTTCACACTTGCCTCGTTAGATATTGACCGTTGCGCATACTCGTTAAGCCTGTTAAGACCACGCGACGGCGGTAATTATCCGCCATTCTCTCCCGCCGCTGGCGGCGGCACAACCTGAGCGCCGGAAACGGGTCGCAGGCCGCGCGCCAGCAAATACACCTCGCGGCTGCGCGGGCGCGAGGCCTTGGGTTTGCGCGTCAGCACCTTGGCGAAACCGCAAACACGCCGTCCCTGGCCTGCGGCCCTCGCCTCGGTCCCATCGGCGAAACCGCCCTGCAAGCGCCGAAAAAACTCGTTAAACCCCTGACCCTGAAAGGTCTTGACCAGAAAATCGCCGCCCGGGCGCAGGTTGTGGACGGCGAAATCGAGCGCCAATTCGGCCAAATACATGGTGCGTGCCTGATCGGACACCCCTATACCGCTGATATTGGGGGCCATGTCCGAGATTACAAGGTCGACCGGCCGCCCGGCCAAGCCGCGGGCGAGTTCGGCAAGCGCCGCCGGCTCGGTGAAATCGGCCAGCAGAATCTCCACCCCGGGCAGCGGCTCGATCGGCAGGATATCGAGCGCCAGCACCCGCCCCTGCGGACCGACGCGGCGGCGCGCGTACTGCGACCAGCCGCCCGGCGCTGCCCCCAGGTCGACCACCGTCATGCCGTGCTTGAACAGGTGATCGCGCGCGTCGATCTCCTCGAGTTTATAGATCGCCCGCGACCGGAAACCTTCCTTCTGGGCGCGCTTGACGTATTCGTCGGTGAAATGCTCGGCCAGCCAGGCGCGGCTGCTTTTAGTACGAGCCATGATCTACGGCAGCGGTGAGGGACAAGCGGACCGGTAATTCGTACCTCGTCGCTCGTATCTCGTCTCTGGTCTTATACGTAGCGGACATCGAGAATCTCATAATGGCGCAGGCCATCCGGAACGCGCACCTCGACCACTTCGCCGGACTCCTTGCCGATCAAGGCGCGCGCGATCGGCGAGCCGATCGAAATCTTGCCGGCACCGATGTCGGCCTCGTCGTCGCCGACGATCTGGTAGGTGACCTGCTGGCCGCTGTCCTCGTCGAGCAGATCGAGCGTGGCGCTGAATACCACCCGGCCGTTGGCGTTCACCGTCAAGGGATCGATGATCTGGGCGTTGGTGAGCTTGGATTCGATCTCGGCGATGCGGCCCTCGACGAAGCTCTGCTGTTCCTTGGCGGCGTGATACTCGGCGTTCTCCGACAGATCGCCGTGCGAGCGCGCCTCGGAGATCAGCTGGATGATGCGCGGGCGCTCGACGGTTTTCAGCAGGTGTAGTTCGACGCGTAGTTTTTCCGCGCCATTAACCGTCAACGGTACCTTGCTCATGTTATAGCCCTGTGCAAATCCTGCAGGCAATTGATGTCGTACTCGCCGGCGAAGGCGTGCGCCTCGGCGGCGGCGCGCGCCGCCGCCAGGGTCGTGTAATTCGTGACCTTGTGCTGCAAGGCCTCGCGCCGGATCAGATAGGCATCGGCCACACTCTGCTTGTCGGCAACGGTGTTCACGATGATGTCGATCTCGTCGTTTTTTATCATGTCGACGATGTGCGGTCGCCCCTCGCTGACCTTGTTGATCTGCTTCACGTTCACGCCCGCGGCCCCGAGCACCGCGGCGGTGCCGCGCGTCGCCAGGATCTCGAAACCGTTGGCGCCGAAATACCTGGCCACCTCGACCGCCGCCTTCTGATCGGCGTCGCGCACGCTGATGAACATGCGGCCGTTGCGCGGAACCGGGCTGCCGGCCGCGATCTGCGATTTCGAGAACGCCTCGCCGAAGCTGCGTCCGATGCCCATCACCTCGCCGGTCGATTTCATTTCCGGTCCGAGCACGGTGTCCACGCCGGGAAACTTGATGAACGGGAACACCGCCTCCTTCACTGAATAATAGGCGGGAATAATCTCCGCCACCACCCCTTGTTTTTTCAAACTCTGTCCGACCATGCAACGTGCCGCGACCTTGGCGAGTGGCCGGGAGATGGCCTTGGACACGAACGGCACGGTCCGCGAGGCGCGCGGATTTACCTCGAGCACGTAGATATCGCCGTTTTTGACGGCGAACTGCACGTTCATGAGTCCGACCACCTTGAGCGCCTTGGCCATGCGAACGGTCTGGGCGCGCAACTGGTCCTGGATCTTTTTCGACAGGCTGTACGGCGGCAACGAACAGGCCGAGTCGCCGGAATGCACGCCGGCCTCCTCGATGTGCTCCATGATGCCGCCGATCACCACCTGCCGGCCGTCGCTGATGGCGTCGACGTCGACCTCGGTGGCGTCGCTCAGGAACCGGTCGAGCAGTACCGGCGAATCGTTCGACACCCGCACCGCCTCGCGCATGTAGCGCTCCAGGTCGTCGCGCGTGTGCACGATCTCCATGGCGCGGCCGCCGAGTACGTAGGACGGCCGCACCACCAGCGGATAGCCGATCTCGTCGGCCAGTTTCACCGCCTGCTGCGGGTTGGTGGCGGTACGGTTGGGCGGCTGCAACAGCCGCAGTTTTTTGATGAGTTTCTGGAAGCGCTCGCGGTCCTCGGCGAGATCGATGGAATCCGGGCTGGTGCCGACGATCGGCACGCGGTTCTTGGCCAGGTCGCGCGCCAGTTTCAGCGGCGTCTGGCCGCCGTATTGCACGATCACGCCCTTGGGTTTCTCGATATGGATAACCTCGAGCACGTCTTCGAGCGTCAACGGCTCGAAGTACAGGCGGTCGCTGATATCGTAGTCGGTCGAGACCGTCTCGGGATTGCAGTTGATCATGATGGTCTGATAACCGTCGTCGCGCAGCGCCAGCGAGGCGTGCACGCAGCAATAATCGAATTCGATACCCTGGCCGATGCGGTTCGGCCCGCCGCCCAGCACCACGATCTTGTCGCGCTTCTCGGGCTGCGATTCGCACTCGTCCTCGTAGGTCGAGTACATGTAGGCGGTGTCGGACGCGAACTCGGCGGCGCACGAATCGACGCGCTTGAACACCGGCCGCACCTTGGCGGCGTGGCGCAGCTTGCGGAACTTGTCCTCGCTCATGCCGAGCAGCGTGGCGATGCGCCGGTCGGAAAAACCCTTGCGTTTCCAGGCGCGGATGCGCGCGCCGCCCGGTTTCTTCCGGGCGGACTTGGCGATCTCGGCCTCGACCTCTATCAACTCCCGGATCTGCGCCAGGAACCACGGGTCGATGTGGCTGAGCGCATGGATCTCCTCCAGGCGCATGCCATGCCGGAAGGCGTCGGCCAGATACCACAGGCGGTCGGCGCCGGGGACGCGCAGTTCATGCGTCAGGCGGTCGCGTGCCGCCGAGGCATCGAGCGCCGGATCGAGCTTGGGATCCAGGCCGTACACGCCGATTTCCAGGCCGCGCAGCGCTTTTTGCAGCGATTCCTGGAAGGTGCGGCCGATGGCCATCACTTCGCCGACCGATTTCATCTGGGTGGTGAGGGTGGCGTCGGCCTTGGGAAATTTTTCGAAGGTGAAGCGCGGAAACTTGGTGACGACGTAGTCGATGGTCGGCTCGAACGACGCCGGGGTCTTGCCGGCGGTGATGTCGTTCTTGATTTCATCCAGGCTGTAGCCGACCGCGAGCTTGGCGGCGACCTTGGCGATCGGGAAGCCGGTGGCCTTGGAGGCGAGCGCCGAGGAGCGCGACACGCGCGGGTTCATTTCGATCACCACCATGCGCCCGTCCGCGGGGTTGATGGCGAACTGCACGTTCGAGCCGCCGGTCTCGACGCCGATCTCGCGCAGCACCGCGATCGCGGCGTCGCGCATGATCTGGTATTCCTTGTCGGTCAGCGTCTGGGCCGGCGCCACGGTGATCGAATCGCCGGTGTGGATACCCATGGCATCGAGGTTTTCGATCGAGCAGATGACGATGCAGTTGTCGTGCTTGTCGCGCACCACTTCGAGCTCGTATTCCTTCCAGCCGATGATCGATTCCTCGATCAACAGCTCGCGGGTCGGCGAGGCGTCCAGTCCGCGCTCGCAGATGGCCAGGAACTCCTCCTTGTTGTAGGCCACGCCGCCGCCGCTGCCACCGAGGGTGAACGACGGCCGGATGATGGCCGGAAACCCGATCATGGCCTGCACTTGGAGCGCCTCTTCCAGGCTGTGGGCGATGGCGCCGCGCGCCACCCCCAGGCCGATGGATTCCATGGCCTTCTTGAACAGCTCGCGGTCCTCGGCCTTGTCGATGGCGTCGCGCGTCGCGCCGATCATTTCGACCTGGTATTTGGCCAGCACGCCCTCGCGGTCCAGGTCGAGCGCGCAATTCAACCCGGTCTGGCCGCCCATGGTCGGCAGCAGCGCGTCCGGCCGTTCCTTCTCGATGATCTTGGCGACCGTCTGCCAGTTGATCGGTTCTATATAGGTGGCATCGGCCAGCTCCGGGTCGGTCATGATGGTGGCCGGGTTGGAATTGACCAGGATGACGCGATAGCCCTCCTGTTTGAGCGCCTTGCAGGCCTGGGCCCCGGAATAATCGAACTCGCAGCCCTGGCCGATGATGATCGGGCCGGCGCCGATGATCAGGATGCTTTTGATGTCGGTTCTTTTTGGCATATCGGAAATTCAGTTTTGAGTTCTTAGTTGTTTTAAGTGTTTAGTGAACGAGCCGCTTACATTTACTCAAAACTAAACACTCGAAACTCAAAATTTATTAGTTTCCCTTTGTCTGCATTAATTCAATGAACCGGTCGAACAGCGGCGCCACGTCATGCGGTCCCGGACTCGCCTCGGGGTGACCCTGGAAGCAGAACGCCGGCGCATCGGTGCGTGTCAAACCTTGAATGCTGCCGTCGAACAGCGAGCGATGCGTGACCGTGAGATTTCCCGGCAGGCTCGCCTCGTCGACCGCGAAACCGTGGTTCTGGCTGGTGATCATGACCCGCCCGGAATCGAGTTCGAGCACCGGGTGGTTGGCGCCGTGATGGCCGAATTTCATTTTCAGGGTGCGCGCGCCCGAGGCGAGCGCCAGCAGCTGATGACCCAGGCAGATGCCGAACACCGGCACGCGCTGCGCGATCAACCTGCGGATCGATTCGATCGCATACTTGCACGGTTCGGGATCGCCCGGGCCGTTCGAGAGAAACACGCCGTCCGGGCGCATGGCCAGCACCTGCTCGGCCGGGGTTTGCGCCGGCACCACGGTGACTACGCAGCCGCGCTCGACCAGGCGCCGCAGGATATTGCGGTTGATGCCAAAGTCGTAGGCCACCACCCGGAAGCGGGTGGGAGCGGCCGGAAGATAACCCCGGCCCAACTCCCAGGCGCCCTCGGTCCAGGTGTACGCGGCCTTGGCGGTCACCACCTTGGCCAGGTCCATGCCGACCAGCCCGGGAAAGTCGCGCGCCGCCGTGAGCGCCGCGCGCTTGTCGATCTTGCCGCCCTCGCCGGCCGCGACGATGCAGCCGTTTTGCGCGCCCTTCTCGCGCAGGATGCGGGTGAGCTTGCGGGTGTCGATGCCGGCGATCGCCACCACCTTGTGCTTGCGCAGGTACTCGGGGAGCGTGAGCGTCGAGCGCCAGTTGCTCACCCGCGGCGGCAGGTCGCGGATCACCAGGCCGGCGGCGTAGACCTTGGAGGATTCGACGTCTTCATCGTTGGTGCCGACGTTGCCGATGTGCGGGTAGGTGAGCGTGACGATTTGCCTGGCGTACGAGGGATCGGTGAGAATTTCCTGGTAACCGGTCATGGCGGTGTTGAACACCGTCTCGCCCACCGCCCGCCCCGGAATACCGATGGCCTCCCCATGAAACAGAGAACCATCTTCCAGCGCGAGCAATGCAGGCCGCATCAGCGGTTACCTCGTCGGACGTAGGCGCACAAAAGCGGGAGAGTCCGCACGAACCCGTCCCGCTCGATGTGAAAGTAAAGGGTAATTCCGGCTGAGGCGATATTCTACGCAGGCCGGCCGGCAAAATCAACGCAAGCCCAGCACGTCCTGCATATCGAACAACCCGTGCTTCCGCCCGCCCAGCCAGTGGGCGGCGCGCAATGCGCCGTTGGCGAAGGTCAAGCGGCTCGAGGCCTTGTGGGCGATCTCGACGCGCTCGCCGCTGCCGGCGAACAGCACGGTGTGGTCGCCGACGATGTCGCCGGCACGGATGCTCTCGAAGCCGATGGAGCGGCGGGCGCGCTCGCCGGTCAGGCCGTGGCGGCCGTAGACCGCGCACTCCTTGAGATCGCGCCCGAGCGCCGCGGCCAGCACCTCGCCCATGCGCAGCGCGGTGCCGGACGGGGCATCGACCTTGTGACGGTGATGGGCCTCGACGATCTCGATGTCGACCTCGTCGCCCAGCACGCGCGCCGCCGTGTCGAGCAGCTTGAGGCACAGGTTGACCCCGACGCTCATGTTGGGCGCGAACACGATCGCGATATCCTTGGCGGCGGCGGCGATGGCATGCTTGCCGGCGTCGTCGAAACCGGTGGTGCCGATCACCAGGCGCTTGCCGGCCTTGCGACAGCTATCGAGATAGCCGAGCGTAACCTCGGGGCGTGTGAAGTCTATTAATACGTCGAACTGGCCGAGGACGGCGGACAAATCCTGGCCGATGACGACGCCGTTACGACCGACGCCGGCCAGTTCGCCGGCGTCCATCCCGATCGCGCTGCTGCCGGGACGATCGAGCGCGGCCGCCAGCCGCAAACCGGCGTGGTCGCGGCAGGCCTCGATCAGGCTGCGACCCATACGCCCGGCGGCGCCGGTAATGGCGATGTTCAGCATGACAATCCCCTGGGTTGTACGCGAAGCGAAAATGAAGCCCTACTTCGTTCGTCTTGTCATAATAAAGGATTTGCCGCGCGCGTGCACGGCCCGGGCGATTGGCGCGGGCACGCCCTAGCGCCTACACTTCAAAACATGGAGACCCAATACGCCACGATGTTGCTGCACTTGTGCCTGGCGGTGCTGGCCGGCGGGCTGATCGGCCTGGAGCGCACCTACCACGGCCGCCCGGCGGGCTTCCGCACCCATACCCTGGTGTGCACCGCTTCGAGCGTCTTGATGCAGCTCACCCTCTACCAAACCCAGTTGCTGCCGACCATCCCGCTGGAAACGCTGCGCGTCGATCCGACGCGCATGGCCCAGGGCATCATGACCGGCATCGGCTTTCTCGGCGCCGGCGTGATCATGAAGGAAGGTCTGACGGTGCGCGGACTCACCACCGCGGCGTCGATCTGGATCACCGCCGCCATCGGCATCCTGATCGGCATCGGGTTTTATTTTCCGGCGGCGGTCGCGACCGTGCTCACGTTCGGCACACTGGCGCTGTTCCGCTGGATCGAGACCGTCATGCCGTCGCTGTTCTACGCGCGCGTGGAGTTGCGCTTTCGGCGCGACGACCCGCTGGCCGAAACGGATCTCAACGCGCTCATGGCGCAGCACGGTTTCACCGTCGCCAATATCAGTTACCAGGTGGGAAACGACGGCCAGTTCTTCGAATACCAGATGACCGCCCGCACCCGCAATAAGGACAATTACCCGCTCCTGGCCGCAACCCTGACGTGCATGCCGCGGGTGCTGGAGTTCCGCATTCACCCGCTCGGGGATTGATTCAAAACGAAGGCGCGGTTGAAGGGATAGTTTGTATTAGTTTTCAGCGCAGAGTACGCAGAGAAACCCGTTTTCTGGTTAAACCCCAATGGCACCATCTACGAACACAGAAAGCACGGCTGTACTAAGCTGATCTATTGGTTTTAATTGCAAATGATTTTCTCTGCGTTCTCTGCGTTAAAAAACTATTACCAAATTCAATCCACCACTTCCAGCACGCCGTGCATGCCTCTTTCCTTGTGGGATTTTACGAACGGCGGTTCCTTGCTGCAGAACATTTCGTAGCTACCGGTCTTGGTGGGCGTGAAGCTCACGCTTGCGGCCTTGCCGGCCGAGACATCGACCGCGATGTCGATGCCGGCCTCGGGCGCCTTGATAACCAGGTTGTGTGGAAGCAGGCTCGCCTCATTGGTTAAATTCAACGTCACCGGCTGGTCGCGCTTGACGGTGATCTTTTCCGGTTTAATGTAATAGCTGTCGAGCTTGACCTCGATGACCTGCGGTTCGGCGGCCAGGGCCTGTGACAGGCTCAGCGCGAACAACAATGACAGCAGCAGCGTGGAAAGTTTCTTCATGGCGGTTTCTCCCTTCTCGTTGTTAATTGACCGATAAACCGCCGTGACGGCATGGCGGCTCAACCCAAAAAGCTTTTGATCTTGCTCGCCCAGGACTGCTCGCGCGGGCTGTGGCGGGCGCCGCCTTCGCGCAGCGACTCGTCGAGCTCCTGCAACAATTCTTTCTGGCGCTTGCTGAGATTGACCGGCGTTTCGATGGTCGCGTGACAGTACAGGTCGCCGGTCCGGCCGCTGCGCACGTTGCGCACGCCCTTCTCGCGCAGCCGGAAATTCTTGCCGCTCTGGGTGGCGGGCGGAATCTTGAGGTTGGCGCGGCCGTCGAGCGTGGGAATCTCGACCTCGCCGCCCAAGGCGGCGATCGTCAGGCTGATCGGTAGTTCGCAATGCAGGTCGTCGCCGTCGCGCTGGAAAATTTCGTGCGGTTTGAGGCGCACCTGCACGTATAAATCTCCCGCCGGTCCGCCGCGTTCGCCGGACTCGCCCTCGCCGGCCAGCCGCACCTGATCGCCTTCGTCGACGCCGGCCGGCACCTTGATCGCCAAGGTCTTGGTCTGCTTGACGCGGCCCTGGCCGGCGCAGGCCGTGCATGGATCGCTCACGGTCTTGCCGCTGCCGTGGCAGTTCGGGCAGGTCTGTTGAATCGAAAAAAATCCTTGCTGCATGCGCACCTGACCGTGGCCGCCGCAGGTGCGGCAGGTGGTCGAGGACGTGCCGGGCTTGGCGCCCGACCCGTGACAGGTCTCGCAGCTGCGCAGCGCCGGTACGCGGATTTGCACCTCGGTGCCGCGCACCGCTTCTTCGAGGGAAAGTTCCAGGTTATAGCGCAGATCGGCGCCGCGGAACACCTGCGGCCCGCCGCGTCGTCCGCCGCCGAAGATGTCGCCGAACACGTCACCGAAAATATCGGCGAAGTTCCCGGCGCCGGCGCCGTGGAAACCGCCGGCCGCGCCCGCGCCCATGCTGGGATCGACGCCGGCGTGTCCGAATTGATCGTAGGCCGCGCGCTTCTGGGCGTCGGTCAGAACCTCGTAGGCCTCCTTGGCCTCCTTGAAACTGGCCTCGGCGGTTTTATCGTCGGGATTGCGATCGGGATGGTGCTTCATCGCCAACCGCCGGTAGGCCTTCTTGACCTCGGCCTCCGGCGCGTTGCGGCTCACGCCCAGTACTTCGTAGTAATCGCGTTTGGCCATAAAGTCGGTAGCAAGTTATAAGTGGTAAGTAGCAAGTAAATGCGGAAACGGGCAACGGCAAGTTCCGTTACCCGTCGCCGATTGTCCGGGAAGACAAGTAACTGCGGTAGCGGGTTACTTGCCTCATGCTACTTGCTACTTCTTTTTGTTTTCCTTCACTTCCTGGAACTCGGCGTCCACGACGTTTTCGTCCTTGGTCTTCTCGCCCTCGGGGGCGGCGCCCGCCTCCGGCGGCTTTTCGGCCGCGGCCTTGGCGTACAGTTGCTCGGCGAGTTTGTGGCTCGCCTCGGTGAGCGCCTCGGCCTTGGACTCGATCGCCGCCTTGTCGTCGCCCTTGAGCACGGCTTCGAGCTCGGCGATCGCGGCCTCGATCTTGGTCTTCTCGGCGGGGTCGAGTTTGTCGCCCAGCTCGTGCATGGACTTGCGCACGCTGTGCGCCAGGCCGTCGGCTCGATTGCGGGTCTCGACCAGCTCGCGCGCCTTGCGGTCTTCCTCGGCGTGCGCCTCGGCGTCCTTGACCATGCGCTGGACCTCCTCGTCGGAGAGCCCCGAGCCGGCCTTGATGACGATCTTGTTTTCCTTGCCGGTAGCCTTGTCCTTGGCTGAAACATTGAGAATGCCGTTGGCGTCGATGTCGAAGGTGACCTCGACCTGCGGCACGCCGCGCGGGGCCGGCGGAATATCGCCCAGATCGAAGCGCCCGAGCGATTTGTTGCCCGAGGCCATCTCGCGTTCGCCTTGCAGCACGTGCACGGTCACCGCCGACTGGTTATCGTCGGCGGTCGAAAACACCTGCGCCGCCTTGGTCGGGATGGTGGTGTTCTTCTGTATGAGCTTGGTCATCACGCCACCCAGCGTTTCGATACCGAGCGACAGCGGCGTGACGTCGAGCAGCAGCACGTCCTTCACCTCGCCGCCCAGCACGCCCCCCTGGATGGCGGCGCCGATCGCCACCGCCTCGTCGGGATTCACGTCCTTGCGCGGCTCCTTGCCGAAGAATGCCTTGACCGCCTCCTGCACCTTGGGCATGCGCGTCTGGCCGCCGACCAGGATCACGTCGGCGATCTCATCGGCCTTGAGGCCGGCGTCCTTGAGCGCGACCTTGCACGGCTCGATGGTGCGCGCGATCAGATCGTCGACCAGGCTTTCGAACTTGGCGCGCGTGAGCTTGATGTTCAAATGCTTGGGGCCGCTAGCGTCGGCGGTGATGTACGGCAAATTGATATCGGTCTGCTGCGAGGAGCTGAGCTCGATCTTGGCCTTCTCCGCCGAGTCCTTGAGGCGCTGCAAGGCGAGCGGGTCCTTGTGCAGGTCGACGCCGGCGTCCTTCTTGAACTCGTCCACCAGGTAGTCGATGACGCGCTTGTCGAAGTCCTCGCCGCCCAGAAAGGTGTCGCCGTTCGTGGACAGCACCTCGAACTGGTGTTCCTTGTCGACCTCGGCGATTTCGATGATGGAAATATCGAACGTGCCGCCGCCGAGGTCGTAGACCGCGATCTTGCGGTCGCCTTCCTTCTTGTCCATGCCGAACGCCAGGGCCGCGGCGGTTGGCTCGTTGATGATGCGTTTGACTTCGAGGCCGGCGATCTTGCCGGCGTCCTTGGTGGCCTGGCGCTGGGAATCGTTGAAATACGCCGGCACGGTGATGACCGCCTCGGTCACCGGCTCGCCGAGATAATCCTCGGCGGTCTTCTTCATCTTTTGCAGCACGCGCGCCGAGATCTCCGGCGGGGCCATGGGTTTGCCCTTCGCCTCCACCCAGGCGTCGCCGTTCTTGGCCTTGACGATCTTGTACGGCACCATCTTCACGTCGCGCTGCACGACCTCGTCCTCGAACTTGCGGCCGATCAGGCGCTTGACCGCATGCAAGGTGTTGGCCGGATTGGTGATGGCCTGGCGCTTGGCGACCTGGCCGACCACCACCTCGTCGTCGGCGGCAAACGCCACGATCGACGGCGTGGTGCGGTCGCCCTCGCTGTTTTCGATGACGCGCGGCTTGCCGCCCTCCATCACCGCGACGCAGGAGTTGGTGGTGCCGAGATCGATGCCGATAATTCTTGCCATGGGGCTGTCCTCTTTAAATAATGGTGTTGTGGGCTAATGCACGTAGTTGTTGAAAATGGGGCTGGACCCGGGTATTTCAAGCCGTTTCGGCCGGCGCCTTGGCCACCACCACCACCGCCGGCCGCAGCAGTCGCTGGTGCAGCAGATAGCCCTTTTGGACCGCGCTAATAATATGGTTGGCCGGCACCTCGGCGCTTTCCAGGATGCTCATGGCCATGTGCCGTTCCGGGTCGAATTTGTCGCCGGCCTGCGGGTCCACCGCGGTCAGCGCGAACTTCTCGAAGATGCTGTCCATGAGTTTCAGGGTGAGGTCCAGCCCCTCGTGCAGTTTCTCGATCACCGCCCCGCCGGCCTGGACCTCCACCGCCCGGGCGCGCTCCAGCGAGTCCTTGACTGCCAGCATCTCGAGCGCGAAGCGCTCGACGGCGAATTTATGGGCGTTGGCCAGATCGGTTTCGGCGCGCCGCCGCAGGTTCTCGGTCTCGGCCTTGGCGCGCAGGAATTTATCCAGGTTGTGCGCGGCCTCGGCGCGCGCATTGGCGAGCGCGGCCTGCAACTCCTCGATGGTCGGGGTCGCGGGTTCGCCGCCCGCGGCCGGGGCGGACGCCTCGGGGGGCGTCGACGGTTCACTGCTCATGGACTGACTTCTCCGGGTGCTGTTTGGATTTGAATATGATCGTTTGACG
>JACREH010000085.1 GCA_016218345.1 Gammaproteobacteria bacterium | reverse complement strand
TCCGACGTGCTGCATCCGGCCGGCGCGTTGTTCGTCGGCGTGGCCGCCAGCGTGCTGTTCGTGGTGGCGTTCACCGCCGCCCAAAACCGCTGGAAGATCGACGACGTGCTGGGCGTGTGGCCGTTGCACGGCCTGGCCGGTGCCTGGGGCGGCATCGCCTGCGGCATCTTCGGTCATCAGGCGCTCGGAGGCATGGGCGGGGTGTCGCTCATGGCCCAGCTGGTCGGCACCCTGGGCGGCGTGACGATCGCGCTGACGGCGGGCTTCGCGGTGTACGGGCTGCTCAAGGCGACGGTCGGCATCCGCTTGAGCGAGGAAGACGAATTTCTGGGCGCCGATCTCGCCATCCACAAGATCAGCGCCAACCCGGAAGAAGACACTACCCGTTGAGGAAGAGAGGGTGAATATGATTGTTCAACGCAAAGACGCAAAGTCGCAAAGATAATCCAGGGTTACACCGTAAAATGCTTTTCTCTGCGGCTTTGCGGCTTTGCGTCAAAAATTCATATAATCCTAGCTACTAGCCAGGCGGTTGATCTTGGCGGCGCAGATGAAGTCGTTTTCCGACAGGCCCTTGATGGCGTGGGTGGTGAAGCGCACCCGGCAGGTGCTGTAGCCGACCTCGATGTCCGGATGGTGGTCCTCGCGGTGCGCCACCCAGGCGAGCGCGTTCACGAACGCCATGGTCTCGTAATAATTCTTGAACTTGAAACTGCGGCCGATCTCGCCGGCGTCGGCGCTGAGCGACCAGCCCGGCACCTGCGCCAGCATCGTCTCGGCCTCGGCGCGCGTCAACGGTTTGACCCCGCCCTCGCAGGGTTTGCAGGTCTTCTGGGTTAGTTCCGTCATCGGGCCTCCTTATTGCATACTAAATTAAACCACCAAGACGCCAAGGACGCCAAGAAAGCGATTCTCAGGTTTTTCCCCTGGCGTCCTTGGCGTCTTGGCGGTTCAAGAAAATATTACTTGAACTTGTAGTACGACTCGTTCAGGTGCAGCACCAGGTCGTTGATCTGGTCGCGGTTGAAATTCTTGCTGAGTTGCTTGTTGCAGCCGTTCACCTGGCCGATCAGCCCCTCGACGCTGTTCACCCGGCGGCTCTTGCGGATGTACACCGAGCTGTCGTGACAGCCGGTGCAGTTGGCGGCGTGCAGTGCCTTGCCGTTGGCGGCGTTGCCGGGTAGCAGGGCGTTCTCGGCCTGGGCGGCGCCGGCGAACAGCGCGGCGGCGACGAACGGGATCGAACTCAGCACGAAGGATTTCATAGCGGTCTCCGGACAGGGTTTCACTTAACGGCTGGCCGCCTGCAAGTGCGCGATGCGCAGTGCCGCGGGCGGGTGGGAATCGTAAAACGCCGAATACAGCGGGTCGGGTGTAAGGGTGCTGGCGTTTTCCTCGTAGAGCTTCACCAGCGCGCTCACCATGGCCTTGGCGTCGGCCTGCTCGGCGGCGAAATCGTCGGCCTGGAATTCGTGGCGGCGCGAGCCCCAGGCCATGAGCGGCTGCACGAAGAACGTGAACACCGGCATGGCCATCAGGAACAGCACCAGTGCGGCGTGCGGGGACGCATGGCGCATGCCCAGGCCCTGATAGAACCACGATTGGTCGCTGAGCCAGCCGAGCAGCGCCAGGCCGGCGAGGCTCATGGCGAAGCCGAGCAGCATGCGTTTCACGACGTGACGGCGCTTGTAATGGCCGAGTTCGTGCGCCAGCACCGCCTCGATCTCGTCGACCACCAGCGTCTTGAGCAGGTTGTCGAAGAACACGATGCGCTTATTGCGCCCCAGGCCGGTGAAATAGGCGTTGCCGTGGGCGGTGCGGCGCGAGCCGTCCATCACGAAGATGCCGCGGCTGGTGAAGCCGGTGCGCTCCAGCAGGGCATGGATGCGCGCCTGCACCTGGCCATCTTCGAGCGGGCGGAATTTGTTGAAGAGCGGCGCGATCAGCGTCGGATAGGCCCACATCATCAACAGGCCGAAGCCGGCCCACAGCAGCCACACATACAGCCACCAGAGCGTGCCGGTCTGTTGCATCAGCCACAGCACCGCCGCCGTGAGCGGCGCGCCGAGCGCCAGCACCAGCAGCGCCTGCTTAATAAGGTCGGCGACGAAGGTCGCGGGCGTGGTCTTGTTGAAGCCGAAGCGCGCCTCCAGCACGAACGTCTGGTAAAGCGATGCCGGCAGTTCGAGCAGGCCCATGAGCAGGAACGCGCTCAGTATGAACGCCGTGCCGGTGACGAGCGGCGAAAAGCCGAACGACTGCCAGGCCTGGTCGAGCAGTTCCAGTCCGCCGCCCAGCGTCCAGACCACCAGCAGCGCCGCGCCGATCAGGCCGTCGATGCGTCCGAAACGGACCTTGGCCAGGGTGTAGTCGGCGGCCTTCTGGTGGGCGCTCAGCGGAATTTTATCGGCGAACGCCGCCGGCACCGCGGCGCGGTGGCGGGCGACGTGGTGGAGGTGGCGGCGCGCGAGCCACAGCTGGGTCGCGAGCGAGGCGCCGAGCAGCGCGAGAAAGACCAGCGAAAAACTATTCATGAGGGTGCGATGGTATGATGAGGGCAGGTTGGTCGTAAATACTAAGCTATTGACCCGGCACGATTGTACTTGAAACGAGCCGCACGGCGCATCACCCTTGACCCAGGCCGTATGCGGGATTGTGCCGGGTCAATAGCAAGATACATTATTATTTCGGAGAAAACGCATGCCGCAAGACCCGAACGCCCTGGTGTGGATAGACCTGGAAATGACAGGGTTAAATTCCGACAGCGATCATATTATCGAAATCGCCACCGTCATCACCGACAGCCAATTGATCATCGTCGCCCAAGGGCCGGTGCTGGCGGTGCATCAGCCGGACAACGTGCTCGCGGGCATGGACGAATGGAACACCCGCACCCACGGCGACAGTGGCCTGACCCAGCGGGTGCGCGAGTCGACGTTGACCGCCGCCGACGCCGAGCGCGAGACGCTCGCGTTCATCCAGCAGTACGTTCCCAAGAACAAATCGCCGTTGTGCGGCAACAGCATCTGCCAGGACCGGCGCTTCATGGCGCGCGAGATGCCGCAGCTCGAGGCTTACGTCCACTACCGCAACCTGGACGTCAGCTCCCTCAAGGAATTGGTAAAGCGCTGGAAGCCCGAGTTGTGCGCCGGCCTGGTGAAGAAAAACACCCACAAGGCGCTGGACGACATTATCGAGTCGATCGAGGAGTTGCGGTATTACCGCGAGCATTTCATCGTGAAGTAGCCATAACGGCGGAATACGCTTCGCTATTCCGCCCTACGCGTTATCATCCAGTATCGGTCACGCGTTGCGAAAGGCCTCGATCAGGACCTCGGCCTGGCGCGACCAGGCGCAGGTGGCGCAGCCGCATTTGGCGATATTGTGCCTCGGCTCGTCGATTCTCCGCTGGACGTAACCCAGGGAAAACTCCAGGGCGTCGACCAGGTCCGTCAGCGGTCTGAGCTGTAGCGCGGCGAATTCATCGTTCCGGCAGAGCCACAGGCATTCCACCTCGAATTCGCAGGTTAGGCAGCGGTGATCCTCGCAATCGAACGAACGGTTGTGCGGGCAGTCCTCCGGCAATACGCTCTCGCGCACCACCGAGCGCGGATAGGTCAAGGCGGAAATTAATGCGTCTCGCATAGGGTTACCCTGCAATATCAACGACCGTGGCGTGACAACGCCCATTGTACATGTTCCCGCACCAACTCCGAAGCATGGTCGGCGCGCGCCTGTAACGCGCGGACGACGGCCTCGCTTTTCGGCGTGTTGCCCAACGCCACGGCGATGTTCCGCAGCCAGCAGTCGTGGCCGATGCGGCGGATCGCCGAGCCTTCGGTGTTTTTCAGAAATTCCGTCTCGCTCCAGGAAAACAACTCGATGAGTTGCGGCGCGTCGAGGCCGTGGCGCGGCGCGAAGTCGGGCTCGGCGCTCGGTTGCGTGAAGCGGTTCCAGGGGCACACCAGTTGGCAGTCGTCGCAGCCGTAAATGCGGTTGCCCATGAGTGGGCGCAGTTCGACCGGAATCGGTCCGCGCAGTTCGATGGTGAGATAGGAGATGCAGCGGCGCGCGTCCAGTTGATAGGGCGCGACGATCGCGCGCGTCGGGCAGATGTCGATGCACGCCTGGCAGGTGCCGCAATGATTCTGCCCCGGC
>JACREH010000084.1 GCA_016218345.1 Gammaproteobacteria bacterium | reverse complement strand
GGCACCCCACCCCAACGCGCGTTGCGCGTTGGGGTGGGGTGCGACGACGGGGCAAGTGGTTTTGGTGACTTTTGCCGTAACAAAAGTCACTCGTGCGCGCGGCGAAACGCGCATCGAAAATAACATCGCCGGCGGCGATACCAGCAGACAACAGATAATAGACACACCCTCCCACCCAAACAAAAAAGGCCCCGTTTCCGGGGCCTTTTCATTACCGATACTGAACCAGCGGGGCTGGCTTACATATCCATACCACCCATGCCACCCATTCCGCCCATGCCACCCATCCCGCCCATGCCGCCGCCCGGCATCTTGTCCTCTTCCTTGGGGGCTTCGGCGATCATCGCCTCGGTGGTGATCATCAGGCCGGCCACGCTCGCGGCGTTTTGCAGCGCGGTGCGTGTGACCTTGGTCGGATCGAGGATGCCCATGGCGTACATATCGCCGTACTCGCCAGTGGCGGCGTTGAAGCCATAGCTGCCCTTGCCTTCCTTGACCTTGTTCAGCACCACCGAGCCTTCGCCGCCGGCGTTGGCCACGATCTGACGCAGCGGCTCTTCCATCGCGCGGCACGCGATCGTGATACCGACGTTCTGGTCGTGGTTGTCACCCTTGACCTTCATCTCCTGCAGGGCGCGGACCAGCGCCACGCCGCCGCCCGGTACCACACCTTCCTCGACCGCGGCACGGGTGGCGTGCAACGCGTCTTCGACGCGCGCCTTCTTTTCCTTCATCTCGACCTCGGTGGCGGCGCCGACCTTGATCAACGCTACACCGCCGGCCAGCTTGGCGACGCGCTCCTGCATCTTCTCCTTGTCGTAATCGGAGGTCGCCTCTTCGATCTGCGCGCGGATTTGCTTGATGCGCGCCTCGATGTCCTTGGGATTACCGGCACCGTCGATGATCGTGGTGTTTTCCTTGGTGATCTGCACGCGCTTGGCGGAGCCGAGCACGCTGGCATCGGCCTTCTCCAGGCTCATGCCGAGTTCCTCGGAGATGGCGGTGCCGCCGGTCAGGATGGCGATGTCCTGCAACATGGCCTTGCGGCGATCGCCGAAGCCCGGCGCCTTGACGGCGCAGACCTTGAGGATGCCGCGGATGTTGTTCACCACCAGGGTCGCAAGCGCCTCGCCCTCGACGTCCTCGGAAATGATCAGCAGCGGCCGGCTGGCCTTGGCGACGCTTTCCAGGATCGGCAGCAGTTCGCGGATGTTGGATATCTTCTTGTCGTAAATCAGGATGTACGGGCTTTCCAGATCGGCGCTCATCGTCTCCTGCTTGTTGACGAAGTACGGCGACAGATAACCGCGGTCGAACTGCATGCCCTCGACGATGTCGAGTTCGTTATCGAGACCGGAACCTTCCTCGACCGTGATCACGCCTTCCTTGCCGACCTTCTCCATCGCCTCGGCGATGATCTTGCCGATCGACTCGTCGGAGTTGGCCGAGATCGTGCCGACCTGGGCGATCTCCTTATGCTCGGAGCAGGGTTTGGACAGCTTCTTCAGCGATTCGACGCCGGCCAGCACGGCCTTGTCGATGCCGCGCTTCAAGTCCATCGGGTTCATGCCGGCGGCCACAGACTTCAGGCCCTCGCGCAGGATCGCCTGGGCCAGAACCGTGGCGGTGGTGGTGCCGTCGCCGGCGATATCGGAGGTATGCGACGCGACTTCCTTCACCATCTGCGCACCCATGTTCTCGTATTTGTCCTTGAGTTCGATTTCCTTGGCGACCGACACGCCGTCCTTGGTGACGGTCGGGGCGCCGAAGGATTTCTCCAGCACCACGTTGCGGCCCTTGGGACCGAGCGTCACCTTGACCGCCTCGGCCAGGATGTTCACGCCGCGCATCATGCGGGCGCGCGCGCTTTCGCCAAACAATACGTCTTTCGCAGCCATTTGCTTATCCTCTGTAGGGTTCGTTCAAGTTGGTAGGAAACGGCGTTAGCCTTCGATCACGCCCATGATGTCTTCTTCGCGCATCACCACCAGCTCTTCGTCGTTGACTCGCACCTCGGTGCCGGAGTATTTGCCGAACAACACCTTGTCGCCGGTCTTGACGTCGAGCGGGCGAATCTCGCCGTTTTCCAGGATGCGGCCCTTGCCGACCGCCAGCACCTGGCCTTGAACGGGTTTTTCCTTCGCGGTGTCGGGGATCACGATACCGCCGGCCGACTTGCGCTCTTCTTCGAGCCGGCGAACGATGATCCGATCATGCAGGGGACGAATTTTCATCGAGTTATCTCCTTGTTTCTTAAGGGGTAGTGCGGTCATGTTGCGCGCTTCTTGACGGTCGCGGCTGATCGCACCTGCGGTAATGTCACCGGGTTGTTAGCACTCGGTGCTTGTGAGTGCTAATCATATTGCAAGCCACTGGCATGTCAAGCCTGCGACGCGCGTGACGCGGGGTTTTTCGATAGACTGGCGGAGAAGCGGGCAAAAAAAGGGGTGACGACACGCTATTCACGTGTGTGTCACCCTAACCACATCCACACAACTCTTGAAGGAGGAGTCCGCGGCATCTATGCAAATGCGCGGACAGCCAATGAGACCCAGCCCACCTCGAAGAGTTCCATTCTGTGACTGAACTGCCGTATCGCGTCATTTTTACCACTTGTCCCGACCCGGAGGTAGCGGAGCGCATCGCCCGCGCCCTGGTCGCGGAACGCCTGGCCGGCTGCGTGAATATCCTGCCCGCCATGCAGTCCGTATATACTTGGCGCGGTAAAATAGAAATTGCAAGTGAGCATTTACTCATAATCAAGGCCCGAGCCGCCGAATATTCCGCCATCGAGGCCCGCATTCGTGCTCTGCACCCCTACGAACTTCCCGAGATCATCGCAGTCCGACTGACGGACGCATTACCCGACTACTTGGCCTGGCTCGACAACCCGGATTACACCCCTCCATGACCACCGCGCACCGCACGACCCTTATCCACCTCCTGCCGCTGCTGCTGGCGCTCGGCTCGCCGGCGACCCAGGCCGTGACCGAGGATGACCTGCTGGAACCCGACAAGGCGTTCGCCCTGAGCGTGCGGGCGCGCGACGCCGAGACCGTCGAGGCCCAGTGGACGATCGCCGACGGCTATTACCTGTATCGCGAGAAATTCAAATTCGAATCGCTCGATCCGGCGGTGCGGCTGAAGCCCGCGCAGATTCCGGCCGGCATCAAAAAGCGCGACGACTTCTTCGGCGAAGTCGAAACCTACCGGAAAAGCGTGAAGGTGGTGCTGCCGATCGCCCGCGACAAGGGCGGGGCGCAAACCGTGAAACTGCGCATCACCTCGCAGGGCTGCGCCGATATCGGGGTGTGTTACCCGCCGCAGACCCGCGAGCTGAGCGTGGCGCTGCCGGCCGCGGCCGGCACGACCAAGCCGGGCGAGATCAAATCCCTGGGGGATCTCACCCGCTTGATCGACGGCGGCGGAAAACAGCGCCAGTTTCTGCCGGTCGAAGAGGCATTCAAGATAACCGTCGAGCAGCGCGACGAACGCACCCTGCGCGCACGGTTAGATGTCGCCCAAGGCTATTACCTCTACCGCGACAAGACCCGGTTCGCCCTCGCCAACGGTGCGGACATCCAACTGGGCCGCTATGAGTTGCCGGCCGGGGAGATCAAGGACGACCCGTATATCGGCAAGACCGCGGTCTATCACTATCCGGTCGAGGTGCTGTTGCCGTTGCGGCGCACGAGCATGGCCGCCGCGACCGTTGAACTGAAGATCGATTACCAGGGTTGCGCCGACAAGGGCATTTGTTATCCGCCCTCGACCAAGGTCGTCAATCTGACTCTGCCGGCGATCGCCGCCGACTCCGGCCCGACTTTGCAATTGACCGCACCGGTCGGCGCGGCGGCGACGCCGGCCACCGCCCCGAAAGCCAATAGCGGCGCCCAAATCAGTACCGAGAAATGGATTTTCATCCTGCTGGCGGCGTTCGGTACCGGGCTGTTGTTGACGTTCACGCCCTGCGTGTTGCCGATGATCCCGATACTGTCCAGCGTTATCGTCGGTTCGAGCGATCGGCATGTCACCAAGCTCGAAGGCGGGATGCTGTCGAGCGCCTACGTGCTCGGCACGGCCGTGACCTATACCATCGCCGGTGTCATCGCCGGCGCCTCCGGTGATCAATTGCAGGCATATTTCCAACATCCCGCCGCGATTTTTACCTTCGGCGCGCTGCTGGTTTTCCTGGCGCTGTCCATGTTCGGCTTCTACGAGCTGCAACTGCCGGCGTTCCTGCAATCGAAATTGCACGAACACTCGGCCGACATCCATCTTAAAACCAAACACACCAAGGTGGGGGCGCTGTTCGGGGTGTTCGGCATGGGACTGATCGCGGCGCTGATCGTGGGCGCCTGCGTTTCGCCGCTGCTCATTTCGGCGCTCGGCGTGGCCATCGCCAACCGCGATCCGCTGCTCGGCGGGGGGATCATGTTCTCGATGGCACTCGGCATGGGCGTGATCCTGATCGCCATCGGCGTCGGCGCCGGGTTTCTGCTGCCCAAGGCCGGGGCATGGATGGAGAAGGTCAAGCATGTGTTCGGCGTGATGCTGCTGGGTGTGGCGATCTATCTGCTCGGCGTATTACCGGAAGTACCGGTGCTGTTGCTGTGGGCGGCGCTGCTTATCGTCTCGAGCGTCTATCTCGGCGCCACCCAGGGGCTACCGGCCGGGACCAGCGGTTGGCGCTATCTCTGGAAAGGGGTCGGCACGCTGTTGCTGATCTGGGGGACGCTGGCCCTGATCGGCGGCTTCGCCGGCGAACGCGATATCATGAAACCGTTGCCGCCGGCAGGTTTCGCCGCCGTATCCGGCCAAACGGCGGCCGCCCCGGCCGGTGAGGCGACGCATTTTGCGCGCGTCACCACACTCGCGGCGCTCGACGCCAAGCTCGCCGAAGCGCGCGCCCAGAATAAACCGGCGATACTCGATTACTATGCCAGTTGGTGCACCGATTGCGTGCGCATGGAAAAGACCACCTTCGCCGAGCCGCGCGTGCGGGCGGCACTGGCGCGCTTCGTGCTGATCCAGGCCGACGTCACCGATAACAACGCCGACGCCAAGGCCGTGAAACAGGCGCATGGAATACTCGGCCCCCCGGCGATGCTGTTTTTCGGACAGGATGGCCAGGAAATTCGCGGCTTGCGGTTCTATGGCTATCGGCCGGCAGATGAGTTTTTAGATATCCTCGCCAAGATTTAACCGCAACCAAATCCCGCCGATGAACAAGTTTTTGGTGGTGGTGTTCGTGCTTGCCGCCGGCTTGGCCGGCTATGGGGTGGCGCGCTACGTCTATAGCCCATCCGCTACCACACCGGCCGAACACCGCGTGCTGGAACTCCCCGATCTCGCTGGCGTCAGCCACCCGCCACAACACTGGCAGGGGAAGGTGATCGTCCTCAACTTTTGGGCCACCTGGTGCCCGCCGTGCCGCGAGGAGATTCCAGAGTTTATCGTTCTCCAGGAGCGCTACCGGACCCACGGCCTGCAATTCATCGGGGTGGCGGTCGATAACGCCGAAGCGGTGCGGCGCTTCAGCGACAGCGTCGGGATCAATTACCCGGTGTTACTCGGTCAATCCGAGGCCATGAACGCCATGAAGGACTACGGCAATCCGGCCGGTAGCCTGCCGTATACGGTCGTCATCGACCCCGCCGGTAAGGTGGTGGCGCGCAAACTCGGGGCCTACCGCTATGCCGAGCTTGAGGCCTTGGTCCGGCCCTATTTGAAGCCGGTTAGCGCCGGCCAGAGCAGCTAATCTCGCGTTTTCTCGGCGAATTTCGTCGATTTAATTAGAAACTTCCTCGAACTGGACAAATCCCAGCCGGCTCAGTACTATGCCATGGCCGCGTGATTATGGCTGGATAGTCAGCCACGGTGTCGACAATACTTGCATGATCGCAGGAAGATCACGACAAATGGCCGAAATTCTCGTCCTGAACGGACCGAATCTGAATCTTTTGGGTGCGCGTGAGCCTCAGCATTACGGGCACACCAGCCTCGAGCAGATCAATGCTCGACTGACCGAACTGGCCACCACCGCCGGTCACCATATCCGGTTCTTCCAGAGCAACGCCGAGCATGACCTGGTCGAGCGCGTTCATCAGGCGCTGCGCGACCAGGTGGCGTTCATCCTCATCAATCCGGCGGCCTTCACCCACAGCAGCATCGCGCTGCGCGACGCCCTGGCGGCGGCCGCGATCCCGTTCATTGAAGTACACCTGTCGAATGTGTACGCGCGCGAGCCGTTCCGCAAGCATTCGTATTTTTCCGATCTCGCCGCCGGGGTCATCAGCGGGCTGGGTCCGCAGGGCTACGAGCTGGCGCTGGCGGCCGCGATCCACCGTTTAAAAACTACTTGAAAGACATCGCCATGGCTATGGATATCCGCAAAATAAAGAAACTGATCGAGATGCTGGAGGAATCGAACCTGGCCGAACTCGAGATCAAAGAGGGCGAGGAGTCGATCCGCATCAGTCGCGCCGGTAGCATCAGTCCGCCGCCGATCCATCACCACGTGGTGGCCGCGCCCGCCCCGGCGGCGCCCGCGGCGGCCGAGCCCGCGGCCGCGCCGGCCGTGACCGGTCACGCGGTGGTCTCGCCCATGGTCGGCACCGTCTTCCGTGCGCCCGCGCCGGGCTCCAACCCGTTCGTCGAGATCGGCAGTCAGGTCAAGGTCGGCGACACGCTGTGCATCATCGAGGCGATGAAGATGTTGAATGAGATCGAGTCCGACAAGGCCGGCACGGTCAAGGCTATTCTCAAGGAGAACGGCCAGCCGGTCGAGTACGGCGAGCCGCTCGTCATAATTGAATGAATAAGATTTCAGCCACAGATGAACACGGATAAACGAAGATCCGGTCTGGTTTTTTATCTGGATTCATCTGCGTTCATCTGCGGCTAAGAATATTACCAAACTCCATGATCGAAAAAATCGTGATTGCCAATCGCGGCGAGATCGCGTTGCGCGTGCAGCGCGCCTGCCGGGCACTCGGCATCAAGACCGTGGCGGTGCATTCCACGGCCGACCGTGACGCCAAATACGTAATGCTGGCCGACGAATCGGTGTGTATCGGCCCGCCCCCGGCGAGCCAAAGCTATCTGAATATCCCCGCGGTCATCAGCGCCGCCGAGGTCACCGATGCCCAGGCGATCCATCCCGGCTACGGATTCTTGTCGGAGAACGCCGATTTCGCCGAGCGTGTCGAGCAGAGCGGTTTCATCTTTATCGGGCCGCGCGCCGACAGCATTCGCCTGATGGGCGACAAGATCTCGGCTATCCACGCCATGAAAAAGGCCGGCGTGCCGTGCGTGCCGGGCTCGGAAGGCGCGCTCAACGACGATTCCAAGCGCAATCTCAAGCTCGCCGCCGACATCGGTTATCCGGTGCTGATCAAGGCCGCCGGCGGCGGGGGCGGCAAGGGCATGCGCGTGGTGCACAGCGAGGGCACGCTGCTCAACGCCATTTCGATGACCCGCGCCGAGGCCAAGGCGGCATTCAACAACGATGTCGTGTACATGGAAAAGTACCTGCAAAATCCCCGCCATATCGAGTTCCAGGTGCTGGCCGACCAACACGGCAACGCCATCCATCTGGGCGAGCGCGATTGTTCGCTGCAACGCCGCCATCAGAAGGTGGTCGAGGAATCGCCCGCGCCCGGCATCACCGAAAAACTCCGCCACAAGATCGGCGAGCGCTGCGCCGAGGCCTGCCGCAAGATCAAATACCGCGGCCTCGGCACGTTCGAGTTTTTATACGAGAACGGCCAGTTCTACTTCATCGAGATGAATACCCGCGTCCAGGTCGAGCATCCGGTCACAGAAATGGTCACCGGGGTCGATCTGGTGAAAGAACAGATCCTGGTCGCGGCCGGCCAGAAATTGCGGCTGCGCCAGAGGGACATCGAGTGGCGCGGCCATGCCATCGAATGCCGCATCAACGCCGAGGATCCCGCGAGCTTCATCCCGTCACCGGGGCGGATCACCACCTGGCACCCGCCGGGCGGGCCCGGCGTCCGCGTGGATTCGCATGTTTACCAGAACTATTTCGTGCCGCCGTATTACGATTCGATGATCGGCAAGCTCATCGTCCACGGCGATACCCGCGAGATCGCCATGGCACGTATGCGCATTGCGCTCTCGGAGATGATCGTGGACGGCATCAAGACTAATATCCCGCTGCACAAGGACATCATGAATGACGCCGCCTTCGAGCGCGGCGGCGTCAATATTCATTACCTGGAGAAGAAGCTGGGGTTATAGGCTGCGCCCGGAAACCGGCGGGGCCGGGCGTTAGCTGCGGGAATACTGCTGCTTGAGCGACAGCACCTTGCGCACGTAGCTCTGGGTTTCCTCGTACGGCGGGATGCCGTTGTGCTGGCGCACGGCGTTTTCGCCGGCGTTGTAGGCGGCCAGCACCAGGTATTGTTCGCTGTTGAATTTCGCGGTCAGATACTTGAGATGCTTCACCCCAGCCTCGATGTTTTGCATCGGGTCGTAGATGTCGTGGACGCCGTGGCGTTTGGCGGTTTCCGGCATCACCTGCATCAATCCGAGCGCGCCCTTGCGCGAGCGGGCGTAGGGATTGAACGACGACTCGACGTGCATCACCGCCTTGATGAGTGCGAAGTCCACCTGGTGCGCGGTCGCGACGCGCCGGATGACGTCGTCGTAGGCGGACGGGTCGGTGCGGAAAAACTGGCTATTGCGGCTGGCCGCGAACTGGCCCTCGCCGCTGGCGTCCACGCCGGTACGCACCAGGCGATAGTGCTTGTTGGCGAGCGCGTGGCCGGTCACGATGCGCGACCCGTCCAGCAACTCGTAGACATATAATTTGACGCCCGATTCGGCCCGGGCGGCGGCGGCGAAAAGACAGGCCGCCAGGCCCAAACCCGCCAGGCCGGTCTTGGCTATGCGAAGCACTTGAGTAACCCCTTTTCCGTCCCGTTCAGATTTACTTTGACTAATGCCTTATGAATTAAGCACAACCTGTGCCAACCACAAGCTGGCGGCAGGTATCGATTTTAACCTGTTATATTTATTGAATTTTCTGGCATTCGGGCGATCGCCCGAACGGTGCAGCGGGATCCAGCGGGGTGTAAGACCGGCGAAACCCTGCCGCGCTGCGGTCGCCCTTGGCCCCTGGGCGGCGAATTTCTCCGGCTGGCAACTGCGCGCGCCGGGCGGCGTTAAACAGCCGCGCCCGGCCTCGCAACCCAGGCCGTGGCCGGGGTTGTCCGCGGTAACAGCGATTACTTTCCTTGGCCGGTTATCTCAGGGTGCCGCTGGCTTCGCGCTTGGCCCGTTTCGCGGCGCGTTTTTCTTTCATGGTCTTGGCCGGCTTCTTCTTGGCTTCCTTCTTTCGTTCCACGCCCTTGGTCATTGTTTTCGCTCCTTTGGTATCGGGGTTATGATGGCGTCCACATCGCTGCTGGGTTTCGATCCGGACCGTGGCACGCGGCGATACCGGATCGACTGAATCAACGGCCTATTCCGAGAATGCTTTTAATCATCCCGTCACTCTACACCGCCGAATCCGCCGGGTCACTCCCCCTGTTGTTACAGAAAAATAACGATCGAGCGGATTCGTGCCCTGGCTGAAACTCAGGCTGCGCGCCGACAAAGAACGCGCGCAGGAATTCGCTGACGCGCTCGAAAACCTGGGGGCGCTCGCGGTCAGCCTGGAGGACGCCGGCGACGAACCGCAATTCGATGTCGGCCGGGGCGACACCGCCGCCTGGAAAGACACCTGGATAAGCGGACTGTTTCCGATCGACAGCTCACCGCAAACCCTGTTCGACCAGTTGGCGCACGACTGTGCGCTCGCCACCCTGCCGCCGCACGATGTCGAGTTGGTGCCCGATCAAGATTGGGCGCGCGTCTGGATGGAGCAATTCAAACCGCTGCGCTTCGGGCAACGCCTATGGGTGTGTCCGAGTTGGCTGACCCCACCCGATCCGGACGCGGTGACGATCCTGCTCGATCCGGGACTGGCGTTCGGCAGCGGCACGCACGCCACCACCGCCCTGTGTCTGGAGTGGCTGGAGCGCCAGGCGCTCGCGGCCAAGAGCATTATCGACTACGGTTGTGGCTCGGGTATCCTGGCGATCGCGGCGTTGAAATTGGGGGCGCGCACCGCCTGGGGCATCGACACCGATCCGCAGGCGCTCGCCGTGAGCCGCGACAACGCCACGCGCAACGGCATCGGGGCGGAATTGACGCTGCTCGCGCCGGAACAACTGCCGGCCGGATTGCAGGCCGACATCGTGCTCGCCAACATTCTGGCCGGGCCGCTTATCGAATTGGCCGGGCGGCTGACGGCAGCGGTAACCCCCGGCGGCTGGCTGGTGCTGTCCGGTCTGCTGGCCGAGCAGGTCCTGGAAGTGAGTGAATACTACGTGAAAAACTTCGATTTTACAGAGGAAATCCGCGGGGACTGGGCGCTGCTGAGCGGCGTCCGGCGCGCCCCGACCGGCTGACGTTATGTACACGCGCTGTCCCTGGTGCCAGACGATTTATAACCTCACGCCCGCGCAACTCAAGGCGCGCCAGGGTCTGGTGCGTTGCGGGCAATGCACCAAAGTATTTCAGGCCGACCAACACCTGGTGACCCGTCTGCCGCGCGCACCGGCCGGCCAGCAACCGCCTTCGCCGGCCAAACCCGGCGGCACGCCGCGCGCGCCCGTTCGGCCGGCGAAGGCGGCGCGCGTCGAACATGCGTTGCTGCCGGAGCCGATCCCGCTGATCAGCGAGCTTTCGTTCCCGGCGGCGCCGGCGGTGCGCGCGACCCATACCGGCGTCTGGGTCGCGGCCAGCGGTGTGTTGCTGCTGGCGCTGATCGGTCAGTTGTTATTCTTCTATCCCGGCGATATCGCGCCGCCGGAGGCGCCGTGGCGGCCGGCGGTGGCGCGGCTGTGCGAGACACTCGGGTGCAGCCTCGTGCCGCGTCAGAACATGGGCCTTATCGAATTGGTGGAGACCCGGGTCGCGCCGCATCCGCAATACGACAAGGCGCTGCGCATCCACGCCACGCTGGTGAATCGCGCCGAGGCCGTGCAGCCGTTTCCGCTCATGGAGGTGAGTCTGACGAACATCAACGGGCTTACCGTCGCGCGCCGCGACTTCGCGCCCGCCGACTACCTGGAAAATCCCGCGCTGGCGCGCGAGGGCATGCCGTCGCATGTGGCGATGGCGGTGCAATTGGACATCACCCATCCCGACCGGCGCGCGCTCGGCTACGAAATTCAATTACTTCCGGCGCCGTAACAGCCGGCGCTTGACTTTCCGGCCGTGCCGCGCAGCGCGCGCCGAACTGCCTCTTCCCTGAGCAGCCGTTTTATGGTTATCATGCCGCCCTTCCCTCGGCGGTCACGAGTTAAAACCGGCATGCAGATCGGGCCCTATACGCTTCGCAACAATCTAGTGGTCGCGCCCATGGCCGGCGTCACCGATCGGCCGTTCCGCCAGTTGTGCAAGCAACTCGGCGCCGGCATGGCGGTGTCCGAGATGGTGTCGTCCAACTCGCTGCTGTGGGGCAGCGAAAAAACCCGGCGGCGCGCCAATCACGACGGCGAGACCGAACCCAAGTCGGTGCAGATCGCCGGCGCCGATCCGGCCATGATGGCCGAGGCCGCCAGATACAACGTCGCCAACGGCGCGCAGATCATCGACATCAACATGGGCTGCCCGGCCAAGAAGGTGTGCAACGTCATGGCCGGCTCGGCGCTGCTGCAAGACGAGCCGCTGGTGGCGCGGATTCTGAACGCCGTGGTCAAGGCGGTGGACGTGCCGGTGACGCTCAAGATCCGCACCGGCTGGGACCGCACCCATAAAAACGGCGTGGCGGTCGCGCGTCTGGCCGAGGATTGCGGCGTGCGGGCGCTGGCGGTGCACGGCCGCACCCGCGCCGACGCCTACCAGGGCGAGGCCGAATACGACACCATCCGGGCGATCAAGCAGGCGATTAACATTCCTGTGATCGCCAACGGCGACATCGACAGCCCGGAAAAGGCCAAGCAGGTGCTGGACGCGACCGGCGCCGACGCGCTCATGATCGGGCGCGCCGCCCAGGGCCGGCCGTGGATTTTCCGCGAAATCGAGCACTATCTCGGGACCGGCACGAAACTTCCTGAACCGTCGCCCCAGGAAATCCGCGCCACACTCCTCGGGCACCTCGACAATCTCTACCAGTTTTACGGCCCGCACCTGGGGGTACGCATCGCCCGCAAGCACATCTCCTGGTATAGCAAGGGGCTGGTGGGCGGGGCGGTGTTCCGCCACGCTGTCAACCGGGTCGAGACCGTGGCCGAACAGCTCGGGCTCATTCAGGACTTCTTTGACGGGCAGGATACGCACTTGTCGCGTGTCCACGCCGCGGCGCACCTGGTGCTGGCGGCATGAAAGAACAGCTCCACGGCCGCAAAGGGCCGGTCGCGACCTGCGTGAAAGCCGCGCTGGAACGCTATTTCCACGACCTCAACGGCGAAAAGCCCGGGCACCTGTACGAGATGGTGATCGGCGAGGTCGAGCGCCCGCTGCTGGAACTGGTCATGCACCACGCCAAGAGCAACCAGTGCAAGGCCGCCCGGATGCTCGGCATCAACCGCAACACGCTACGCAAAAAACTCAAGCTGCACGGGCTGGACAAATAAGCGGACAAAATCCGTTTATATGAATTTCTGCCGCAAAGACGCGGAGAACGCAAAGAAAAACGGTTTCCGGGTAAAACCGAAAACCTAAGTATCTTGGCCACGGATGAACACAGATATTCACGGATGAAAACCACACCGATCCGGAGTGTCATCCAGGTCCATCTGCGTTTATCTGTGGCTATAAATAATTCTTGCTACTAAGGGAGACCGCATGCCCCGCATCCAACGCGCCCTGATCAGTGTTTCCGACAAGACCGGCGTGGTCGAGTTGGCGCGCGCCCTCCAGTCGCTCAAGGTCGAAATTCTCTCGACCGGCGGCACCGCCAAGCTGCTGGCCGACAACGGCATCGCCGTCATCGAGATCGGCAAGTACACCGGCTTTCCCGAGATGCTCGACGGGCGCGTCAAGACCCTGCACCCGCGCATCCACGCCGGCATCCTTGGGCGGCGGACGGTGGCGGCGCACGTCGAGACCATGCGCGCCCACGACATCCCGCCGATCGATCTGGTGGTGGTCAACCTTTATCCGTTCGAGGACACGGTCGCGAAAAAAGACTGCACGTTCGAACACGCCATCGAAAACATCGACATCGGCGGGCCGACGCTGCTGCGCGCCGCCGCCAAGAACCACGAGGCGGTGACGGTGCTGGTGGACAGCGGCGACTACGCCGCCGTGCTCGCCGAGATGCAGGCCAACGACGGCGCGGTCGGCGAGGCGTTGCGCTTCCAACTCGCGGTCAAGGTCTTCGAGCATTGCGCGCGCTACGACGGCATGATCGCCAATTACCTGGGGGCTATCGGGCCGGACGGAAGCCGCGGGGAATTTCCGCACACCTATAATATGCAATACCGCCACGCCATGGCGCTGCGCTATGGCGAGAACCCTCACCAGCAGGCGGCGTTCTACGCCGAGCACCAGCCGCCGCGCGGCTGCGTGGCCAGCGCCCGCCAGCTCCAGGGCAAGGAGCTGTCGTTCAACAACATCGCCGACACCGACGCCGCGCTCGAGTGCGTGAAGACCTTCGACGAGGCGGCGTGCGTGATCGTCAAGCACGCCAACCCGTGCGGCGTGGCGGTCGCCGACAACGTGCTCGACGCCTACCAGAACGCCTACATCACCGACCCCACCTCGGCGTTCGGCGGCATCATCGCCTTCAACCGGCCGCTCGATGCCGCCACCGCCAAGGCGATCCTGGATCGCCAGTTCGTCGAGGTGATCGTGGCGCCGACCATCGACCCGGCGGCATTGCCGGTCCTGGCCGGTAAGCACAACATCCGCGTGCTCGAATGCGGCGCCTGGGACGCGCAAGCGGTCGACGGCCTCGACTACAAGCGCGTGACCGGCGGGCTGCTGGTGCAGCAGCGCGACACCGGCATGGTGACCGAAGCCGATCTCAAGCTCGTCACCAAGCGCACCCCCACCAAACAGGAGCTCAAGGACCTGCTGTTCGCCTGGAAGGTGGTGAAGTTCGTGAAATCCAACGCCATCGTCTACTGCAAGGAAGGCCGCACCATCGGCGTCGGCGCCGGCCAGATGAGCCGCGTCTACAGCGCGCGCATCGCCTCGATCAAGGCCACCGACGCCGGCCTGGAAGTGCGCGGCAGCGTCATGGCCAGCGACGCATTCTTCCCGTTCCGCGACGGCCTCGATCAGGCCGCCGAGGTCGGCGTCACCGCCGTGATCCAGCCGGGCGGCTCGCTACGCGACCAGGAAGTGATCGACGCCGCCAACCAGCACGGCATCGCCATGGTGTTCACCGGCATGCGGCACTTTAGGCATTAAGATTTTTGAAACCGCAGATAAACGCAGATGAACGCTGATTTAAGGCAAAAACCCAAAAGCCTTGAATTACTTATCTGCGTTCATCTGCGTTCATCTGCGGTTCCAGCTGTCGTATGAAAATCCTCATCATCGGCGGCGGCGGGCGCGAGCATGCGCTGGCGTGGAAGGTCGCGCAGTCGCCCACGGTCGGAAAAGTTTTCGTCGCGCCCGGCAACGCCGGCACCGCGACCGAACCGAAATGCCGGAACGTCGCGATCGCGGCCGAGGACGTCGACGGCCTGCTCGGGTTCGCGCAGCAGAATAAAATCGACCTCACCATCGTCGGTCCGGAGACGCCGCTGGTGTTGGGCGTGGTCGATCGCTTCGCGGCCGCCGGCCTGCGCTGCTTCGGCCCGACCCGGGCGGCGGCCCAGCTGGAAGGCTCCAAGGCCTTCACCAAGGATTTTCTGGCGCGCCACAATATTCCCACCGCCGCCTACGGCAACTTCACCGACGTCGACGCGGCCATCGCCTACATCCACAAAACCGGCGCGCCGATCGTGGTCAAGGCCGACGGCCTGGCGGCCGGCAAGGGCGTGATCATCGCCGAGACGGCCGCCGAGGCCGTCGCCGCGGTACGCGACATGCTCGCGGGCAACGCCTTCGGCGAGGCCGGCCACCGGGTGGTGGTCGAGGAGTTTTTGCAAGGCGAGGAGGCGAGCTTCATCGTCATGGTGGACGGCCAACATATCCTGCCGCTCGCCACCTCCCAGGACCACAAGCGCGTCGGCGACGGCGACACCGGCCCCAACACCGGCGGCATGGGCGCCTATTCGCCCGCGCCGGTGGTGACGCCCGCGATCCACGCGCGCGTCATGCGCGAGGTGATCGAGCCGACGGTACGCGGCATGGCGGCCGAGGGCCATCCCTATACCGGTTTTCTGTACGCCGGCCTGATGATCGCGCCGGACGGCACCTGCAAGGTGCTGGAATACAACTGCCGGTTCGGCGACCCGGAGACCCAGCCGGTCATGATGCGCCTGCAATCCGACCTGGTGGCGCTGGTCGAGGCCGCACTAGACGGAAAACTCGACGCGGTCGAGGCGCGCTGGGACAGCCGTGCCGCGCTCGGCGTGGTCATGGCGGCCAAGGGTTACCCCGGCACTTACCCCAAGGGCGATGTCATCAGCGGCCTGGCGGGCACCGACGCCGCGGACACCAAGGTGTTTCACGCCGGCACGGCGCTGACGGACGGCCAGGTGGTGACCCACGGCGGTCGGGTGTTGTGCGTGACCGCGCTCGGCGATACAGTGGCCACGGCGCAAACCCGTGCCTACCAGGTGGTCAAACGGATATCCTGGAGCGGCGCGCACTACCGCCGCGACATCGGCTACCGCGCCATCGCGCGTGAAACCAAAGGCGATTAGCCACAGATAAACACAGATGAACTCAGATAATTAGTACAGGCATTATTGATCTGCGTTTATCTGCGTCCATCTGCGGCAAAGCTTGTATATTTATTTCAGCAAATTCAGCCAAGGGATAGTGTCGATGACCAAACCATTCGTTGCGATTCTGATGGGTTCGGATTCCGACCTTGACGCCATGCAGGCCACGGTCGAGGTGCTGGATAAACTCGGCGTTGCGCGCGAGGTCAACGTGCTGTCGGCGCACCGCACGCCGGACGCCACCCGCGCATACGTGCAAGAGGCCGACGCCCGCGGTTGCGCGGTGTTCATCGCCGCCGCCGGCATGGCCGCGCACCTGGCCGGCGCGGTCGCCGCGCTCACCACCAAGCCGGTGATCGGCGTGCCCATGGAGGGCGGCCCGCTCAAGGGCGAGGACGCGCTGCTTTCCACCGCCATGATGCCGGGCGGCGTGCCGGTCGCCTGCGTCGCCATCGGCAAGGCCGGCGCGAAAAACGCCGGCTACCTGGCGGCCCAGATTCTGGCGTTGTCCGACGGCGCACTCGCCAAGCGCCTTACCGACGAGCGCCTGGCCACCACCGCCGAGGTGCTCGCCAAAAACGCCGCGGTCCGCAAAAAATTCGGTAACTAACGCTTGTTCTCCCGCGAGTTGCTCCACGCCGCCCGGGTGTTGCGCCGCGGCGGCATCGTCGCCTACGCCACCGAATATTGTTTCGGCCTGGGCTGCGATCCCGGCAACCGCGATGCGGTGCTGAGACTCTTGCGCCTCAAACGCCGCTCGCTCAAGAAAGGCCTGATTCTGCTGGCCGCCGACACCCGCCAACTCGCGCCCTATGTGGCGGAGATTCCGCCTCAAGTTCTCGCCACCTGGCCCGGCCCGCACACCTGGCTGTTGACTCCCGGCCACACCGTTCCGCGCTGGATCACCGGCGGCCAGGCACGCGTCGCCGTGCGCGTCACCGCCCACCCGCAAGCCGCGGCGTTGTGCCGCCTGGCACACATGGCGATCGTTTCTACCAGCGCCAACCGCGCCAATGACGCCCCGGCGCGCACCGATCGCGAGGTACGGCGGCGTTTTGGGCATGGCATAGACTACGTGCTGCCCGGTTACGTGGGCGACGCACCCGCGCCGACGCCGATCCGCGACGCGGTGACTGGCGGACTGGTACGGCCTGGGTGATACTCGGGCAAATGGCTATCGGATTTTCGTAGCCTTGTACTTGTGCGGGACTTGATGTGGTATCTACTGCTAACACCATAATCCGACTCACATCGAGGTTTTATTACCGCCTAAATGTGTGTTTAAACGCGGCATTTAGGCGGTCGAATTGTAGTTATGCGTTCACATGACTGACGATACGAGCACTTGGTTAATAATTTCGCTTGCGGCTATGGGTGTAGCCGCCGCGATTGCCGCTTTTCTTAAAACCCCCCGGGAGCGACGGTATCGCGGCACTCCGCCCGTGCCTCTTGAGGAACAATTGAAAGTTCTCCCAGTAAGCACGCAAGCGATAATTATCAAGGGGAATAAACGACGTGCACTAATAAAATCTGCGCCATATATTTTCATTGGCATTGTCCTTGTCGGTTTTTCCCTGTGGAGTAAGAGCACGAATAATCCGGAATGTGTGAGGTTGCTAGGCATTAACGCTGCATATATTTCGTTGCTATTATTTTGTTATGGATTACCCATCGTGTTCTTAGTCGTATCGCTCCCATATCTGGTAACAGGAATAAAAACTATAAAAACAGGGTACTACCCGCCGCTCGACTCCGTTGTATTCAGTGACACGATTTCCAAGAAGGGGGCGTTATCAACATTTCGTGGCATTACTCTCTTGGCGTTACCTATCTTCACTCTATTCGTAGTGTATCTTGGCAATAATGCTTACACCGCAGTTGCCGGCGGAAAGAACATGCACGAAATAATTGAGAAGTTGGAGGCTAAATGCCAGTAATGCATAACACGTCGCTCGTGCCGACACCGGAGACAGCGCGCCAAGTTTCCTGTGGTGTCCGGGGCCGTGCGGCATAGCTTTGCGTTTGGCACTATCTGGAGAACACATGAAACACGACGATAGATCAACTCAAAGTATGAAAATAGAAGATCAAACGCCTGCCTGGAGTGCCCCCCAATTTTCGAGCCACTGGTTGGTTTAGGATAATCAACCCGTGGAGGTTTTATGAAGAAGACCCGTTTCACCGAAGAACAGATCGTTCGTATCGTCCAGGAGTCCCGGACGGAAGGGGCCGCCGTCGTG